>JAGBUB010000019.1 GCA_017631035.1 Alistipes sp.
ATACTATTTGAACGTATTGGACAGTTATCAGACACCTTCTTCGAGGATATCGCAATAAGGGGAAATAAATGTAATTGGAGTCAAAAGGTTACAAAACTCAGATTCATTAAGTATTACAAAGAGATTGCATATGTAGGAAAGTTTGATGACTATCAAATTCCCAACACGGAATACACCCTTACATCGAGCGATACAAGCAAGATTAAGGTGACAAAGAATGATGACGGCAAGTCGTGGCTTATTGAGCGTCTGAACACCACCGACCTTGTGGCAGTTACGCTTACCTACAAGTGTGGCGAGCATACGCAGACCTACACCATTAACCTTATCCCATAAGCTAATGGCTTGCAGAAAAAAATCCACCTCTCGGGGTGGATTTTTTGTGGCGAGGAGGGTTGCCGTCGCCAGGTGAATAACGCCACAACTAATTTACGATGTAAAACTAAAAAAGGAGAAACGCAATGTTTCTCCTTTTCGCATATCGGCTGAAGGGCTACTGAGAAATCTCGCCCTTAAGGCGTAAGGTGTCGCCAAGGTCCTCAATCTCGAAGATATGGGCACGCTCCTGACCTGCAGGCGAATTGGGGGCGTGAAGCACTACGCACAAGCGGCCGTCGAAAGTGCGGAAAATCATACCGTGGCCACCGTGCTTATCGAACAAGGGCTCGGCCTGCTGACGCCACGGGCCGATAATCTTGCCCGTAGTCGACTCGGCGATACCGATGGCATAGTCGCCATTCTTAAAGCTCGACCAAATCATCAGCAGCTTGCCTGTCTTGGTGCGATAGAGGTAGCATCCATCGGTCACATAGGTACGTGAGCCATCGGCACGCTCCGAGCCTGTTGACCACTCGGCCGCCGAGGCGCAGAACAGACGCATAGGCTGACCCACCGTAGCCGAGAGGTCGCGCTTGAGCTCGACGAGCTCCATCGTGCCGTCGCCCATCTCCACCCACTCGTGGCAGTAGATCATATAGGGCACTCCATCCTCGACCCACAGCGTGCCATCGAGACACATCTCTCCCAGCGGGGTGTGGGGGTGCTTACTCTCGAAGGGAAGGAATGGACCCTCGGGCTTCTTAGACCAGAAAATCTGCGTTGCACGATGCGAATAGGCGGGGTGACCCTTCTCGGTCGCCTTCCAGAGAATGTCGCTATTGAGTGTGCCGAAGAGGTAATACTTTCCCTTATACTTATGCACCTCGGGCGCCCACACGGTGCCTGTAATCCAGTTGTCGCGTGGCACGTCGAACACACGCACAGGGCCCTCCCACGACTTAAGGTCGCGACTCTTATAGGCCACCATACCGCCATAGGTCTGACCATTCTCGCTCGTAGAAGATGATGCGTACATATAGTAAACGCCCTCCTTCTCGACGGGCATAATGTAGGGGTCGCGGATGTAGATATCCTTAAGCGCAAGGCTCTGAGCCTTAACTCCGCAGATAGAGGCAAGGGCAAGGGCAAATAATAAAATTGTTTTTCTCATAAATCTATAGTTTAGGGTTAAAATAGTCGATAATCTTTTTCGCACGCGCTGCGCCTACAACCTCCGTAAGCTCCTCAACGGTAGCCTCGCGTACACCCGTAACCGTGTGGAAACGACGCAAGAGCGCATTCAGGCTCTTCGAACCGATGCCCGCAATCTGCTCCAACTCGCTATTGATGAAGGCCTGGCTACGCTTCTGGCGGTGGAACGTGATGCCGAAGCGGTGCGCCTCGTCACGAATATGACACACCACCTTCAACGGCTCGCCCGTGCGGCTTAGGTAGTATGGCTCGGGGTCGTTAGGGAAGAATACCTCCTCGATACGCTTGGCAAGGCCGACAATGGGCACACGCCTCTCGATACCCAACGCACACAGCACCTCGTAGGCGCTCGAGAGCTGGCCCTTGCCACCATCCACAATTATCAGGTCGGGCAATTCGGCACCCTCCTCCAACAGACGCGAGTAGCGACGATAGACAATCTCGCGCATAGAGGCGAAGTCGTCGGGGCCGACAACGGTTTTTACGTTGAAGTGGCGATACTCCTTGCGCGAAGGCTTGCCATTGCGGAACACCACGCACGAGGCTACCGGGTTAGTACCCTGCAAGTTAGAGTTATCGAAGCACTCTATATGGCGGGGCTGATGGTCGAGGTGCAACTCGCGTTGCATAGCACTCATCAGTCGCTCGGTGTGGCGTTCGGGGTTTTTTATCTCCAGATTCTTCATCTGCTCGGCTCGGTAGATGCGGGCGCTCTTGAGTGAGAACTCCAGCAAGTCGGCCTTCTCGCCACGCTTGGGCACGGTGAAGACCACCTTATCGAACAGAATAGCGGCCGAGGGCAGGAAGGGCACAATCACCTCGCGCGAGAGGTCGCCAGCGATATTTTCGACAATATACTGAATGGCCGCCGAGAGCATCTCCTCGCGGGTGGAATCGACACCAGTCGTTAGGCGTACCGTATGCAGCGCCACGATGGAGCCGTGACGCAGACGGATAAAGTTGCAATAGGCCACATCGTCATCCTCGAGCAGTGAGAAAATATCGCAATCGACAATCTTGGCACTCACCACCACCGAGCGGCTCTGGTAGTTGGCCAGCGCATCCAGACGCTGCTTGAATCGTTGCGCCGCCTCGAAACGCAGATCGGCAGCCGCAGCCTGCATATTCTCCTCCAAGTAACGGCGCACAGGGCGCAAATCACCCTTCAAAACAGAACGCACCATATCGGTGAGCTGGCTATACTCCTCCTCGCTCTGCTCGCCAATGCAGGGACCCTTGCAGTTGCCAAGGTGGTACTGCAAGCAGACTCCATACTTGCCTCGAGCGATAGCCTGCGGCGAGAGATTCAGTTTGCAGGTACGCAGAGGGACAACCTCACGAATAAACTCTAACACAGAGCGTTGCATTGATATGGAGCCATAGGGACCAAAGTATTGCGAGCCGTCGTGGCGCAACAAACGAGTCGACTCCACGCGCGGAAAATTCTCTTTACGAAGGACAATCCACGGATAGGTCTTGTCGTCCTTGAGCAGGATGTTATAGCGGGGTTTATGGGTCTTGATAAGCGAGTTCTCCAACAACAGAGCGTCCTGTTCGCTACCCACAACGATGTGACGGATAGCGCAAATCTGCTTCACGAGTACACGCACCTTGGCCGAATGGTCGCGACTCTGCATAAAGTACGACGAGACGCGCTTGCGCAACGATTTGGCTTTGCCTACGTAGATAATTTCCGAATTTTTATCCAGAAACTGATACACACCCGGCTCAAGGGGCAAGGCAGCCACCTGTTCGCGCAACGACTCCTTTATGTTGAGAGACTCTATCATATAGCAAAAATAACGAAATTATTTTCAAATTACATACTTTGCCCGACAAATCATCCCAAAGAACATTTTCTGCAGACAATGTGGCAAATTTGAGATTTTTTTTCGTACATTTGTATTATTACATAAGCGACTTACATTTCATTTCTAACCATATACACATTCTTATGAAACGATTTTTACTTTTCGTCTTATCGGCCGCGGCGTGCCTGCAAGTAGCGTGCATCAACGAGCAGTTCGATTTAACGAACATCGAGTCCGATGGTATCGCCATAGGTGGCGACGAGAGCGAGTTCCTGATGCCGCTGGTGACAGTCAAATTCAATTCGGGGGATATCTGCCAGAATGTTGAGCACGATTACTCTTCGATTATGGAGTTGCGTGAGCAAATCAACATATGGCTCCCGACAACATTGCCCAATAACGCCAACTATGTAGATATTAAGGCGCTCAGCAACAACCCCACCTACCTGCAGTCGATTATGGATGCTCTGTTTGCTGAGATGCACACCGACAAGGCAAAACGTCTGGAGGTTGCTTCGCACGTTATGACGGAGTTCAGAGCAGAGCTCATCGAGCAACTTTCCAACTCTGGCAATGCAACTCTTAAGACAGCATCATCACAGTTAATCAACACATCTATCGCCAATGGCGCTGAGATTCTTGCGCAGTTGTTCGTATCATACCCCAACGAAATAGAGGGTATTTTGCAGGATATGTCGGCTGAAGATTTGATTGACATCAACTTAGAGAACATCGACACCGAGATTCCTGCGCTTGACATATCGGAAGATATTGAGCAGATGCTCACCGAGAACCTCGACCCATCATCGGAGGAGAATGCCGTAAATGCGCTCTACCTGTTCGGAGAGACCAAGAGCGGGTTCCCATTCCAGTTCCGCATACGTCCCACCATCGAGTACACCGACATCGATTTGGGCAACATCCTCATCGACAGCAACACGACAACGCCAATCGACGATGTACGTATCTATCGCGAGGATCTGCAGACCCTCTTCAACGGCTCACAACTTGTGATGCCCATCTCGCTCGAGCGCTACTACCCCAACGAGCAGTTTAACGACAATAGCGAGATTAGCATATCGATTAGCCTGCGCAAAACAGGAGGACTAAACATCTAAACGCCGAACAACTATGAAAAAGATATATACTCTACTTTTCGCAGCACTTCTCGTTGTGAGTGCTTCGGCCCAGAATGCCACATCATACTTTATGGAGGGCTCGGTTGCTCGCAGCCAGTGGAATCCCGCCTTTGCACCCAATCGTGGTTATGTAAATATTCCCTTCATAGGAGGAATTCAAGCCGACGTGCAGGGCAACATCGCACTCGACAACTTCCTCACTATGCAGAACGGCAAGCTCACAACAATCCTCAACTCAGGCGTTCCCGCCTCGTTGGCTCTAGCGGGCTTGGACGATATGAATCGCATAGGCGCAGGCGCCAAGCTTGACCTTATAGGATTTGGAGCCTACACCAAGAATAAGCGTAACTTCTGGTCTGTAGAAGTGAATATGCGTGTTAATGCCGACGCGCGAGCACCCTACCAATTCTTCGACTTTGTAAAAAATGGCAACTCAGGCAACTTCGCCAATCTTGGTATGAGCCTGGATAGCTACATCGAGACAAGTTTTTCATACTCATTCCCCATAATCGACAAACTCTACCTCGGCGTACGCGGTAAGTTCCTCGTTGGTGCGGCACGTGTTGCATTCAACTTCAGCGATTTCGAAGCATATATGGGCGCCGACCGTTGGTATGCTCACACAGCAGGAACACTCGAGGTATCGGGCTTAGTCCCTGGCACCGACGTATCGAGCGACGGAACACGAATCTATAATTTCGACGATATGGGTGAGGAGGTTAAAGTTCCTGCCGGCTACGGCTTTGGCGTTGATATCGGTGCAACATACGACATCTTGCCCGAACTGCAACTTTCGCTCTCGGTCAACGACATCGGTTTTATGGCGTGGTCGAGCGAGAGCAGTGCCGTAGGTAAGGTTGATGAGGATGTAGAATTCACAGGCGTAGAGATCGGCACCGATGGCGAGGCTACACAGCCTTCATTGGATTTGGATGAGTTGAGCTTTGCCGTGGCCGATAACAGTGGCCTTACCAAGGCGTTGCGCGCATCGGTAAACGCTGGTGCCGAGTACAGCATCTTGAACCGCCGCATAGGTTTTGGTCTATTCTACAGTGCCAAGTTCTGGGAGTACAAGACACGTCATAACCTCACCGCATCGGTTAACTTCCGACCATTTAAGTGGTTACACGCATCGGGTAGCTTCTCATACTTTGGCGGCGACAGCACCGCTGCAGGTGTGGCACTCAACATCTGCCCCGGATTTATCAACCTGTTTGTGGCAACCGACCTGCTACTCTGCGAGAAGACTCCACAATGGGTTCCTATCAGCCAGAGCAATATGAACATCACCTTCGGTATGGCTGTACCGTTGGGTCGTAGAGGAGAAAGACATTTAACAAAAATTAAGTAATAATAAGGGTGCCCAACGCATTGGGCACCCTTATTTTATAGTAGTCGTCTATCAACATTAAACCGCAGATACAACCATATCTACCCTTCTGTCGTGCTCCTCGACGGGCAACTCATCGCACAGCTGGCACGCATAACACACACCGATTGTCATCGCACGAAAACCCTCACGGGCCATATAGCGATCGTAGTAACCTTTTCCGCGACCAAGCCTTTCACCGGCCGATGTAAAAGCTACACCGGGCACCACCATCACATCAATGTCGCAGATCGCACACGGCTCACCCGCTTGAGGCTCTTGTATGCCGTATGCCCCCACGGCAAGAGCCCGACTATCATAGTATAAAAACGCCATATCGGGAGTTCCGTCGGCCATATCACCCACTCGTGGCAGGGCAACACGGCTCGAAAGTTGCGAGATAAGTTCCCCTATCTGCACCTCGTCCGACAAGGGCGCAAAGAGCGCCACCACGCGAGCTTTGCTCTGCTCGATTATATCGCGCAGTTGCTCGACCACACGGCGTGACTGCTCGGCGCGCGACTCGGCCGAAAGGCTCAAAACATCCGCTTTTATGCGTCGTCGTACATCTTTCTTATCCATTTTCGACAAAAACTACATTATTAACCGTAAAATAGTTCACCTAAATAGGCTGTTTCTTCGAAAGAATTATTATCTTTGCGCTAAATTATGCAAAAACAATTTCACAAACAAAAATAAACAAAATCTTTAAATTATGAGCTGTTTTTTATGTAATTCATCTCTTGGAAAGAAGCTTGTAATGAGCGTAACAGGTTGTTGCCTCGTTCTCTTCCTTCTCTTCCACATGTCAATGAACCTCGTTGCGTTGATCAGCGCTGAGGCTTACAACATGGTATGTGCATTCCTTGGTGCCAACTGGTATGCTGTTGTTGCAACAGTAGGTTTGGGTGCTTTGGTTGTTCTCCACTTTGTTTACGCGTTGATTCTCACCGTAAACAACTACAAGGCTCGCGGTACTCAGCGTTACGCTGTGACTGTGAATGAGCCCGGCGTAGAGTGGTCTTCAAAGAATATGCTTTTGTTGGGCTTCATCGTTGTTGTAGGTTTGCTCTTGCACTTGGCTCACTTCTGGTCAAAGATGATGTTCGTTGAGCTTTTGGGTCACCACGAGAACTCATTGGGTCTTTCACCCACCGATGGTGCTGCTCTTATCGAGTACACATTCTCACAGTGGTACAACGTTGTTCTCTACATCGTATGGTTGGCTGCTCTTTGGTTGCACCTTAACCACGGTGTATGGTCAATGTTCCAGACAGTAGGTTGGGCTAACGATACTTGGTATCCCCGCTTGAAGTGCGCTTCAAAGATCGTCTCTACTTTGGTAGTTCTCGGCTTTATGGCCGTAGTAGTGGCTTTCTACGTTTGCAGCCTGTAATCAATTCACTGAACAATTAAAATTCGACAAATATGGCTTTAAAGTTAGATTC
>JAGBUB010000020.1 GCA_017631035.1 Alistipes sp.
AGGTAATTGACCAGAAAATCACTATTATTAATATTTATAATATACGGGGGTAAAAACGAAATGTGTATAACAATATAGAGGAGTATAGAGATATAACCTATATAGTTATCAAAGAGTTAGAGAGATTGACAGCCCCGAAGCCTTGCAAAACGAAATGTTACATCGGCGTTACTTTTGCGTTACATTCGACTGCAATTTGAACGCAGCGTTCGAGCGATAATGTTACATCGCCCTGAAAAACGGCAATAAACCGCCTGATTTCGGGGCGTTGTTGTATCTGTATAGTTATGGCTAAACCCACGCTAAAAGCCACCAGAGGGGCGATTTTGGGCTATTGTGTACCCTTGTCGCTCGCTACCTTGCCGGTGCACCTTCGAAGCGTTCAAATCAGGCGTTCAAACGCTACTCAAAGACCTTTCAAATAGCGGGGATTGCACCCTTGCCCCTCCCCGAACAATTGAGTTTAGGGATAGGTTTAGGGTTGAGTTTAGGGATAGCCTATTTTTGCAAGTTCAAAACGAAATGTATGCGTTAGGGATAGGTTTAGGGATAGTTTTTTGTGTAAATATTGACACCCAAAATGCTACTTAATGACAAAATACTCCCGAATTTGTGCAGAAAATTACGCTCAAACTACCCCTTAACTACATAAAAATACACGCAAAATCACCCTTGAATATCGTGGGAATGTAATGAAAAACAGCGAGATACATTGCGTACCTCGCTGTTTTTTGTGTCTAAAAAGTGCGTGAAAAGCGTATCATCGGGAAGATAACTTCCTGAACAAACGCTATCCCATTGTGTTGAAGCGTACACTTGCCTTGACAAGTGCCAGCGCTCGAATAGAGTCTGCCGGTATATCCTTTGGCGAGTGATGTGGGTTGTGGCTAACAAGGCGCACAGTGCGCTCATCATCCCCCTTCTGTATATACTTAATAGTAATATAGTCTTCGCCATCAAGGGTGAACGACAGCAGATACATCTCGCCCCAGAGGATGCTCTGCACTCCGTTGGGTATCTCTTTATATAGTACGATGTCGCCGCTTTTTAGCAGAGGATACATTGAGTCGCCTCGCACATATAGAGCTCCATCGCACGGAGGGAGGTCAGGTATCTGCAAATGGTTGATTGGTATATGGCGTGTTTCCGTATCGAATAAAGACACTAATCCCGCAGTCGCATCAAGTTCGTAAAGCGGGATGCTCTGCAACCCTATGGTTCGATCCGTGCGAAGGGGGAACTGCTCTTGTATTGTTGGTGCTGAGATGTTACATTCCCTTAGCATATCCCCTACGCCAAGAACTAACCACTCTAAACTTATTTCCGGATATTGCGAGATTATCTTCTCGCATTTATCACTACCAATACTGCCATCTCTGTCAAGATACCCATTCGCAAGACCTGTTGCCTTGTAAAATTGATATTTGCTAATTCCTTTATGCTCAACAAATTGGCGTAATCTCTCTATCGCTCCCATAAAAATAATAGAAAAAAATCTCGCAAATAATTTGTATATTAGAAAATAAACTACTAATATTGCATCGTCTTAACAGTTAAGACGGGAACAAAGGTAATGATTTTTATCGATTAAACAATAGGATATTTACTAATAAAGAATAGGATATGAAGTTCATCGATTTACCAAACGCAAAGAAGGCTCAGTTGGCACGCCTCTTTGGCAAGAGCAGACAGACGATTTGGGCAGCTCTGAATTATGTTACGGATAGCGACTTGGCAAAGAAGATCCGTAGGGCTGCTCTAAACATGGGCGGTGTTGTGAAAAACAACTTCCAGACTCCCGAAGGCTTTATGCCGAACTGTGAGACCAAGTATATACACGGCGAGGGCACGGTACTCGGTATTATTCAAACCTTCCCGAACAATGTTCGAGTGGAGTTTGAAAACAAGAAGGAGATTGCAACCATCTCGTGTGATGGCGAAGTTATCAAGGTGTTTGAGAAGGTGCTGTTGCGTGATTGGACACGCATCGTATATGAAGCGCAGTCGTTGTCTGATACACTAAACGAGGAGTAGGTATGGCAAAAGAGAGTAGATACTTGGCGACAAACTATTTGGGTAAGGTTTCTTATTACCTGCTGACCTATAAGGTGGAGTTTCAGTATATCCCGGATAGGGGCATTGAGTTCAATGCAACGCAGGAGTTTGTCAGTGGTATGATATACAGCCTATGCGTATCGTACGGTTGTCCCAAGTGGCCTACTATCGGTAAAATCAAAACAAAGAAGAGCAATGGAGAAGATAATCAAGGACCTCGAAAATAGAATTGCGAAGGCACGCCGAGAGTATGCCCGCAACCGAGCAGAACAGGCGGAGCTGGTAAAATCACATCGTGTAATATACCCAGACGCCGACCCTGAGAAGATGGAGCGATACGACAACCTATGGAGGCGCAATCACGAGCTTACGCAGTATGTGAATATGCTCACTAACACAATTGCCGGTCTCCGCAACATTGACGATATAACTTTTAACGATTAGCAATATGACACGCGAACAGTTTAACAAAGCGATGGCTATCATAGCCCAGCACCACTCAACAGAGATAAAAATCAATATGCCCAAGAACCATTTTGTGGGCGACCTCGGTACCACTAAATGGACTATTCACATCACACGCTGCTGCCCAAGTGTAGTGACTAAGTTGATAAGCGATGGCTTCACTTGCCAGATGGACGAGAACGGTCTGTCAGTTGGCTGTATATAAATCGCCAAGTTTGTAGATGACAGCACAGATGTAGCGATTTCCTCCTGCATAGCACAATGGTAGTGCGGCAATGAGTCGGCGGTGCACAGTCGAGGAGTTGCAGGTTCGGGTTCGAGCCCCGATGCAGGATCTAAACAAAAAGAGAACCACAATGGAGTTTTACGGTAAGATAATAGCGGTTACGGTCCAAGACCTTACAAGAGCTGACGATGGCGAGGCTGTGATGAGTCTCTCTGTGTACAAGTGGAATGCCAGCAAGGGTAATTTCAATGTGCTGCGTCAGGGCAAGGGTCTTGGCTCGTATGCTTTGATAGAGTACAGTTCGCTACCATTGCGCTTCCGTGAGCGTTTCGAGGCGAAGTATGGCGACCCAGAAACCATAATGAAACGAGAGGAGATATCGCTGCCCCAAGATATGGCAGCGCAGGAGTTTTTCCGCACTCATAAGCTCGCCAATGGCGAGAGTATTCCAGAGGATAAGCAAGAGGAGTACATCATCAACGCACGAGTGCTTAATGCTCTCCGAGACTCGCTCAACACACAGAAGGCAATGCGCCGAGCGTGCAACAATAACACCCCGGTTATTTGGGCTAATATCTTCGCACAGGCGGAGCAACTTCGTGAGGTGTACAATCACACCCTCCCAAAGAGCGAAGCTCGTCTGCGTGATAAGTTGCGCCAATATGCCAGCGAGGGTTACATCTGCCTCGTATCTGGTAAGTTCGGCAATGGCAACACCTTGAAGATAACCAAGGAGGCAGGTCGTCAGATTATCGCCCTGCGCCGTTGCCATATTCCTGTCTATACAACACAGCAGATCCTCGAAGAGTTCAACCGTATAGCAGAGCGTAAGGGCTGGAAACCGCTACGCTCAAAGAACGCTCTGTTGTCATATCTGGAACGCCCCGAAGTTAAGCCTTTGTGGTATGATGCAGTGTATGGTGAGTACGAGGCTAAAAAACTCTTTGCTCGTCAGCACAAGACCGAGATGCCGATGGTACGCGATGCCTTGTGGTATGGTGATGGTACGAAGCTCAACCTCTACTATAAGGCATACGAGGGCGGAAAGTTGGTAATGCGCTCGGTACAGGTCTATGAGGTCATTGATGCGTATAGCGAGATGCTGCTTGGATATCACATCAGCCAAACCGAGAACTTCGATGCTCAATATCGAGCTTTCCGTATGGCTATTGAGACCGCTGGACACAAACCATTTGAGATTGTAACCGATAATCAGGGCGGTCAGAAGAAGGCTATTGCAAAGCAGTTCTTCTCATCAATCTGTCGAGTAGCCCGTCCAACAGCCCCATATAATGCACAGGGCAAGAGCATTGAGTCTGTATTTGGTAGGTTCCAGCAGCAGGTACTCCATAAGGATTGGCGATTTACAGGCGGTAATATCTCGTCAAAGGAGGCGTGGAAAATCAACCGAGAGTTCATCGAGGCTAACAAGGAGCAGTTATACACATACGAGGAGTTGATGGTGGCTTATGCTACGGCTCGTCAGGAGTGGAACGCCTCGGCTCATCACTCAACAGGTATCGCTCGTGAGAAGATGTATAGGGATAGTGTAAACCCCGAGGCGGTGGCAGTATCCGAGCACGATATGGTGGACCTGTTCTGGATTCGCACAGACCGCCCAAGCGTGTTCACAAATGGCGGTATCAAAATTCAATATCAGAAGCAGGAGTACACCTTTGAGGTGCTTACCGAGGATGGTATGCCTGATATGGAGTGGCGTAGTCGTAACACAGGGCGAGAGTTCTTTGTTCGCTTCGACCCGCAGAAACTTGACCGTGCAATGCTCTACACCGAAAACCCTATGGGCTTACGCTTTGAGACAATGGCATACCCATACCTCACAATACACAGGGCAATACAAGAGCAGCAGGAGGGCGAAATGGACTTTATCCGCTGGAATGATGAGGCTAACAAGCGTGAACGCATACGCCGACAGGTGGAGGCTCACGCTCTCGAAATGGAGCACGGTGTTGCTCCTGAACAGCGAGGACTTCGTACCCCTGCAGCCAAAGGTATATCAGAGAGAGAATACGAGCGCCTTGCTGACTCTCTGGTAGTGGTACCAGCCGAGCAGAGTATTGAGCCGATATCGTTGGGAGAATTCACCAAGGCGGTCAGCAATATGGACTACGACCCTATGGCAGCATTGAACAGACTTTAATCAAAAATTTTGAGATATGACACAACAATTATCATTCGAGCAGAAACAGGCTATATCGGAGAAGTTAGCCGAGTATGTTAGCCGTTACCCAAGTCAAGCCAAAGCAGCGAACTCGCTCAAAGGCACAAGTGCAGGAACCGTAAACGCCATCTTGAAGGGCAAGTTTGAGAACATCAGCGACGAGATGTTCTGCAATATACGCTCGCAAATTGAGTCGAACAAAGTCGATGGTTGGCAGTTGTGTGGTACCGCAGCGTTCAAAGATGTTAGCACCTTCCTTGAAGATGCCCAGCAGTACCAGAATGTATCGTGGATTGTTGGTGCTGCAGGTATCGGTAAGACTACCGCAGCCACCATCTACGCCCGAGGACACAAGAATGTATTTTATCTGCCTTGCTCGGAGGATATGCACAAGTCAGACTTTGTGCGTGAGCTCGCCCGCAAGATTGGTATTCGTACCGAGGGCTTGACCGTGCGTGAGACCTTGGCCGCTATCACTGCCGAGCTGGTAACGCTCGACCACCCGCTTCTCATCTTTGACGAGGGTGATAAACTGACCGACTCGGTAATGTACTATTATATCTCGCTCTACAATGCGTTGGAGGATAAGTGCGGTATGGTGTTCCTCTCAACCCCTTACATTGAGAAGCGTATCAACCGAGGCGTGGCAGCAGACCGTAAGGGCTACGCCGAGATGTACTCTCGTATCTGTCGCCGTTTCGTGCAGCTGACCAAAGTGAACGAGTTTGAGGTCAGAGCCATCTGCATTGCCAATGGGCTCACCGCTGATGAGAACATTGACAAGGTGGTAGCCGATGCAAAGTTGGCAGACTTCGATATCCGCCGAGTGAAAAAGGAGATTCACAAGCAGCTCCGCATATTGGCAGCATCACGACTCTAAAACGCTATTCAAACACTATTCAAACGCTATTCAAATGGCACGCACATTATCAGCAAAGCAAGTCCTCGCCAAAAAGTTCAAAACGCTTGAACTTGGGGGTGCGTGGGATAATTGCATCGGTCCGATAGGTCGTTCAGGCGTGGTGTTCTTTTGGGGCAATTCTGGTAATGGTAAGACCTCGGCAGTGGTGTTGTTCTGCAAAGCTCTTTGTAACCTCGGACTCCGAGGCATCTACCTCTCCAAAGAGGAGGGAACAGACCTAACGATGCAGAATACCCTGCGCCGACTCGGTATGACTGACTGTGGCAGCAGGTTTCAGATAGACGGCAAGATGACGCTCGAGGAGTTGTCGGAACGCCTCGCCAAGCCTCGTTCTGCCGACTTCTGTGTCATCGACTCGGTACAATGTACACAGATGTCCTATAAGCAGTTCTTGGAGTTCACCCAACGCCACAAGAATAAACTTATAATTCTTGTTAGCCAAACCAAAGGGCGAATGCCCGATGGTCGCCCAGCTGGTCGTATGATGTATGACGCATCGCTCAAAATATGGGTAGAGGGGTACAAGGCATTTAGCAAAGGACGCTTCATCGGGCCAACAGGCGAATATACCATCTGGGAAGATGGCGCAAAGAGATATTGGGAAGGTAGAACACAAAAACAATAAGCTATGGAAATCAAAACAATTTATATCAGCGGCAAGATATCAGGGTTGCCGATTTCGGAAGTAATATCAAAGTTCCAAAGAGCGTGCGCGAAAGTAAAGCGCTTCGGGTTAGAACCGAAAAACCCACTTGACAATGGTTTGCCTTGGGATGCAGCGTGGGAGGACCAGATGGGCAAGGATATTTCGATACTGCTTCGATGTGATGCCATATACCTCTTGCCTGATTATTTGGAAAGTGAGGGGGCAAAGATAGAGTTGGCTGTGGCAAAACAGTGTCAGATGCCTGTATTCATTGATACAACGATAACACCCGAAAACCGCCCAGCAGGGGCACAAGAATTAGAGCGCTATGAGTAAGAGAAAACGCAACTATTCAAGGTTCTACGCCTTGGCAAAGGAGAAGCACATCGACCTCGAACAGCACAAGGAGGTTCTGGTGTCGCAGTTTACAGATGGACGCACCTCATCGTTACGGGAGATGACCATTGCCGAGTACGAAGATATGTGCGACTGCCTCCAATCAGGCAAGCAGAGGGGTGAGAGCAGCGAAGCATATCAGGCAAGGCTGCGCAAAGCTCGCTCGGCGGTGCTGAACCGTATGCAGCGTCTCGGTGTTGATACCTCAGATAAGACCTTTGCGGCGGTCAATAAGTTTTGTATGAACCCCCGCATTTCAGGAAAGCCATTTGGTCTCTTGACAATAGATGAGTTGGAGGCTCTAATTCCGAAGCTCGAAGCGATACTACGCAAACCCAAGGTACGAGGTCCGATACCCATATTTTTCAACCCTAATCGTCATCAGTTACCGAGTTAGTATGAGTAAGCCAACTATTGAAATTGATTTTAATGGACCACAAGGCAATATCTTCTGCGTACTATTAGAGGCGAACAAGGCTATTGAGAGGCTTGGCTTTACGGGAGGTTCATTGTCTATGAGGAATGCCACCATTATCAACGCAGAGATGCGGCACAAGGTATCAAAGGCTAAAAGCTACAAGGATGCTCTAAACATCATAGAAGAGTATGTAACAATTAAACCGAAAGGAGGGTTGCCAATGAAGTAAGTGAGACATGGGTGGTAAAGGCATATTAGCATTTTTCCATGTGGTTGCAAGATAAAGAATTGCGATAGGGGTTCGACTCCCCAGCCACCCCCAAAACAATGTATGGTTATGAAACAGTACAAGATTACAATGAAAGAGGTCGGCACAGAACGACCATTAGAGAGCTTCTACTTTGGCGATGTAAGCCGTGAGTATTTAATCGATTTTTATGGGCTAAAACAGCCCGATATTGAGTGGTACAATATAGAAGAAGTAACAGAGTAACCGCCCGAAGGAATCGGGGGCAGTTATCCCCAAGCAACTGCTTGCCCAGAATGAGGTTCAATTCCTTGTGGCTCTGTTTGGCGGGTTTCCGCTGGGGGTAGGATAAGCCACTATGTGGAGAGGTGGCGAGGGTTTAGCCATATAACCCTTAGGCGTATTAGTAGGTTCGACTCCTGCACTACCCACAACTTAACCAAATTTTATAGTATTATGATTGATATTAAACAGTTATCCATCGGGGATTGGGTACAGCACGACACTACCCCCTGCAAGATTAGAAGTATTATCCGAAAAGCAGCCATATCTGACGATGAGGTTATCTATGTGGTAGAACTAACAGATCCACGATTGGGGGATGTTTTCTGTGATCGTTTGTCATCAATAAGTCCATTGCCAATAACCCCCGAAATAATGGTGAATATCGGGTTTTGGCAATTTGATGCCTCGCTCTCCAATTGGAGGATAATGGTCAATGAAACTCATCGTGTCGAAGCAAGAGGTTTTTCGGAGGACTACATGACCTTATACTATGAACGATTGACAGACTGCGGGGAGTGGGTACTAATAGCCCAAATGGATTGTACTTGCGTTCATCACCTCCAACGATTTGTAACGATATGTAATATCCATAAAGAGATAAAACTATGAAGTGGATTAACGAGCCAATCAAGGATACGGGATACAGTGAGTCAATGCTTGCCCTGACACCAGAGGAAGCTGGCGTGATAGCCGAGGAGTTGCGCCCTGTATTGAAGTCCCTCAAAAAGAAGTTTGACTGTTTAGAGGATATTCGGCAAAGTGGCGAGGCGACTGAAAAGCAACTTAACAAGTGGACTATCCTACAAGAGAAAATAGCAACGATAGAAGAATTCATTAACATAGGTTGGTAATATGGATACAATTAAACAGAGGGCAGAAGAGTATGCCCAGCGTATCAAGGATGAGCAGGAAGATGCGTATATCTTCACAGATGCCGAAGTGCTGGTGGAGGGAGCGTATGAGGCGGGGGCAAGGGAGGAACGCAACGAACTATTGCGGTGGAGAGATCCCCGTGTAGAACTTCCCAAAGTTGGGGAAAATGTTTTAGTTAAGATAGGCGGAGAGTCCTATTTTGTTGGTTATTTAGATTTGTATAATTGCTTTTGCCAAATAACTAACACAGTGGAATTCCACACTGTAAATGAAGTTCTGGGGTGGAGATATATTGTAAACGAATAAACACGATTGGAATATGAAGAAGATTTTAGTTAGTGGGTGCGCCAACTGCCCTTATTTAATAGTTTGGCAAGATGGCGAGGACAAAGGTTTCGAGAGTATAAAGCATGGAGAATGTCGCCACCCATCGTTCAGAATCCACAAGGATTTACCTGCTGCGATAATGGGTAAGGCTGCGTTTTTGGAATTTGACCACACAAAAGACAACGAGCCCGTAAGTAATGTTAAGGCGTGTGGAACCCCTCGCTGGTGCCCTCTTCCTAATGAAGATGTCGAAGATAACCTATAAACTGATTGATATATGATACAGTACACACAAGAAGATGTAGCCCGCCTGTTGGCGGACGAGCGAATCAGAGGAATTTACCTCTGCAACCTATTACTTGAAAAGTTAAAGAAACAGCTACCTAACGCCAAGGGCGAGGTTAAGGCGAGCATCGGGCGAGCACATGGTATCCTGAATGGGTTGTTCTTTGACTTGATAGGCGGAACTATTACCAAGGACCGTGATTTTGATGAGCAGATTATGGCTCTTGTCAAGGCTGATTACAAGCTCCTTCCCGAACCCGGAGACAAGCCTATCGATGCGCTTGTATTCCCAAGCGAGGAACAGACGATATCGGTTATCGATGACGAGGTATATGGCGGTGCCCACTGCTACCTCATTAGAGAGTGCCTCGGCTTTGTTGATGGCAAGACGCAGTACACCGACACCCAACAGGTAGTGCAGTTCGTACAAAAGAACGATGATGGTAGTGTCGTGCCCGGACTTCAATCGGAGCAGTTGGTTTTGGCACTACTTGACCGACAGCAGAAGTTGAACAACCGCTTCCCATCGGAGCAGAACGCCAAGATGGTAGAGGGCTTGCAAATGTTCCTTGATGCTTGCAAAGAGCGTGTTCAGGAGCGCATCGAGCGAGGTGTTATGGGCGAGCTTAAAAAGTAGCACCATGGGAGAGGAGAAAAACATCATCGGGCAGTTGTTTGTCAATGGGCAGCCTTTGCCAATTATCAAAGAGATAGATTACATTGAAACTCCGTACGCTGATGACACAACGAGAGCTTAGAGAACTTGGCGATTTACTAAATGACTTCGATGAGTCTGATGATAAAATCAACCAACTTGAAAGTATATACTATTGGGTTAGGAAACAATATGAATTACAAAAGCACAAACTAAAAGATAAATAGTATGGATATCACAAAACTTACAGCAGAGCAACGCGCTGAACTGAAAGCGCAACTTGAGGCTGAGGAGCGTGCCGAGAAACAGAAACGCCAAGACGACATCGATGCCTACAAGCAGAGTGTCGATGAGTTTGTACGCACCACTTTTGAGCGTATGAAGAAGGTAAGCGAGTTGATGAGGGAGGAGAAGAATACCGCGTTCACAGCGGCTGATACTATCATTGCCCTCAAAGATGAATTGTATGATACCAAAACTGACCGACATAGTAATTCGTTCACCTCGTCAGATGGTATGATATCTATTACCCTCGGTAGGCGCACCAACGATGGCTGGGATGATACGGTTAATGTAGGAGTCCAGAAGGTACACGACTTCTTCAAGTCGATGGCTCGTGATGAGGAGATGGCAGCCTTGACCGAGATGGTGATGTCGCTTCTTGCCCGTGATAAAAAGGGCAATCTGAAAGCGAGCCGAGTTCTCCAACTCCGAGAGGTTGCCCGTAAGTCAGGCTACTCGGACTTGATGGAGGCTGTTGATATTATCCAACAGGCATACAAGCCTGTCGAGTCTGTTGAGTTTATTTCGGTGCAGTACAAAGACGAGAACGGGGTGAAACAGACTCTCCCGTTATCGCTTGCTTCAATGGAGAAGTAGAAGATTGATGTTAAACAGAGGAGGGACGCACTTGCGCCCCTCCATCCGTCAAGAGTAGTCTTTCGACCAGAAGAATCATACCAATAATCATTGTAATGCCTCTATACCAGAAACAAAGGCAAGACAATGTACTTGAAAATAGCATAGGCTGTCCCAAATGACAAAAGAAAATTGTTCAATCTGGTCCAGAAAGAGGAGTTACTATTATTCACTCCAGCTTTAATGTCTAATTCAAAATCATTTCCTTGTTTTTTGATGTTTAGATTAAACATAAAATACATTATATTTTTTTATAAAAGTCAGGGATAGGAGGTCCCCAACCATCTTATTTTTAACAGGAGTTTTTAAGACCCCTGTTCACATAAACCTTAGTTTATGCTGTACAAAAGTAAATAGTTTTTTGCATAATGAATTAATTCTGTTAAGCAAATAGTGGGAATCGCACTGATTCCCACTATTTTTGTATATTCTTATCACTATAAACCACCCCTAAAATGCCGAGAGGACGAAACAAAGAGTTAATCGACAAACGCAATGAAGCGTTGTGCCGCCGTTGGTACTATTGGACGGAGGTGCAACGACTGCGCTTTGACGATGCCATCAAGGTCCTCTCCGAGCAGGAGTTCTTTATCTCCGAGGAGCGAGTGATGTCTATTATCAGGCAGTTCTGCCGAGAGCACCCAGACGAGGGGATTAAACCGATGCCAAAGGTCAAGGTTCCGAAGCTGACAGCTGCCCAACTCCGACTATTCTCTGGCGAGTAGGTTGTCTGCAACCTGAACCTTGAAAGTAACCTCATATACCTTGATACGCCCATATAGGGTGTAGTGTCGGCTCTGTGTTCTTTGGAGTTCAGAGGTCGCCACCGCAAATTTGTAGGCGTGTAATGCAGAGCATAGTTGCCTGTGCTGCTCGCTTCGGCGTTTAAGGTGTTCGAATTGGTTGTCTGGATATGAGGAGAGGTGTGTATCCTCGTGGCAGTCGAAGGCGTGCTTAATGGTGATGTAGGCAGTACCTCGTTGTTCTGTTCCTCGGCAACTCGTCCAATCCACCGTTGAGACATCAACCAGCGCACAGGGGAATGTTACGGGATAACCATCGGCACTCTCAATCAGTTGCCCTGTGTCCTCATCGATGAGGGTTAGCCCCTCGACATTGTTCTGTAATCGGTCTGCAATTCGCAGGTACAATTCTTCCATAGTTTTATGAGTTTAAGATTTTGAGAACTTCTCGTTCAATGTATGCGGCTATCTTGTCGTCAAGTTCGGCACTCTGTCCCATAAATTGGCGTTTGGGGATTGTTACAAACTGCCTTTTAGTCAAAGCAAGCCCTTTCCACATCTTCGCCTCCGCTGATTCCACCACAGGCTCGGCATTCTTGCCTTCTTTGCGTGTTTTTGGGCTGTTTGAGCCACTTTTGCCCTTGCCTGTGAGTTCATAGTAGCGATGCCACGCATAGCCCCTCATTTTGGGCGTTATGCCAATCGTGCCACCCTCATTGTGAATTTGAGCATAGACCACATCGTTGAAGATAGTAACTTTGGCGGTGCTGGGGGTGTAGTTGATAGAACTATACAAGTGTTTGCGTGAGGAAAGCAATGTTCCATACTTTGAATCTGCCCCTTGCCCGCCTGACGATAGACGCTTGGAAGGAGGCCAAGGTTGTAGCCCTCCATTGACAAATCCACCTTTCGTGAAGTTATCCTTGAAGTGCTGCGTGGCAGTCTTGCCCGCATAGATGGGAAGTCTGCGGCTGATAAGCTGTTCAACTCCCTGCACAAACCGCTGTATGTCTTTTTCAATTCTATCTGCCATTTTGAGTGTTATTCAAATGCCGTTCAAACAGCGTTCAAACGAGGGTTGTAAAATTATTCTTTCCAAAGTTTTGTATTTTGGAATGTTTTGTGCTATCTTTGTGGTCGAAGGCGGGTTAGGGGCTTTGCTCGTAACTTATCGCAAACGCCTTAGCCCCGCTTCGGCGGGGTTTCTTTTTATGGCTCAAATTCTATCAAATCTCCCTCGATAACACAAAGGATAGATTCAATAGTTTGTGTACGACCTCGCAGGTCGCTGGTATATTGTCTCCAGCCTTGACGAACTCTATCTTCTGAATATCTCGACCTCTCGTGGAAGTACAATACAACGCATTTGGCTCGTTGGTCGCACGCATCACTGAATTTGTTTTTAATAGTATATTTACCTGTACCTTCGACAGCCTTAATATCCATCAGAATATCATTTAGCGAACCATCTGGGGTTTTAACACCCTTTTCTGCATGCTCTGATTCTAATAGCACCCGATATCCATTTTTACGGAGTGCTTCTACCGCCAATCTCTCATATTCGCCACGAGGAATACCAAAGCAACCCTTTACGGGGTCAAAGTTGTGCTCTCGGTGTACTGCACTCAAACCTCCACTCTTGCGGTCAATCTTGACATCGGTGTAGTTCTCATCAGCTCGCAGACGCTCATACTCCTCAATAACGGGAGCCAACTTTGCGCTCTTGATTGCCTTGATGATGTTGGCGCACTGATAGCAGTTTTTCTGCTTGTTGGTAAACAGTCGTAGTTGCACACTCTTGAATGCACAGTGGTCGCAATCGCTTGGGAAATATGGGTGGTCGTTGGAGAATATCTGCCCTGTTCTGGCAGGGTTGCCCCCCAATCCCGCTGATGGCTTGATACTCTCCTCCCCGATGCCTGTGTTGTCGGTAGGCTCCTCGTCTGTTGCTCTCCAATCACACTGACAGCCCCACTCATCGCCCGGTTTGTGCTTCTCCCAAAATGGATCATCAATAGGCCAGATGCGGTGGTAGAATGGCATGTGCGACTCACGAGGGTTTACTGCTGTCGATGGCAGCCACTCGATATTCGGGAACACATCAGCCTCTTCCATAAATTGACGCATCTCGGCGGCACGATGGGCACGCTTTACAGCGGTATCAAATTCGGTGCGTAGCCAACGCCCTACCTGATGATCCACGATGTCCTTTGTGTCGGCTTTGAACTGTTCAAACGATTTGAGGTTGCCATCTTCGTCTAACATACGAGCAGCGATATCCCTGCCCATACGGTGAACCTTGAACGCTGACCACACCTCGGCATTGTTTTTCAGTTCTTGGGCGAAGTTGCTACCGCCAGCTGGAGCATTATAGCCGATATCGATAGCGTTGCTTACAATGCGCTGCACCTCCGAGAATAGCCCCGCATCGATAGTCGTGCGTGTGTTGATACGCTTCGACTGAATGTTGCGTAAAGCCTTCTCTATGATTGAGGAGTCGAAGGTGAAACTACTTCGAGCCCCCTCGTTGTCGGCAGCATCCCGGTACAACTCATCGACTACCAATCTAAATCCGCCCCCGCGCTGTCGGGGGCTCCTCCAAAAAAACTGCGAAGACGATCTATGAATTTGTGGTCTTCGTCTTTCTTAGAGGTTGTTTTTTTGCTCTTGGGCTCGGTACTCTCGTCTCCATCAGCGTCAGGGTCCTCTGTTTTATCCTCTTTTTTGCCCTCTTTGATGGCTGCTGCTGTTGCCTGTGCTTGCTCCTTGATTAGGTCGTAGTCATCGGGCTTCGGAATACCGAACTCCTCATAGAGGTAGTCATCGGCAATGGGTAATCCTGCCTCATTTTTCAGTCGGCAAACGATAGTAACCTGTTGTGCAGGGTCCTTCTTCTTTGGTGGCACAAAGGCGAATTTACCACCCTTGGTGTTGATGCCGAGAGCAGCAAAGATGTCGCACACCTCATAGTTGAGAATGTCGAGGATCTGTCGCTTAATGAAGAAGGTGATATCGACCTCGCCCTCCTGTTGTACAGTGCCGAGGGCTTGCGTGCCTTTGTCGCCCGCCTCGGTGGTCAAGGTATTACCATTTACCGCCTTACTCATCTCGTTGTTGCAATATGTGGCAAGTCTGCTATACATATCCCCAGCTCCGGACACATTGCCTGTTTGGAGTAGGTTTATTTTCGTTCCGTCAGGGTGGATAATGATACCAGCACCGCCCATATTGTAGATGTCCTCAATCAATTTTTCTCGAGCCTTCTCGTCCCACGCATCGTATGTACCCTCTCGGATAGGTCGCCCGAATATCTCGGCGAGCTCTGCCCAATCAGACACATTGTTGCGTTTCAGGATTACCCAGAAGGCGCAGACTGCAAGGTCGCCGATTTGTCTGGGGTCGCCGACATACAACAGGTCGGAGAACTCCTCCCAGCTCTCGCCTCGGAGGTCTGTCGGGTTACGGAGGATCGTGCGGTTGATTGGGTCCACATGTTCCCTCGGAATAAGGTCGTACTTAACCCAGCCCTTCTCGTCTTTGTAGAATTGGAACAGCGAGCCCCCGACACCTTCCCACTCGTGGTCAATAAGGTCCTCAATGAAGTGGTTGAACCAAGGCGATGTAATATGCTCCTGCATCTGCTCATCAACCTCACCATCACGCAGAAACTGAATCGGGGTTGAAAGTATAGCTGCCTTCTGCTTGCGAAGTACCGCAAACAGGTGGGAGTCTGTTTTGACATCTTTGTAGAGGTCAATGAGCTTCTTACGCTGGGGGTAGTCGATTAACTCCGCCTTGCGTATTGCTGTCATATACTCGGATACATCGAGTCCACCTCGGCGGGTGGGCTGAAGTACGATTGTTTGCGTAGGGGTACGCCCAACACTACCACCAGAGGTGATACGCTTATTGTGCTTCTTGTTCTTTGCCATAGTTAGATGTTGTTATTTCGTTTTCTGTTACTGCGTATCTGGAACTGCGAGGCGGTATCCATAACCTCGCATTCTACTTCGGGAAGCCCATCGACTGTGATATCGCCTTTTCGTATTCCTTCGAGCCACTTGATAGCACGCTCATATCGTTCAACACGAATCTCCGACATCATACGAGGATTGTGTATGCAGAACAGGTGATATATGGCGATGTCAATAGCCATCATTAGCACCAATTCATTGCGCTCCTTGCCCTCGGCAGAGAATACCTTGTCGCAGTCGTAGCGGCGAGACATATAGCCTCGCATCTCGGCTATGGCTCTATCCTCTACGACCTCAATGATGGCGCTGTCGGAGCGTATAACAGCGTCTAATATCTCCTGATGTATGGAGGCGTTGTAATCCTCCGTTGTGATGAAGTTTGCCATTACTGTCTGTATTTATTGCGTTTTGCGATTGCTTTGTACGATGTTGTGTGTATAGGGTGTAACTGCCCGATTTTGTCATCTATAAAGCGGTTACCACCCTCCACGCAGTCCACACCGTCAGCGTGGAATTTGAGCGACATAGAGAAGAATTTGAGCTCCTCCGCAAGCCCCTGCATATTCGGGTCGTTATGCTCCGCTTCGTTGAGTACCAGCAAGCCCTCTCGGTTCAGAGGTTCAAGGTTTGCCTCGATACGCAATGCCTTGTCGGTTTTCCTTTTCTCATCAGGTATGACCGAGATATTGATGCTTAACTCTTTACATTTGGCGGCTAACGCCTTTTTGAATACCTGTTGGAAAAATGGGTCCTGCAGGGAGTTGTTCTCCTGCACCAGATATATGTTACGCTGCCCTTTCATTAGGGCGTGTTGGTATAGCGTGAAGTAGTGCGTTATAAACTCATCGGTTGTCATCTTGCCGAGGAAGCCCCTGATAACATACAGCGTGCGGTCAATCTTACCGAGTAACCACATCGCTTTGAGCGAACCTTTCTTATTCTTGGCAGAGCCTTTCGCCTCTGATGATGTCGGGTCGGCATAGATACACAGGAACGGGAACTTGCGTAATGGTGGCACTTTACCCCACTTGACCGTAGAAAAGATTTTGCCCTCGACAACGGGGTTATTGAAATACTCCCCTTGTATTGTTTGAGTGCTTATCTTCGAAAGTATGCGGTCAATCATATCCTCGGTGTTCTTGGTTGGCCAAGTGCTTTTGCCCTCGTCATCTCGGATATTGACAATATCCCAATGGTCTGCTTTTTCTCCTGCCCTCACAATACAACAATCTTCTGCGATGATATTACCGCAGAATATGATTAGTGTAGGCTCTGATACCGAGCGTGTCGGGTACAATGCGCGTTCCCACCAATTCCATTTTTTCTCCAATACATCAGGGTTAAGACACGCTTCGTCTGTATCGAAGTCATCTACAAGCAGAATATCAGGGCGTTTGGCTTCGTTTCGGGCTCCACGAGGTTTATCCCCAGCTCCGAGTCCTGTGAATGATGCCCCTTGTTTGGTCTTGAATTGAAGTTCCGACCAATCGTCTATGCTCTTCTGCTCCCCGTACAACTGTATGAGTCGGCGGTTGCTTTCGAGGTTGGCTCGGTAAGGTGCAAGCAATTTTCCCGCTGCTATTTGTGTGGCAGCGGCTAACATTATAGTATTCTTACGCTTGGTCAGCACTAAATAGAGGACCACAAACATTACGATGGTACTCTTTGCCAGCTCACGACTCCACGACAAAACTTCATACCACTCTGGGTTGTTGATGAGGCGCTTGATAGCTTTGATATGGAATGGGGCGAACTCTGCCTTCGCATAGTTAGGGAATAGGTATTTAATCCACTCAATAGGATTTGCCTCCAACTTGATACGCAACTTCTCCACCTCGGCAGGGGATAGCGAGGTGTCTATGGGTGTATCGTTGTATATGGAGCGTTTGAGCTCTTCCCACTTGCGTAGGGCGTCACGGTCTATTTGCTTCATAGGACTACATCAGGGAGTTAATAAATGAGTCGAACAACTGCGTGAACCTCTTTGTTTGGTCGAGGTCGATAGGGCGCAACCACGCAATAAATCGCTGTCCTACGCTAACAACATCATGGATACCTGCATCGGTCTCCAACTTGTTGATGGCGTTGGTCAGTTTGGAGATGGTGTCAGCCTCTTTGGGAGAGGCGAAGCGTTTGCCCTCCTCTCGTTGTAGGATGTTGTTGTTAATCTCGACAATCTGCTGTTGCAGTGCCTGAATCTGCCCCTCTCTGGTCATCGTGAGAGAAGCCTTGTGCTCGTGCCATTTGTCGGCTTTTGCCCAGCGTATAATAGTCTGACGAGATACCCCAACCACATCGGCAATCTCCTCCTGTGTTCGGTTCTCGTGAATATACATCGACATCGCCCATTGGCGCTTCTGTTGTGAGGTCATATTGTTCATAGTTTTGTGCTTTTGCTTTTGCAAAATTGACCTCTAAATAGGTGATTGACAAATCAGAAAAACATCATAACACTTTATGGCGTCATCATAACACTGTAACTTGTTATGATGTTTTTGCGATTTGCAAAGTGCAGATACACGCCCCAATTTTGCACAAAACAAAACGCAAAATGGCAAACATATTCAATATCATTCCCGGTCCTCAGGAGGACACCTGTTGCATCTTGCTTTATGGCGAGATTGGCAACTATGCCGATGTTAGGGCACAAGATGTAGTTGCCCAGCTGATGGAGGCAGAGCGTACATATCGAAAGATTGATGTGCGTATCAACTCTGTCGGAGGTGATGTGCATACAGGCATCGCCATCTTCAATGCCTTGCATCAGTCGCAAGCGGATATCACTATCTACATTGATTGTATTGCAGCAAGTACTGCCTCGTTCATTGCGGGCTGTGGTAAGCCTGTAAAGATGAGTCGTTATGCTCGTATAATGATACATCGCCCGTCAGTAATCGTCAGCGCAAATGCTGATGAGTTGAAGGAGTATATCCAAACGCTGGAGGATATTGAGGATATCCTTTGCAGTATATACTCCGAGCGTACAGGTATGAGCGTGGAGGAGGTGCGTGCAAAGTATATGGACGGCGAGAACCATTGGCTGACTGCTGATGAGGCGTTGGCTATGGGGTTTGTCGATGCAATCTATGATGACCCCAACAAGGTCGAGGTCGTAGATACCCTTTCAGAACAGCAACTATGTGAGCGATATACTGCTCAATATCTTAATTCAATCAAGGTTTTATCTAACAAACACGAACAAATGATCGACAAAATCAAATCAAGACCTTCGTTCAGCGATTGTGCTGACGAAGTAGCTATTATGAACCGCATCGCCGAGATGGAGGCGAAGGCGGAGCAGTTGGAAGCCGTAACCAAAGAGCGTGATGCTTACAAGGAGAAGGCGGATGAGTATGAGCAGAAGGCAAAGGAGGCGGCGGAAGCTGCTATCGATGCCGAGGTGCAGACCGCTATCGATGAGGGTCGCATCGGAGAGGATCAGCGTGAGCACTATGTCGCTATGCTCCACACGGAGAAGGCTGACGATGCCCGTGCTATTCTTGCATCACAGAAGCCTAAACGCCGTGCAGCAACTATCATCGGCAAGGGTGGTGCACAGGTAACTGATGCGTGGGAGGCCCGTATGAATGAGATTCGTGAGGACCTCAAAAAGTAACAAAATAACAAAAAAACAGTACAAACTATGGCAAACATTCAGACAGCTTATCAGGGTGAAGTTTTAGCAAAACTTCTCGTGAAAGCAACGACCAACAATGAGTTGGTAAAGCGTGGTCTTATCCACATTGAGCCTAATGTGCAGAAGGCATTTTACATTCCTCGCTTGAAAGCTGGCAAGTTCTTGCAGAAGCGCAAGGAGCAACCTGAGGATGGCGACTCGAAGGGCTCGTTCAATATCGATGAGCGCAAGTTGGAGCCTGTGGACTTTATGGCGTTCACAACCTTCAATCCTCGCTCGTTTGAGAAGTTCTGGAAGCAGTGGCAGCCTACGGGCAACCTCGTATTCTCGGAGCTTCCTGCTGAGGCACAGGCAGCATTCCTCGAGGAGTTGGGTAAGGTCGTGGACTTTGAGCTCGGCTGGCACTTTATCAACGGTACCGCTGGTGAGGGTGAGGAGCAGTTCTTCAATGGTATTCTTACTCGTATCCTTGCCGATGGCGATGTAGTCAAGGCAGATGTGTCGGGTGCGGATACGATGATTCAGAAGTTGCGCAAGGTACACCGTGCAATTCCTAAGGCTCTCCGCAACCATCCCGGCTTGAAGTTCTTGATGTCTATTGAGGACTTTGATGCCTACGATGATGAGCTCACCGACCTCCATCACAAGGGTGCAGATCCTACTTCGAGCAATGTGGCTCGCTTCAAGAAGTACAACATCGAGCCGTTGGCAGATTGGCCTCAGGGCGTTATCGTAGCGACCATCGCAACGATGGATATCGACTCGAACCTCTGGGCAGCTGTAAATCTCGCAGACGACTTCGAGTGCGTGAAGATTGACCGCTTGACCAATGCCGGTGAGCGTTACTTCTTCAAGATGTTGATGAAGGCAGATACCAACATCGCATTCGGTGAGCACACCGTTCTTGCTGATTGGAGAGACGAACTCCCTGAGGCATAAGTCTAACCTTAAAACGAAGAAGTATGAAACTGAAAGTATTGAAGCCCTTTATCAACAAGGAGAACAAGAAGCAGATTTTTGAGGCTGGCGCAATCATCGACATTGACGATGTTGCTCGCATCAACGATATCGTGAAGCGAGGTCTCGGTGAGGTCATCGAGCAGTCCACAGGTGCCGACAACGAAACTCCTGCACCTACAACGGTAGCAGACGAGAAGCCTGAGGAGAAGAAGAAGGACGAGAAGCCCAAGGCTGGTCGTTCATCGCAAAAGCCCAAGAAGGCTGACAAGGAGGTAGAGGAGCAGCCTGAGGAGGGCGATGCTAACCCTGCCCCCGAGGAGGTTGTTGAGTCGGAGGGCGCAGAGCCCAAGGAGGAGTAGCGATGGCACAACTGAAACGCTTGGTAATACACTGCACTGATACCCCCGAGGGGCGTAAGGTGTCTTCTGACGATATTCGTCATTGGCATACCTCCCCTGTCTCAAAGGGGGGTAGAGGTTGGCAACAAGTCGGCTACACCGATATGTTCCACCTTGACGGAACAGTCGAGCGTTTGGTTGCGAACAACGAAGATGCGAATGTAGATCCGTGGGAGATTACAAATGGGGCAAAAGGGTACAATTCCACATCCCGGCACATTGTGTATGTAGGAGGTCGTGCTGCGACCTCCAAAACTCCCAAGGATACTCGCACCAAGGCACAATGTGAGGCAATGAAGCAGTATGTACTCGACTTCCACCGCCGACACCCTGATGTCGAAATCGTTGGGCATAACGCTCTATCCGCAAAGGCGTGTCCTTCGTTTGATGTCCCAGCGTGGCTCCGAGAGATAGGTATCAACTAATAAACTGATTCAAGTATGGACTTTGAAACCGTAAAAGACATATTGCTGTTCGTTGGTGGCTGTGGGTCGTCAATGGTGGCGTGGTTCTTTGCACACCGTAAGCAGAAGAACGATTTTCTGTCTGAGTTGCAGAAGTCCATCGACCTGCTAACGGAGAAGTACACCGAGACGCTAAACGAGAATGTGCAGTTGAAAGCAGATAATGCTAAACTGCTCGCCAACCAACAGGTAATGGAGGGTAAAATTGACTCTCTAACACGCAAAATTGATTCATTAACCAAACAACTGAAAAACTATGAGAAAAACAATCAAGGGATTCCCCCTTATGCTTCTGCTCTTGCTCGCAATGACTTGTCTGGCATCGTGCAGCGCGACCAAATCAACGAGCTCGAAGTCCGAGACGATGGACGAGGTAGTGCAGGAGGTCGCAAGTGCCGTAATTCAGGCAGAAACCGCACACGCAGAGCAGCACTCCGTACTCCATCAGGTGGAGACTCAACAGACGACAACGAAGTCGGAGGACACGGAGGTGGTACCTGCACAGACGAGCTCACTGACGGTGCCGACTCAGAACCTCCTTGACTTACCCGAGGGTGCCTCATATAACGCAAGCGAGGGACGCTCTTCGGTTGAGGCGAAGCGGCAAGGAGATAATATCGTGATTACCGGTAACTGTGATAGTGTCGCCCGCCGAAGTTGGCGCTTTGAGCAGACGGTGTTCCGACAATGTAGCACTATTGACTCTTTGCGGAATGTTATCCTCGACCAACAGAAGCTCATTGATGAGTATGAGGCATTAGAGATGGCTCGCTCTGGAACTACTGAGCAGGTCGAGCAGACTGTAAAGAAGCCTTCCAATTGGCACAAGTGGCTGCTTGGCGGTGTCGTGCTCGGGGTGGCATTATGTATCGCCATCCGTATTTTATGGAACCGCACCCGTTTAGGGTCTATTATCAAAACACTAATCAATAAAGTAACGAAACTATGGCAGAAGTAACAGCACCTGCAAAAGAGGGCTATATCCACGGTAGTAATATGATTCTACTCGTGAATGATACGCCCCTCGGTCACTCGAAGTCGTGTTCTATCCAGAATCAGGCAGAGACCAAGGACCGAGCAACAAAGGAGACTTCGAACACGGGTAAGTGGAAGGAGAAGAGCGTATCGGGTTTGTCTGTGTCGGTATCAGCTGAGGGCTTCGTGTTCGCAGATGACGAGATGGGTTACGACACCCTACTTGCTCTTTGGGAGAAGGGTGAGCCTGTAACCTTGAAGTATGCGTATCGAGGTGAGGAGGCTACGAAGTATCGCACAGGTCAGTTTATCATCACCTCCTTGGAGGAGAGCGACCCCGCTGATGACGACTCAACTTACTCAATCAGTCTCGAGAACTCTGGGGAGGTTAAGACCGTAGAGGTCGCATAATCGCCCAACACTTTTTAACGGGCGGGGCAATGGCTTCGCCCGTTATTCAACCAACAATCGAATAACATTTGAATAACAATCGAAACAATGAAAGCTATATTTTTGAACTTTGAGGGTAAGAAGTTCCCTTATATCGAAACTATGGGAGCAATGCTCTCTTTCAAGAACGAAACAGGTATGGACGCTTCGGCTATTACCCCCGAGGATACCGAGAACAACCTGAAATATATCTACCATGTGGTGAAGGCTCAATGCCGCCGTAACAAAGAGGAGTTTAACTACTCTTTTGAGGAGTTTGCAGACCATTTGGAGTTTGGCGACTATATCCAACTTATTAGCGATATCAGTGCAGCCGTGATGGAGAAGGTCGCAGCGAACAGCGGCGAGAACTCAAAAAACGACTAAATCCTGTCTCGATTGATAAATTGTTGGGAATTGCAGTTGGGTGTATGGGCTTGTCGATAGACGACTTTTCAGCCCTTACCCCAGCGCAATTTGATGCCATCTACACTGAATGGCGAGCCGAGCAGGATAACAAGGTTAAGGCTGGTTGGGAGCAAACGAGGTCTATAATGTGGGCGGTGTTGAAACCTTACTCCAAAAAGAAAAACCTCAAACCAACCGACATTCTACCATTCCCTTGGGATAAATCCAACAAACCTAAAAAGAAGATGACAAAGGCGGAGCGTGAGGAGTCGCTTCGTGAACTTGAATACTACGATAAACTTTGGTCTAATGGCAAAGAAAGTAACATACGAGATTGACTTTCGTGGTCGTGATTCCGTTTCAGGTATTGCGTCCAAGATAGTTTCAGAGGTGCGTGCTATGCAGTCTGCAACCTCGGGTGCTGTTGGTGCTACGACCAAAGAATTCACAGCACAGGGGGCAGCTATATCGGCCCTCGCAAAACAAAATGCACAGGCGTTCCGAACTGTTGAGTCAGGGGCGACCAAAGCGATGAGTGGTACCGCTTCGGCATATCAAGAGGCATACGATACTATTCTTGCGGAAGTCGAGTCAGGAACTGCCAATATCCGTCAATCTATATCGGCGCAGAAGTCCGCAATTAAGGACCTCGAAAAACAATATAGGGAGATGGCAGCCAAGCGTGATAGCGCCCCAACTACTCACACCCGAGAGGTATATTCGGCAAAGACAAATGCGTTGGCGCAAGAACTTGCTGCGGAGCGTCAGGCGTTGGCTGGGATGGAGGCTGCACAGGAGACCTACAAGGCAAGCACTGTAACCGTAACCCGCCAAGTCGAGATGTTGCGTAATGCAATGGCTCGAATGAGGCTTGAAGGCAAGCAGAATACCGCCGAATATGCCCAGATGAGGGCAGAGATGGAGGAACTTGGCACCGCCTATCGAGAGGCAATGAAGGAGCAGATGGCTCTGTCGTCAAGTGAGGGCACTATGGTTAGTGGTCTCGTCTCTGGTATGCAGGGCTTGATGGGCTTGTACTCGGCAGGTTCTGGCGTTGTGTCGTTGTTTGTTAAGGACAACGAGCGACTGATGGAGGTGCAGACGAAGATGCAATCAGTGATGGCTATTATGATGGGTATGCAGCAGGTGGCCAACACTCTCCACGCAACCAGCGCATTCCGCATAGTAACTGTTCGTAAGGTTACAGACCTATGGAGAGCTGCACAAACGAAACTAACCGTATCGCTTGGCGTTTCGACTGTCGCAGCCAAGGCGTTTATGGCGGCAGCCACTTTGGGTGCATCTGTTATCATTGGAACGGTGATATCCGCCATTGACCGATTTGTAAGCAAGAAACGAGAAGAAAAGGAAGCACAAGAAGCGGCAACAAAGGCACAGGAGGACAATATGAACTCTATACGCTCATCAGTTGCCAATAGCGTAGCTTCTCAACTTCTTGAATTCCGCAAGTTGCAGAATGGCTGGACTGCGGTTGGTAACGATGCCCGCAAACAGCAGAAGTTTATCAAGGATAATCAGACTGCATTTGAGAACTTGGGAGTGTCTATTACCAATGCTCGTGATGCAGAAAGTCTCCTTGTAAACAACGAAAGCGCCTTCATTCAGTCGTTGAAGCATAAGGCAATGGCGGCTGCTGCAATGGAGTTGGCAGCCCAACGATATAAGGCCGCTATCGAAAATATGATGCTTGCGGGTGAAGCTCGCACGGTTACAGATGAAGATCGTGACGCTATCTTCCCTGCACAAATGGAAGCTCGCCGAGTTCAACTTCAGGGGGCGGGCTCTATGGCACAATTAGAAGAAGCAAAAGGGAATTGGGCAGAACAAAAGGCTATTGGCGAAAGAGCCGTAATGGCAAGAGTGCAAGCAAGAGGAGATGTATATGAGGAAGCTGCTCAAAAAGAAATTGAGGCGGGTGATAAATATATTGCTATTGCTAAGGAGCAAGATGCCAAATTTGCTGCTATATGGGAGAGTATGGGCCTTTCCTCGTCTGGTGGCGGAGGTACACAGGAGGATATCCCTCCGAAGGCTGGTAGCATAGCCGAAATAGAAAAGAAATTGCAGGATCTTCGTGTAGCATTGAAAGAAGCCTCTGCAGAAGAGCGTACCAACATTCAGAAGGACATCAATGTCTGGCAGCAAAAACTTGATACAATCAATGAAGAGCTGGCGGCATTGGGGCTCCCATCAAATCCTACTTCTCTCGCAGATTTTGATGCGATTATTAATCACTACGAGCAACGATTGAAGACGGCCAATGAGTCGGAGCGTGCCCAAATAGTATCTACAATAAATCAATACAAAGCGAAAAAAGCTGAGGTTGAGGATAGTATTGCCTTGTTATCGTTGCCTTTGAAGTATGATAGTTTTGATGATTTATCATTGGCGTTGTCCCTATATGAGCAGATGCTTAATAAAGCAACCGATGGTAAGCAACGCAAAGCACTTCAAGAGACTATTGATGCTTTAAGAACTTTACAAAGTGCTTATTCTGTTGGATTGTCTTCAGATGCCGATTTCAGCGACTTGAAGAAGCTGGATACCTTCGATAAGTTGGAGGCTGCTCTCAATCACTATCAGGCAAAGTTGCAGACGGCTAATGAGTCGGAGCGTGCCCAGATACAGGCGACCATTGCGGCAATAGAGGCTAAACAGGCAGCTATGTCCCGCAAGCTGGATATTCCAGCGATGCAGCAGGATGTAGCAAATTTGGGCGGGTTAGACCGCAGAACGCTGAAACTTGAATTAGAACTTATCGGTTTGGAGGGAGTGCGTGATCAGATACGCAACCTTCAGGCGATGCTTGATGATACTAACAACCCCCTCAATGATGAGCAACGCAAGCAGGTGGAGGGTTTGATAACCACTTGGCGAGGCTATGAGGGGCAATTGGAGAGAAGCAGCTTATCGCTTCGAGATGCGTGGGGTGCTGTTAAGGGTATTGGTAATGGTATTGAGGGCATAACCTCAGCATTACAGGGTAATGGTACCGCTTGGGAGAAGACCGTTGCCGTTATTGATGGAATGTTCCAGATATACGATGGTATCAGCTCCGTAGTTGGTATGATTGAAACGCTTGTAACTGCATCACAAGCGTTGTCAGCAGCCAAAGCTGCGGAAGCTGCATCTACTGCAACATCAACTACTGCGACCATTGCCGATGGTACAGCAAAGGCGACCACCGCTGCCTCTACTACGGCAGCAGTTGTTACAGAGACTGCAGCCTATACAGCAGAAACTGCTGCAATTACAGGTAGTGCCGTAGCATCAGGGGCAAGAACCGCAGCCAAAGGTGCGGAAACGGCAGCAACTGTAACCGCTACTGCAGCACAGGTCGCTGGTGCTACTACTGCGGTGGCGACCTCTGCGGCTGAAACTGCAGCAGCTACTACGGCTACCACTGCTTATGTTGCGGAAGCTGCTGCCAAAACGATGAGTGCCCACGCTGGTATTCCTTGGGTTGGTATCGCTATCGGTGCAGGTATGATTGCGGCGATGGTCGGCATTATGCTTGGCTTGCCGAAATTTGCTGATGGTGGTATTGCTTACGGTCCTACTCTCGGTTTATTCGGTGAGTATTCAGGAGCCCAGAACAACCCTGAGGTCGTAGCCCCATTGAATAAGCTGCGCTCGTTGATAGAACCCGCAGGTGGAGGCTATGATGATGTGGTATTCCGTATTGAGGGACGCACTCTTGTGGGCCTTTTGAACAAAACCAATAAGACTCGTAATAGAACAAAATAATGGCAAAACGAATTATATATTGGGGCGAGTTTCGCAGTGTGGCGGGGACTTTATATCGTGTGGAGATACTCTCTGACGATATGTCATATACAGCTCAGAGAGTGTACTTCCCCCACGACACTCCTGTGGAGATAGAATGGAATGAGGTTGATAAGCTCGAACCTGTGCAAGGTGCGTGCTTGACTCTATCGCTCATTAGTGAAAAGGACCGCCAATTTATAGATTTGTATGCTATTGAGGTGGGGAAAGTTCGTGTTGATGTCTATCGAGAGGGAAACTTGTATTGGTCAGGGACTCTTGACCCTGAATTGTACGAGGAGCCATATTCCGAGAAGAAGGACTACGAAGTCTCATTTTCATTCTCGGATTTTGCCCCCCTTGACCGTAAGAAGTGGAATAAAACGGGGGTTATATCTATTCAAGAGGTCATAGATACTTGCCTTGAAAATAGTGGTATCAACTACACAGAGTTGGTAAAATATATCAGCACTTCTGAATACCAATATGTGAATTCAGTTATCGACTTGTCAAGACTGAATGTGCTTTGCGATAACTTCTACGATGAGGAGGGGGAAGCAATGACTATGCGAGAGGTTTTAGATGAAACACTACGCCCGTTTGCCCTTCGTATGGTTCAGAAGGGAGGTAAGATATATCTCTATGACCTCAACGCAATCCATTCTGATATGCCAACCGAGGAGGTATATTGGGATGGTACCGATGCCCAGCTCGGCGTTGATGAGGTGTATAACAATGTTAAGGTTACCTTCTCCCCGTATGCTGATGCAGAACTCATAAATGGGGAGTTGAAACACGAGAATGTGCTACCCGATAAAACGGGGGAACTATACTTGATGGATGCCGATTGGAATAATGCAGCCGATGGCTTCAAAATAGCGATGGGTACGCAGGACGGGTTGCCATTAACCCTATCTAATGGAGTACAATTTTTCCGTATAGATGAGATATACAGTGGTAATGATGAGGCAGGTGTTATTTGGGCTCGTAAGGGTAATAACAAATCCTATTACAACACGATATATGGCAAGAATTACTTTCCGAGAGTATTCAACACCTCGACAGGTAAATGCCAATCGGTACCCATCATAACCACAAAACAGGCTTTCCTCGGGTACTCGTCATATAAGCGTACTTCGTATCAGCTACGAATCAATCTTGATGTGCTGTTTGATACCCGTTACAACCCATTTGAATCGGCATCTGGCTCAAATGAGTCTGGACATCACCAAAATATGCAAGATTGGTGTAATCACGGTTATATTCCTGTTATGCTCTATCTCAAAGATGCAGAGGGCAACATATTGTACCACTACAAGAATAATGAGATAATGCTGTCAAGCGGATATAAGCACGATAGTAGTAACAGCCGATGGGTTGAAGGTGCTGGCGAGTGGGGCGATATGTATCTTGCTTATTACGATAAAAGTAATCGCAAAAACGCATCAGGCTTTGGTGGCTGGCAGACGAACAAAATGATGTGTGGATACTATCGTGGTGACCTGCCTAAAAAGTGGAATACAATGGAGGACGGGGAGTATATTGATTTGCCTCCAACAAGCGGATTTTTGGAATTACAGATTGGTAGTGGTGTGCATCAATTTGACTACAAGCGTGAAACAAAGGATATATACTCACAAGCCCGTTGGCTTATGTATAAAAACCCGATTGTTCGCCTTGTCAATAAAAATGGTACAACTGTTAATGTCGAGGATGTCGAAGATACGGCGTGGGTAAATGTATCCGCCAAGGAGGATTTGGAGATTGAAACAATAATCGGAACTCTTGAATCCCGTTACTGTCCTTCGGCTCGTGGGCTTATTTTGCAAGGCTATTCCCCGTGCGATAAGTTTACTCGTGCGAAAAGGGCAGATGGTACCCGGTGTGAGACTCGCCGTCTTGAGCACCTGCTAATTGGTACGGTATATAGCCAATATGCTACTCGCCACAATACATTATCTGGTAGTGTGCGAATATTGCCCGAGATGAAAGTGCTAACCGATGCTTCCTCGTCAGGTAAGTATATAATGCTCTCGGAGGTACAAGACCTAATGCAGGATACAAGTGAGATACTAATGTCGGAGTTTGTTGCCGACTGTTATGACGGAATAGAATACAAATAGAGATATGGCACTGAAACAATTTAGCGTTGTTACACGCACCTATGAGGCACTCCCACGAAGCAAACGCCTTCGTGGGCGAGGTGTTAATGGTAGCGAAAGTGGAGGGGGTAGCAGTGCAGTCACTGTTATTGGTGATGGCGATGGTCATACCCACGCCAACAAGACCACGCTCGATGCCCAATCTATGGATGCCGAAGGTTATCTCTATTTGAAGTATAAACCTGATGGCGCTGATGACTCCAAGGAAGAGAAAGTTAAGGCTGGATTTGCGGATGAGGCTACCCACGCCAAAGAAGCAGATAATGCTGATAAATGGGACGGTCAGCAGTTTGCTGACTACCTTGACCAAGCACTCCGCACAGGCGACATCGTACAGTTCTTGAAGGTTATTGCTTCGGAGTTTCGTACCCCGAATTTTATATCGGGCATTGAAACGGGAACAGGTGCAGCTATTGACAAAGAGGGTAACGCAGAGATGACCTCGCTGACGCTGCGCTCGTTCTTGAAGGTGCCAACGCTTATCTACAACAAGGTGCAGGTTACAGGTGGCGAGATGTGGAATACCGAGGGCGGTACCATCGCCAAGGTTGAACCTGATGCTGGTAGCGATACGGCGTTTGTGCTTACGATGGATATCGAGGACGGCGACAATATCGAGTTGCAGGTTGATGATATATGCAAGGGGCACTACAACAAGAACGGTGGGTTTATAACATCGTACTTCCGTGTCGTGTCGGTCAATCAGACCGCCAAGACGATCCGTGTGGTGCTTGGTGATAATGACGCCGTGCCCGGAGGCGTGAACTGTGCGCCTACTGCCTATATGAACATCGCTCGTTATGGTAACTTTACCAACGAGGAGAGACAGCAGAGTCAATACTTCTCCTCTTCGGAGCAGCGTATATCGTTGCTTTCGGGTGTGGACCAATATATCATCGAGCCGAAACACTATAAGGTCGTTATTGGTAGTGTTCCCGAAGCTCTGCTTCCAGAGAACAACCCTGTATCGGGGCGAGCTTCGATTTATCTGGATAATGTGATAGCCAAAAACTTCTTCCAGATAGACAAGGACAATGAGGTTATTCGCACAGTTCGAGATCGAGGTTTGTGGAGCGCCATTGATGCTGTTACAAACCCTTATCAGTGCAACGCTCAATACCAAGACGAAGTATATCACAACTCGTGCAAGTACCGCTGCATTGTTGAGGGTACCACAGCCGAACCTCGCTACGACTCTACCGATTGGCTACTTGTCGCTGGTGATACAACTCTCACACTTGACATTGAGAGTACCGATGGGGAGACCTTCCTTGTGGGGCAACTATCGACCACCCTCACTGCAAAGGTAAAACGAGGCGTTACGGATATCACAGCCGATATCCTCGTTGGAGATTGGTCGTGGACTCGCGAGACGGGTGATGTCGCCTCGGATACAATATGGAACACTGACCACGCTGGGTGTGGTAACTCGATTACTTTGACCAATGAGGATTTGGCTGCGCTCTCTGGCCGCTTTATCTGCACCGCTTATGTGCGTGATGGGGCGGAGTCGGTCAGCGCTCAAGTAGCATTTTAACGCCATTTGAAAGACATTTGAACGCTATATGAAAAAGGTAAAACGCATAGGTGTCATTTACGACCCGCTTAATATCTCCGCTTCGCTTCTGGTGCGTGGTGGCAGTCTCTCACAGACTCACTGCGCCGAGCGCTCGGAGTTCGTTCCTGATAGAGAACTGACCCCGTTAGTCATCGTTCCACAGGTCTATATCCAAGACCCTAATGGAGTATTGACAAGTGGGTATGTTCGATTATCGGGTGTGCTTTGGTATGCTTTACCAAAGGATATCGCAGACACAATTGTCGATGAGTCCTATTTGAGCAAAGAGCTCGCACAGTATGTTATCACAGCAGGAACACAAGGCTATTCGGTTGCCGAGGATGGAACATTGACCGTATCGACTAATGTTCCCTATCTGTCGCCTGTCGTGTTGGTGTTTACGGGTAATTACGCAGATCCTCGCGATGGCAAGATACTGCGTATCCACGCAACAGCAACACTATCGACCAGCTCCGTAGTATTGCCCGCCACGCTCTCGCTTGATAAGCCCGCATCGTGGGGCTTTAACCCGATATCAGATAGCGGTACCCGTAGCGTAGTTGCTACACTCCGTATAGGTGGGGTTGTTCCTGATGCTGCCTACAAAGTCCGCTATTGGTGGTATAAGGTCGAGGGCGGAGTGGAGAGCCTCATCGATGAGGGTGAGGATCTGTTCTATGAGTCGGGACAGAACAGCAACACCCTGACCATAGACCCACGATATATTGATGGGGCAATGCACCTCATCTGCAAGGCGGAGTATGTATTGGCAGCGGAGTCGCTCCCGAACAGCCCGACAGCCGAGTGCCTAACTGCCGATACAGTTATCGCTCGCAGGTACCCGAACTACGACTTTGAGAACTTTGTGCATGGCGGTGTCGATGTGGCAGCAGGTGCCGAAGTTGTCAAGAACGAGTGTGTTGTAACCATTGGGCGTGAGGTCTTGGGACACCCAGCGGAACACTTTACAATTCGCTGGTCGATAAAACGAGCTGTATATGGTGCCGAGTGGCAGCACCTCGGATTTGGCGAAAGTATCTATATCCCTGCCGATGAGTTTGCTGATGGTGCTGATGTCGGTTTGGAGGTCGAGGAGTTCGCAGCTCTCGGTGCGATGGCTGACGGCAATACGGTTCTATGCGATGGTAATGCGGTAATAACATTTTAGACAATGAAAAGATATAAATACGCAAAAATCCCTTTGGTGAGTGCAATAGCATTGGGCTTGGATAAGATACGCCGCCACACGCCAAGTGGCGATGTTATAATCAACGAGAGCGACTTGCTGACCTATGGCTCGGAGAGTAATACCTTTGAGCAGAAGGTGGAGGCGTTGAGTGGTAAGGTGCTGACGGCTCTCGAAGCAAAACAAGAACTTCAAAAAACAGAATAGCTATGAGCAATGTAAAAGGTATATCCACTATTAAGTATGTAAAACAGGGCGATACGGTAACTTGCGGGCTCCGTAGTACATTCCCCCTCAAACAGTTTATATCTAACGGCAACGGAGCTGTTTCGCCCTCTTTTGCGGCGAATAGACCGTGCATCTATCCTGTTGTGCGTAGTTCATTGTCGGCTACCCGCATATCGCCCGAGACAGTGGGCTATAAGTGGTATTACAACACCGTAGAGATACAGTTTGACGGTAGCGGTAATTCGCTTGCCTTGGGTAGTATTGCAGCGGGCACATTCCACTCGGAGTGGAAGAGTGTAGATGGCTTCGGTGTTCCGACCTTGACCATCTGCAAGGACCTCGCTTCGAGCAACAATATCGACTCGGATAGCATTGAGTTCTCGGGTGTGGTCAATACAGGCTTCGCTACGGTGGTGTCGGCTTCGATTGAGGTCGCTATCGAGCAGACCGAGGGAGATGCTTATGTTGCCTATATCGCTGTCAATAACGGTGGCGTCATTGATGACGATGTGGCTTCTCTTACCGCCAAGGCTCATCTGCTTGTTGGCGGGGTTGAGAAGACCTCGGGTGTCAAATATGCGTGGTATAAGATGCAGGTGTCGGCAGGTGCTGACGGTTGGGTGAGCACAGGTAACACAGGGCAGTCAATAACTATCGGGGCATCGGCTATCAACAACAAAGAGTTGTACCGTTGTGTAATAACCAGCGGCGACAAGAGTGCCGAGGCTGTTATTGAGGTCGCAGATGAGACCGATGTGCTTATCATCTACCCGAACCCTACTGACGGTGCGGGCAATACGGTACCCGAGGAGCTGGGCTCGGCACAGCAGAGCATTACCTATGTTCCGAAGGTATATAAGCGTGGCACCTCGGAGGAGGTGTCGGGCTACACCTTCAACTACCTTGTAACAAACTCTTCAGGCGATGAGATTGCTTCGAAGGACGGCGGTAGTTCGTTTGTTGTAACCCTTGCCCACGCTATTCAGGCGAATGGAGATTTGACACTTATTATCACAGCAGAGTAGTATGACAAAGTTGAAAAACATAACTCGCATTGCCTATAAGCGAGAGCCCGAAAAGGGTGAGCGTGGTGCAATACCTCGCATTAGGCAGTGGCAGGTAAGGGTCCGGTATTTAGCAGGTAGCGAGGGCGAAACATTTATTGATTTTGTCTATTACGAAGGACAATACTATCGCTGCCTTACCACGCACACAAGTGCGTCAATGACCAACCCTTATGCGTCTGTTAGCGATAATAATGGCCTATGGGATATAGAGAATAATTTTGACCTTGTTGCCACAAAGGTAGCATTTGTTGGTAACGGGGGAGAGGGTTGGATAATTGATAACGGTGAGATTAGGCATACCAGCGGGGAAATATCACTATCTCTTGATGGCTCTATTGAAACAAATAGTGGTCGTTATAGGGTTGATAGCACAGGTAAACTGATATGCGAGGAGGCTGAAATAAAAAATAGTTCATTGACTGATGTAAATGTTCAAGGTACACTTCGCTCCCAATTCGTGCTATGGGATTCAACCGCTGCCACTTTTGATAATAACGATAATGTTGTTGTGCCAATCACCTCATCAAGTGAATCTGATGGAAGGGTAATAACATCAGATAACTTTTCTTGGTCGGCTTCCAATAGTGGGCGTATAATCCGCTTTGTAAACTACAAGTGGAATTCAACAGTCGCAGAGGGTAAGGTGATTTTGAAAGCCCCAAGTGGTAAGTATTTTTACGAAAACGGCAAAGCTCGCACCCAAATTATAGTATCTCGTGAGTGCCTTGTATTGCTTGGCTATGGAACACCCTCTACACTTTATGGCTGGATTGTTTTAGCCAGAGTAGATGTGTACACTAATGGTACTTATGGCAGCCCGTTGAAAGTAATATATCAAGGTGTCTATAACCCAACCAAAGATGTTCCACTTGAAAAGGTATGGTCGGAAAAATTGATGCATACAGGTATCAAGGAAACCTCTTGGGCTATCAAACAGTTAGACGCTAATGGCAAATATAGAGTATATATGCCCGAGTATATTGATAGTTCCAAATGGCATGTTATGCTTACCCCATGTGCTTTCGGCGTATCAGATGCGATAACTACAAATGTTAGATATGCAACGCTTATGGCAAAAGGGGCAGAGTCGGTATCGTTTACGGTTGATAATGTTACAACATCTAAATACTTGTCATACTTTGATGTATGGACCGCAGACGATAGTAGTGTGAACTCCGGTGGTTTCCTATTCCAAGTTATTAGTATGGCTGATTGGGCAACACCGTCTTCTTAATAATACTAACACTTTACGATATGAACAAAAAAGAACTCAGCTCCTTGGAGCATTTCGGCAAGGTCGAGGATAACGACCTGTTTTTTGGAAAGTCCGCATCAGGCGGCAAATATGGATTCTTCCCTGCTTCTATGCTGGGTAGTAAAGGCTACGCTTGCCGTAGGTGGAACCTGAATAACTCCACTCCTATTGGCGAGGCTGTGGGTAACATCGACTATCTGCGTGAGTTGCCTTCGTTGCTCGGTCTTGGTTGTTATCTGGTTGATGATGCCCATAACCGCCGTAAGCTCGATCCGAACAACCACTACAAGTTGGCAACAGGTGAGACAGCAAAGCTCGATGGCTCGATGGGTCAATATATGTGGGGCTGGCGTACTCCGTTCTACATTGCGTGGTGGGTTGAAGGTGATTACTTCTACCTTGCAGCGAGCCTAAAACCTATTGCTGGTCGTGCTTGTTATAAGGTGCCTGTTGCCTCGGTTTCGGCTATGCACTGCGGTGTGATGGACCGCACCAACACAATGCTCTGCTCGCTTATCAGTACCGATGAGCGATACCGAGGTGGTAATGGTTCGGCTCTTACTACGGGTACTGCTTCGGCAGAAAACCTCTCAATGCTTGGCTATGCTGCCACCGTTATTGGTACTGCTAATTTCGAGACCTATGCAGCCAAGCGAGGTGCTGGGTGGGGTGCAGGTTGGTATTGGATAGAGACGGCTATCCTTGTGCTGTTCCAGCTCATTATGGGCACCCGTAACTGTCAGGCATCGTTCAACGCAAGCAAGGACGCCAACGGACTCTATCAGGGTGGTCTTGGCTCTGGCGTTTCAAACATGTCATCGTGGGAAGCATACAATGGTCTATATCCCGTAGTTCCCACTTCGGCAGGTGTTGAGCTGGCAGATGCTGTTGGCGTTGGCTCTTACGCAGTCAAGAAGGCTGACGGCACCACCGCCTACAACGCCCCGATACCTGTATTTTTCGGTTTGAAAAACCCTTACGGGCACCTTTGGGTGGGTAAGAACCGTATCGTTGGAGTAAAGAACGCCGATGCTTCGTATTCGTTCTATGTGGCAAAATCCTCGCTTACAACTTGGAATTATAGCGACACCGCGAATATGATACATGTGGGCGACCTTGCGGCAGCCGAAACGGCAAGCTGGGCGTATATCTCCGCCCTTAATTTTGAGGGCTTGGCGGGAATGCCGGCGGAGTGCAGCGGAACAACCTCCACTTATTATTGCGATGGCGTATATCGTGATATCTACACTTCGGGTTTTCGTTCGCCTCTTGGCTCCGGCACTGCTGACGTTGGTGCCAATCCTGGCTTGGCGTGCTTCCGCGGTAACTCTGCGCCC
>JAGBUB010000021.1 GCA_017631035.1 Alistipes sp.
AAGGCAGCTAAGAAGGCTCTTAAGGAGGGTCCCCAGAAGGAGTTCGTTAAGAAGCTCGCTTCATACGCTGACTGCTACATCAACGACGCATTCGGTACTGCTCACCGTGCTCACTCTTCTACAGCACTTATCGCTGAGTACTTCCCCCAGGATAAGATGTTCGGCTACGTTATGGAGAACGAGCTCAAGGCTATCGACGGCGTTATGGAGAATCCCCAGCGTCCCTTCGTAGCTATCGTAGGTGGTTCAAAGGTTTCTACCAAGATCTCTATCATCGAGAAGCTTATGGAGAAGTGCGACAAGATCATCATCGGTGGTGGTATGACTTACACCTTCGCTGCTGCTCAGGGCGGTAAGGTAGGCCAGTCAATCTGCGAGCCCGATATGTTCCCCGTAGCATTGGATATCTTGAAGAAGGCTGAGGAGAAGGGTATCAAGATCGTTACTACTCCCGACGCTTTGATCGCTGACGACTTTGCTGAGACTGCTAACACTCAGGAGTGCCCCGCAAACGCAATTCCCGACGGTTGGGAGGGTCTTGACATCGCTCAGGGCGGTAAGGAGCTCTTCCGTCAGGAGATCCTCGAGTGCAAGACTATCCTCTGGAATGGTCCCGTAGGCGTATTCGAGATGGATAAGTTCGCTACCGGTTCTAAGGCTGTTGCTGACGCTATCGCTGAGGCTACTGCTCAGGGTGCATTCTCACTCATCGGTGGTGGTGACTCTGTAGCTTGTATCAACAAGTTTGGCTTGGCTGACAAGGTATCTTACGTATCTACAGGTGGTGGTGCCCTGCTCGAGTATATGGAGGGTAAGGAGTTGCCTGGTGTAGCTGCTATCCGCAAGTAAAATTATTTCTCGTGGTGTTTTCTGCGTTACGCTTGCGCCATAATTGCTCACATACGCCGAGTATGCTCCGCATTATGTCGCTTCGCAAGCCTTGAAAACCCTCACGAAAAATGAATTTTAGGAGGGGCAGGAGTAGGTTCGATAATTTTGAATTGAAAAAACCTCTCACAATAATAAAACTTTTAAGGGTCGAGTCCGCTCGGCCCTTGTTTGATTAATCAATCTTTTTCGATGCGTCGCAGTGAATTTTTACAGGCTCTTGCAGCAGGCGTACTCACGCTTTCGCTCTCGCCCCTACGTCTAGAGGCGCTGGCGGCCGATCGCAAGCCTTTGCGCTTTGGTATTCTTACCGATGCCCACTATGCCGACCGCACACCCAGCGGTTCGCGCCACTATGCCGACTCCATTGCCAAGGTGCGCGAGGCGGTGGCAGAGTTCCGCCGTGCGAAGGTCGACTTTGTTATCGAGTTGGGCGACTGGAAGGACACCACGCAGCTCTCCGAGGCTGAGCCCACGCTCCGCTTCCTCGACACTATCGAGCGCGAGTTGCAAGCCTACGGTGGTCCCGTCTATCACGTCTTGGGTAACCACGATATGGATTGCCTTACCAAGGCCGAGTTCCTCGCCCACACGGCCAATGCCGGTCGTGCCCGTGGCAAGGCTTTCTACTCGTTTGCGGTACGTGGAGTGCGCTGCATAATCCTTGACGCTAACTACAACGAGGATTTCTCGCCCTATGAGCGAGGTAACTTCGACTGGCGCAAGGCCTACATCCCTGGCGAGCAGATAGAGTGGCTCGATGCCGAGCTTGCAAAGCATAGCGGCGAGCCCACGCTCATCTTCCTGCATCAGATGCTCGACTCGTTCTCCGACATAAGCAAAGACCTCTGCGTGGGCAATGCCTCGGAGGTGGTAGCCGTGCTGGAGCGTCATAGGCAGGTGGTAGCTGTATTTCAGGGACACCATCACCCTGGCCACTACAGCCAGCGCGAGGGTATCCACTATCTCACCCTGCCGGGTATGATCGAGCAAGCTGCTCCGGCCAATGCCTATGCTGTGGTGGAGATGAGTGCCGATCGCATTACTGTTGAGGGTTTCAAGGCCTGTCCTGATAGAGTGATGCAGAGAAAGAGGTAAACAACAAACACTATGAAAAAATTCTTATTAACCATTTCAACCGTTGCCCTTATGGCAAGTTGTAACCAGAAGGCGGCACAGACCGTCCCCGCCATCGACCGCGCTAACTTCGACGAGACGGTGGCTTTGAATGAAGATTTCTATCAGTACGCTACTGGCGGCTGGCAGAAGGCTAACCCCCTTACACCCGAGTACTCACGCTACGGCGTATTCGAGGTGTTGGCAAAGAACAACGAGTTGCAGATCAACGAGCTCTTCTCGGCTATGATTGACAGCAAGGCTGAGACAGGCACCGTTGAGCAGAAGATTGCCGACCTCTACACTATGGGTCTCGACTCTGTACGCCTCAACCAGGAGGGCGTAGCACCTGTAAAGCGTGACGTGGATCAGATTATGGCGCTCACAACTCCTCAGGAGCTCTCTATCGCTGTGGCTCGCATCCACCAGGCTGCCGGCAGCCCCTTGTTTGGTTTGTATGTAGGTGCCGACCTGCTGAACTCAAAGATTAACATCCTGAACATCGACCAGTCGGGTCTTGGTTTGGGTAACCGCGACTACTACCTCGAGAAGGAGAACGCAGCAAAGCGTGAGGGCTACACACAGTGGCTCACCAAGGCATTCTCGCTCTTGGGTTGGAACGACGCCGCTGAGAAGGCACAGGCTGTGCTCGCTTTGGAGACCAAGATGGCCGAGGTGTTCCGCTCAAATGTTGAGTTGCGTGATGTTACGGCTAACTACAACCCTATGACTCGCGACGAGTTCACAAAGCGTTACTCTGCTTTCGACTGGACTGCTTACTTCTCAGAGATGGGTATCGGCTCATTCGATAAGGTAGCCGTAGGTCAGCCCGAGGTTTTGGACCGCGTATTCTCGCTCTTCGAGAAGGAGGATGTTGAGACTATCAAGGCTTACCTTGTATCAAGCGTTATGGCCAGCGCAGCAGGTTACTGCGGCGACGAGCTCTACGCAGCATACTTCGACTTCTTCGGTCGTCAGATGTCGGGTCAGCAGGAGATGCGTCCCCGCTGGAAGCGCGCTATGGCTGTGCCTAACCGTATGTTGGGTGAGGCTGTGGGTGAGCTCTACGTTAAGAAGTATTTCCCCGAGAGCGACAAGGTGCGTATGCAGGGCATCGTGAAGAACTTGCAGACAGCACTCGGTCAGCATATCGACGCTTTGGAGTGGATGTCAGCCGAGACCAAGGCTAAGGCTCACGAGAAGCTCAACACCTTCACCGTGAAGATTGGCTACCCCGACAAGTGGAAGGACTACTCATCACTTTCAATCAACCCCAAACTCTCATACTGGGACAACATCAAGCGTGCCAACATCTGGTACACCGAGGATAGCATCTCAGACCTTGGCAAGGAGGTTGACCGCGAGGAGTGGCATATGACTCCCCAGACCGTGAATGCTTACTACAACCCCACAACCAACGAGATCTGCTTCCCCGCAGCTATCCTTCAGCCTCCCTTCTATAACTCGGCTGCCGACGATGCTGTGAACTATGGTGCTATCGGTGTGGTTATCGGCCACGAGATGACTCACGGCTTCGACGATCAGGGCCGTCAGTTCGACAAGGAGGGTAATATGAGCAACTGGTGGACCGACGAGGACGCTGCGGCCTTCAAGCAGCGCACCGACATCCTGGTTGATCAGTTCAACAAGGTACTCGTTATGCCCGCCAAGGGTGACCAGCCTGCACTCTACGCCAATGGTGAGTTCTCGCTCGGTGAGAACATCGCCGACCAGGGCGGTCTGCGTGTGGCATACACCGCTTTGCACAACTCATTCGCTGGCAACGAGCCTGAGCCCGTCGATGGCTTTACTGCCGACCAGCGTTTCTACCTCTCTTACGCTACCATCTGGGCACAGACTATGCGTGACGAGGAAGTCATCCGTCGGACTAAGACCGACGAGCACTCACTCGGCAAGAACCGCGTGAACGTCACTCTTCGCAACATCGAGACCTTCCACAAGGCCTTCGGTATCACCGATGGTGCTATGTTCTTGCCCGAGCAGGAGCGTGTGATTATTTGGTAAGAGCAAGAACGTCGCTACAAGGCGATTTCTGCGGTCAGTCGGCCCTCGAAATCGCTTTATGCGACTTCGCACATATCAACATATAGAAAGGGTTGCTAACCGCGTGGTTGGCAACCCTTGTTGTTTTCGCCCCTGCACAAGGGGTATTCGATAAAGAGAAAGCGATGTTACGGGGAGGACTACTTATATATAATAAACCCCTATAGACATAACAAAGGCTGCCGAGCAATCGACAGCCTTGTTTGATTGTGCTACAGATTGTGCATTATTCGATGTCTATGCTTGAGCGGAAACGCACACAACGGCGTGAGGGAATCTTTACCTGCTCACCTGTGCGGGGGTTGCGACCCACTCGCTCCGATACTTGATTTACAGAAAAAACACCAAATCCCGAGACAACAATCTTCTCTCCCTGCTGTAATTTCTCCTCTGCAATAGCAAAAAGTGTATCTACAACCTGCTTTACGTCGTTCTTGCCGATAGATGTTTGTTCGGCCACTGCGTTGATTAACTGTGACTTATTCATCCTAGGTATGTTTTGGTTAGTTAGTAAGTATATAGTATTTTATACAAATATAAAGCATTTTTTTAAGTTAAAACAAATTTTCATACTCTTTTTTTCTGATTACTAGTATTTTGGAGAGGTCGGAAGAAAAAAATTATAAAATTTTTTCAAAAATATTTGGTCAATTCAAAAAAGTGTTCTACTTTTGTCGTTGGAGAGATGGCAGAGTGGTCGATTGCGGCGGTCTTGAAAACCGTTGAGCTGCGAGGCTCCGGGGGTTCGAATCCCTCTCTCTCCGCAGAAGACCAATCAAATTAAGAGCTTCAACATTCGTTGAAGCTCTTTTTTTTGCTCTATGCGAAGGGTGAGGGTGAGGGGTGCTACCGAGTTTTCTTGTGTAGCGCCTCTCATCCGATTAGTAAACATACCTCTCCCGAAGGTGGGCGGTGATGTCGTCCACGGGCAGGAGCAGGGCTGTTTCGTAGGTGTGGCCGAAGTGGGGGTTTATCACCGTATCAAATATCTGCATCCGTCGGGAGAGCCGCATATAGGCGCTTATCATCGGCGGAATCATCTCACCGCGTCGGCGTAGAAGTCGGCGCAGCAGAGCATAATTATCATCAAAAAATTCCATCGTGAAGGGGTCGCCACCGCGACTCTCCACAAAGGGCGTGCGTGCCCACATTAGCGGCTCGCGAGGCGGAAAAAACTTGCGCAGAAAGAGCATCAGCAGGCGTCGTGCCTCGGCGTCGTAGTGGCGGTAGATGGTCACCTTGCCAAAAAGGTAGCGCACCTCTTCGCTGGAGGCCACGATGTGTCCCAGTCCGCGCCACAGAGCCTCCATTGCAAAGAGCGGATGGGCGTCGGTGCGTCGTACGGTGAAGGCTCGCCCCATCTCTATGGAGTGGGGCAAATAATGCTCCTTGAAGGTGTCGCTGAAGTGGAAGTAGCGGTGTGTCGAGATGTGCTCGACGTCACTCGGGCGGCAGATTATGTAGCGGTAGCCACCCACAATCTCGTGACGATGTATATCCCAGGCAATTAGTTGGTTATACCCCTCTGCCGAGAGGTCGTCGGTGTCGATGTCGACAGGTTTTCCCGTGCCTCCACCCGCCTCGCTGAAGGCCTTTTCGCGCAGGCGTCCCACCTCACGCATCAGCTCACGTTGCTCGGCTCCACGAAAGCTATAGAGCGCCAGCGAGCCACGCTCCGAACTTAGTATCGGACTTAGGCTCTCGATTTGTCGGGCTATGGCTGTGTCCAAAAAAAGTGTACTCATTCGATTGTTGATAAAATCTCGGGAAATATTTACAATATTTCTGCTAAAAAGCAGTAACTTTATACCCAAATATACTTATACGTTACGAAAATGTCTTTTGACAACACTTCATACCACACTCCCGTGCTGCTGGAGGCCTCTGTCGAGCAGATGAATATCAGCCCCGACGGCACCTATTGCGACCTCACCTTTGGTGGTGGCGGTCACTCACGTCACATACTCTCGCAGCTGGGCGAGGGTGGACGACTCTTCTCCTTTGATCAGGATCGTGATACGCTGGCCAATGCCCCCGACGACGAGCGCTTCAACTATGTCGAGAGCAACTTCCGCTTTCTGCGTGCGGCCCTGCGCCTGCGTGGAGTGAGCGAGGTCGATGCCATTCTGGCCGACTTGGGAGTATCGTCGCACCACTTCGACGCTACCGAGCGAGGCTTTTCGTTCCGTGGCGAGGCGCCGCTCGATATGCGTATGAACCAGCGTGGCGGTCGCACGGCGGCCGACATAGTGAATGGCTACGATGCCGACTCTTTGGCCCGTGTGCTCAAGGAGTATGGCGAGCTGGACACAACGTGGAAGATTGCCTCGTGCATCGTTCGTGCGCGCGAGCAGCAGCCCATCGCCACAACGGCCCAACTCGTCGAGGCTGTGAAACCCTGCACCCCCAAGCGTGACGAGTCGAAGTTCTTGACAAAACTCTTTCAGGCTCTGCGCATCGAGGTCAATGGCGAGATGGAGGCTCTGAAGATGGCCCTCGAGCAGTCGCTCAAGGTCTTGAAGCCGGGCGGTCGTCTGGTCGTTATCTCGTACCACTCGCTCGAGGACCGTTTGGTCAAAAACTTTATGCGTAGCGGTAACTTCGAGGGCAAGGTCGAGCAGGACTTCTTTGGTCGTCAGCAGACCCCCTTCGAGGTGGTAACACGCAAGGCCATCGTACCCACAGCCGAGGAGGTGGAGCGTAATCCCCGTTCGCGCTCGGCCAAGATGCGTGTAGCAATAAAACTATAAACTACTGATGCACTATGAGAGCCAACAACGATGAATTCAACCCCCTGACCGAGGAAGAGATCGAGGCACAACGCCGCGATGAGGAACTCGACCGCCGTATTCGTCGTATGGTTGTGCGAGTGAATAGTGGCGAGGCCGACGAGGAGATAGCCCACGACCGCGAACTCGAAGAGCAGGAGCAGGCCGAGGAGCAGGCCAAGGAGCAACGTGAGCGCAAGCGCCACTCGGGCCTCAGCTGGCAGATATTCTCGGGCACTATCCTCACAAGCCGAGGCCTTAGCTCGGTGTATCGTTACTTTGGTGCCATAGCCGTTATGTGCTTTGTGAGCATTGTGGTGATGTTCGCTGTGCTGTATGCCGACTTGGAGTATTCGAGGATGGAGAACGATGTGCAACTATTACGTGAGCGCTCAATCCGTCTGCAGGAGCAGTTGCACCGCCGCACCACCCATCAGGCCATCAGCGACTCGCTCGCTGCGCGTGGCATCAACCTGCAGGACCCCCGCAAGACCAAGGCTGTGCTGGAGGAGTAGGAAGAACCTGCCGCATAGCATAAGATAACCAACAGACCCATAGCAGAAAACTTTAGCAAATAAACGAAGAGCAGAAAATGGCAAAACGACGACAAGATACGGCCGTGAAGACGGAGATGTACGCCCGCGTGCAGGTGGTTTATATCACCTTCATCGTCCTTGCGCTTGCCATCATCGCACGTCTGGTGTGGGTTGCACTGCCCACCTCCGAGTCGGCCTACAATGCCGAGCGTTTGGAGAGTCGCATCTTCTATAGCGATACCATCATCTCGCGCCGAGGCTCAATCCTCTCGCGCGATGGCGAGCCTTTGGCTACATCTATTCTGCGCTATCGCCTCGATTTTGATATGGGTAGCGAGGGCTTCGACGACGAGGAGGCCTTCTACGAGAATGCCGATTCGCTCTCCAAGCTGCTCTCCTCATTTTTCCGCGACCGCTCGGCCGCCGCATACCGCAAGCGCTTGCTCGACGAGCGTGATCGCCACATCGAGTGGGTCTATTCGCACGACTCTATAGTGAGCCGCAGTAGCGACCTGCTCACCTGGATTGTCGACCACCTGCGCGACGACGCCTACCACATTGTCAAGGTCGACACCGCCGTGCGTAACCACAACCCCGTGCAGATTCTTCCGCGTGCGGTGGACTTCAACGAGTGGCAGACGCTGAGCAAATACCCTATCCTCAACGGTAATATGGGCCTCACCTTCAGAAAGACCATCCTCGACCAGCGTGTCTACCCCTATGGCGAGCTGGGTCGTCGTACGTTGGGTATGATATCCAACAACCTTAGCGAGGAGGACCGTCGCAAGGCGCGCGGACAGTATGGTGTCGAGCATATCTTTGCCGACTACCTGCGTGGCACCAATGGTCGCACACTGCGCCAGCGCATAGCCCCCGGCTTCTCCACTACGGTGCGTAGCGACTCGAGTCTGGTGGCGTCGGATGGATTGGATGTGGTGACTACACTCGATGTCGATATACAGCACGCCGCCGATGCAGCACTGCGCCGTCAGTTAATTGACCAGAAGGCCATCTGGGGCACAACCATCGTTATGGAGGTTGCCACGGGCGACATATTGGCTATGGTCAACCTGGGCGAAACGGCCGAGGGTAGCGGTGTCTACTACGAGAAGGAGAACTACGCCCTCTCGCGCCGCATCGAGCCGGGCTCTACCTTCAAGCTGGTGTCGCTGCTGGCACTGATTGACGACTGCGGTCTGCCCATCACAACCGAGTACAATGCCCACGAGGGACGCCGTGTGCAGGTGGGTGGAGGCCGAGGCCCTATGATTCAGGACGACCATAACATCGGTGCGATGATTGATATGAAGACCGCCACAGCGCAGTCCTCGAATGTCTACTTTGCCGATGCCATCTATCAGAACTACAACAACAACCGCGAAGCGTATGTCGAAGTGTTGCGACGTCTGGGCTTCGACAAGAGCCTCGGCCTCGACGAGTGGGGCGAGCGAGGCACACTGATGCCACCCGCCAAGGTTAAGGACTGGAACGCATCGCAACTCCCCAATATGGGCTATGGCTATGCCATCGAGATGCCCCCCATCCGTATCCTTGCTCTCTACAATGCCGTGGCCAACGGTGGCCGTATGGTCGCTCCGCGTCTGGTTAAGCAGGTGAAGAGTGGCGATGAGATTGTCGAGGAGTTCCCCACACAGGTGCTGGTCGATAAGATATGCTCCGACGCTTCGCTCGCTGCCGTGCGTGAGTGTCTGGAGGAGACCGCCCTCACGGGTACAACAAAGTCTTTCTTCCGCGATACGCTCTCGCTGCGTGTAGCCTCGAAGACTGGTACGGCGAAGGTGGCGCAGGATGGTCAGGGTCGTGGTGCGACCTATGCCGCCAACTACTATATGGGCTCGGTGGTGGCCTACTTCCCTGCCGACAACCCCAAATATACGGTGCTCACCTCGATACACACCAACCGTGGTCGTGGTCGCAACTACTACGGAGCCGCCTTGTCGGGTCCCGTGGTGAGGGATGTGGTCAACTACATCTTCTATCGTGACGAGGAGTGGCATAGCACCATCGAGACCGACGTAAAGCGTCAGGTGCCCGTCAAGGTCAAGGGAGGCAGCATCGAGCAGGTGCGCCGTGTGGCCGACAAGTTCTCGCCACGCATCTCCTTCACCGACCGCAACGGCTGGGGCGAGGCGCATATGGATACGCTGCTCAACGTCGATGTGAAGACCATCGAGCTGGGTAACACTATGCCCAACGTAGTGGGTATGGGACTCAAGGATGCGCTCTACATTCTGGAGAGTCGTGGTCTGGAGGTGCGCTTCACGGGTCGTGGTACGGTGCAGCGCCAGAGCATAGTCGCAGGTCAAACCATCAAGGCTGGCCAGCGGGTGACGCTACAACTGAAATAGTATTTAACGCGGTCGCTCGCTCACGCAATTGGGCAGGGGTGGTGGCCGTTATAGAATAAAAAAACGAATGAAACAACTAAGTCAAATACTCTCTTCGACCGAGGTCATATCGTTCTCGGCTAAGGGTGATTGCACCATTACGGGCCTTACCTACGACTCACGCACGGTCGAGCAGGGCAACTGCTTTTTTGCCGTGAGGGGCACGCAGAGCGACGGCCACGACTACATCGAGCGAGCCGTAGAGGCTGGTGCTGCCGCCATCGTGTGCGAGAGCCTGCCCGAGCATCAGGTGGAGGGCGTTAGCTATGTGGTGGTGCCCAACAGCTCTCAGGCTATGGCCGACATTGCCGCCGCCTACTACGACCACCCCTCCAGCGAACTGCATCTGGTGGGTGTTACGGGCACCAACGGCAAGACCACCATCGCCACACTGCTCTACGACCTCTATCGCCGTATGGGCTACCGTGCGGGCTTGATCTCTACGGTTGTCTATCGTATCGATGAGCGCGAGATACCCTCTACTCACACCACGCCCGACGCCATCCGTCTTAACGCTATGCTTCGCGAGATGGTCGACTGCGGCTGCGACTACTGCTTTATGGAGGTGTCGTCGCACTCGCTCGTGCAGGATCGTGTGCGTGGCCTTAAGTTCCGTGGGGCTATGTTCACCAACCTCACGCACGACCACCTCGACTACCACGGCACCTATGCCGAGTATATACGCGCCAAGAAACTGCTCTTCGACCGCCTCGACAAGCAAGCCTTTGCGTTGGTGAATATCGACGACCGCAATGGCGAGGTGATGGTGCAGAACTGCAAGGCGCACATCGCACGTTACTCCCTGCGCCAGATGGCCGACTATCGTGCCAAGGTGCTGGAGATGTTGTTCGATGGTATGCTTCTGCGCATTGCTCAGCAAGAGGTGTGGGTGTCGTTCATCGGACGCTTCAATGCCTACAACCTGCTTTGCGTCTATGGCGCAGCCGTTGAACTTGGTGCCCAGGAGGGCGAAGTGTTGCAGGCGCTGAGTGCTCTGCGCTCGGTGAGTGGCCGTTTTGAGCCTTTGCGCTCGAAGGGTGGCATTACCGCTATTGTCGATTATGCCCACACGCCCGATGCTCTGGAGAATGTGATTTCGACCATCAACGAGATATGCACCCCCGCCCAGCGACTCTTCGTGGTGTGTGGTTGTGGTGGCGACCGCGACGCAACCAAGCGTTCGGAGATGGGACGCATAGCCTCGCGTGATGCCGACGTGGCTATCCTCACCTCGGACAATCCCCGCACCGAGGACCCCGAGAAGATTCTCGACCAGATTATGCAGGGCGTTGAGCCGGGAGCACAGGCTCTGCGTATCACCGACCGCCGTCAGGCTATACGCACAGCCGTTGTGATGGCCTCAGCGGGCGACATCGTGCTGGTGGCTGGCAAGGGTCACGAGGATTACCAGATTATAGGTCGCGAGAAACTTCACTTCGACGACAGGGAGGAGACAGGCAAGGCCTTCGAGGAGTTGGGCAAGTAGGAGTGCCGTCAGATAGGCTTGCACTGAGCCCGAAAATTGTAAAAAAAAAGTAGAAAAATATGTTATATCCGATTTTTAAGTATCTCAACGAACACTACGATATGCCTGGTGCGGGTATGTTTCAGTACATATCGTTCCGTTCGGCTGTAGCTGTTATTTTAGCTCTGCTCTTCATCATCTTCTTCGGCCGTCGTATCATTCGACTGCTGCAGCGCCACCAGATTGGCGAGGAGATTCGCGACCTTGGTCTCGATGGCCAGCTCTCGAAGAAGGGCACCCCCACAATGGGCGGAATCATCATCCTGCTGGCTATTCTGGTGCCCATCCTGCTTGTGGGCCGCTTGGATAATGTCTACGTCATCCTGATGATTGTCTCTACCCTGTGGCTCGGCTTGCTCGGTTTTCTGGACGACTACATCAAGAGCTTCCGCCACAACAAGGATGGCCTGAAGGGTAAGTTCAAGATCGTTGGTCAGGTAGGTCTGGGTATTATCGTGGGTACTGTTATGTGCTTCTCCGAGCAGGTTGTTATCCGCGAGAAGGTATCTTCGCCTACGGCTGTGTATGTGAGTCAGACAGGCTATGCCGAGGTGGAGCAGGGTGCTCCTATGCTCAGCCCCACACCGCAGAAGACCACCAAGACCACCATCCCCTTCGTTAAGGACAACGAGTTCGACTACGGCTGGCTGGTGGGTGGCAACGATCTGCTCACCTGGTTGCTCTACATCGCTGTGGCAATCTTTGTGGTTACGGCCGTATCGAACGGAGCCAACCTCACCGACGGACTCGATGGTCTGCTGACGACCGTCTCCGTGCCGATAATGCTGGTGCTGGGTGCGCTGGCCTACCTGTCGGGACACATCGTCTATGCCGACTACCTGAACATTATGTATATCCCCGAGTCGGCCGAGCTGGTTGTCTTTGCGGCGGCTATGAGTGGTGCGTTGCTCGGTTTCTTGTGGTATAACTCGTTCCCTGCGCAGATTTTTATGGGCGACACGGGCTCACTCTCCATCGGTGGTATCATAGCCGTATTTGCGCTCTGCATCCGCAAGGAGTTGCTTCTGCCGCTTATGTGCGGAATCTTCCTTGCCGAGGCTCTGTCGGTTATGGTGCAGGTGAGCTATTTCAAATACACCAAGAAAAAATATGGCGAGGGCCGACGCATCCTTCTTATGTCGCCCCTGCATCACCACTACCAGAAGAAGGGCTTGTTCGAGACCAAGATCGTTATGCGATTCTTTATCGTGTCGATTTTGCTCTGTGCATTTACGTTGGTTACTTTGAAGATAAGATAGTATGAAAAATATAGTAGTTTTAGGTGGCGGCATCAGCGGCTACGGCTCGGCAGTTCTGGCCAAGAAGAAGGGCCACAAGGTATTCCTCTCTGACGCAGGTCGCGTGGCCGAGCGCTACGCCCGTGTGCTCGACGAGTGGGGCGTAGAGTGGGAGCAGGGAGGCCATACGATGGAGCGCATCCTTGCGGCCGACCTTGTAATCAAGTCGCCCGGCATACCCGAGAAGGCCGATGTGGTAAAGCGTCTGCGTGAGCAGTCTACGCCCATTATCTCGGAGATGGAGTTCGCCTCGAAGTATATGGGTAAGGCCCGCACCATCTGCATCACAGGCTCAAACGGAAAGACCACAACCACATCGCTCATCTACAAGATTATGCGCGATGCGGGCGTAAATGTGGCTCTGGGAGGCAATATTGGCGAGAGCTTCGCCTATCAGGTGGCTACCGCTGAGTACGACTGGTATGTGCTGGAGCTCAGCTCGTTCCAGCTGGATGGTATGTACGACTTCCGTGCCGACGTGGGAGTGCTGATGAACATCACGCCCGACCACTTGGACCGCTACGACTACTCGTTCCAGAACTATGTCGATTCCAAGATGCGCATTGTGCAGAATCAGCACTCGCGTAACTACTTTGTCTACTCGGCCGACGACGATGTAATCGCCGCCGAGATCGAGAAGCGTGCCGATTTGCGTATGCGTCAGTTGCCCTTTGCCGCCAAGGCTGCCGTGGCAAGCGGTGCGGGCGATGGTTTCCTCTCGGGTGGTGAGTTCACGGCCCGTGTAGGTGATAAGGAGGTTACAATCGACACACAGAAGATGCAGATCAAGGGTCTGCACAACGCCTACAACGCTATGGCGGCCGCTCTGGCCACTATGGCTGCAGGTGTCGAGCCCGAGAATGTGGAGCGCTCGATTTATGAGTTCTCGCCCGTTGAGCATCGTCTGGAGCCTGCCGGCGAGAAGGATGGCGTGTTGTGGATCAACGACTCGAAGGCCACCAACGTCGACTCGGTGTGGTACGCCCTTGAGAGTATGACCCGCCCCACGGTGTGGATTGCAGGTGGCACGGACAAGGGTAACGACTATGAGCCATTGAAGGGCTTTGCTCGCGAGAAGGTCAAGGCGCTCATCTGTATGGGCGTTGATAACGATAAACTGGTGCGTGAGTTCACAGGCGTAGTTCCCACCGTTGTCAGCACCTCGTCGCTCGACGAGGCTATGCGTGCGGCTAAGGCCGAGGCCACTGAGGGCGATGTGGTGTTGCTCTCGCCCGCCTGTGCAAGTTTCGATTTGTTTAAGAACTATGAACAGCGAGGCCAACTCTTCAAGGAGTGGGTCAAGCAGAACCTATAATTGTAAATCTTAGGCCCGAGGGCTGAGTGTAGAGAGTATGTCGCAATTGGATTATGGCAAATATATACGTCGTGAGGCCGAGCCTGCACCCGTGCAGGACGATGTGGCTGTGCGCCGTGACATTGTGGGCGAGGATGTGAGCCTTGATGAGGCTGCCGAGCTTGCCGAGCAGAGTGTCGAGGCGGCTGAGCCTGCAGTGCGCGATGGAGGCCTGATAGCTGCCGCACGCCGTCTGTTTGGTGGCGACCGTGTGCTGTGGGTGATTATCATCACGCTGATGATTGTCTCGGTGCTGGTGGTCTACTCGTCGATTGCCAAGATGGCATATATGCCCTCGTCACGCCTCTCTACGTCGGCGTTCCTGCGCACTCAGTTGGGCATAATGGCTATATGTGCGGCCTTTATGTTCTGCGTGCACCGCATCAATAGCTGGGTCTACCGCCGATGCTCCTACTTCGTTTTCTGGGTGTCGTTGGCATTGTCGCTGGCCGTACACTTTGTCGGAACTTCGACCAATGGCGCAGCCCGTTGGATTGACATTGCCGGTTTCCAGTTCCAGCCATCGGAGATGCTCAAGGTAGCCCTTGTGATGTACCTTGCCCGTGTGCTTGCCGACCGCCAGAGTAAAGCCCCTACGCTGCAAATCGTGCCGAGTCTAAAGTTCTGGACCTGGTTCAAGAGCCCCAAGCAACGCCGCATATGGCGCGAGGGTGGCCTGCCCATCTTCCTGCCGGTGGTGCTGTCGAGTCTGGTGGTATTTCCGTCGCACACCTCGTCGGCTGTCATACTCTTTGTGCTCTCGCTCGCTATGCTATTTATAGGCCGAGTGAACAAGAGGGAGATTATGCGTGTGTGTATGTGGGCCCTCGTGGGCGGAGCCTTCGTCTTCCTTGCCGGCTTGGGCCGTAGCCATACGGCTGGTGGCCGTATCGATACGTGGGTGGCTGTGTGGACCGAGGACCGAACCAAGGTCGATGTGCAGGAGTTGAGCGACACCGAGCGTTCGATGATTGCCATCAACAATGGTGGCATTATGGGTCGTGGCGCAGGTCAGAGTGCCGTGCGTGTGGAGATGACCCACCCCGAGAGCGACTACGCCTACGCCTTCTTTGTCGAGGAGTACGGCATCGTCATTGCCATCATCCTGCTCGCTTTGTATGTGTGGATATTCTTCCGTGCCAGCGAGATTTTCCGCAACTGTCCGCAGAAGTTCCCGTCGATGCTATCGCTGGGATTGGCTATGCTCATTACGGGCCAGGCCCTGCTGCATATAATGGTTACCATCAACTTCCTGCCCGAGACAGGTCAGCCCCTGCCGATGATTTCGCGCGGAGGCTCGTCGCTGCTCTTCACCAGCATAGCGTTGGGTATGATTTTGAGCGTGAGCCGCCAAACCATCGAGGGTTACTTTGACGAGGAGTCGTAGCCGCCCGCTAAAACCAAACCACTATGAGATTACACATCCTGCTAACAACCTTCGCCCTGAGCCTTTTGGGATGCGCTCCGACCGAGCCGCAGGGCACCTCTCTGCTCATTGGCACCTATACCGACGCCGGTAGTCGTGGCATCTATCGCACCACCTTCTCCGAGAGTGGCTTCACCGCCCCCGAGCTTGTTGTCGAGGTCGATAACCCTTCGTTCCTTGCCCTTACCGATGATGGTAGCAGGCTCTATGCCGTGAGCGAGGGCGGCACTGACGATACGTCGGCCCTGAATGCCTACCGATACGATGCCGAGGCCGATAGTTTCACCCTTATCAACCGCCAGCCTACCAATGGCGCTTCGCCCTGCTACGTGCGCCTGTTCGAGGGACGTGCCTTCACGGCTAACTATACGGGCGGTTCATTCACCTCGTTCCCCATTGCCGAGGATGGCTCGCTGGGTGAGCCTCAGGAGCGTGAGTTCGAGCCTCGCGAGGGTAGTGCCTCACACGTTCACGGATTGTTCCTTGCGCCCGATGGCGAGTCTTTGTATGTAACCGACTTGGGTCGTAGCGAGATATTTCAGATTGACGCTCTGGGCCGCGAACTATCGCGTACACAACTCGATATGGGTGCAGGACCTCGCCATATGGCCTTCTCGAAGGATGGCAAGGTGGCCTATGCGCTCAACGAGTTATCGGGTAAGGTGAATGTCTTCGACATCGAGTCGGAGGGTCTTCGCCTTAAGCAGGAGATCGCATCGGATAGCGTAGGTGGTGGCGGCTGTGCCGATATTCACCTGTCGAACGATGGCCGTTTTCTCTACGCCAGCAACCGCCTCAAGGAGGATGGTATTTCGGTATTCAGTGTTGACGAGAAGGGGCTGCTCACCAAGGTGGGATATACTCTCACGGGCGTGCACCCTCGCAACTTCACCCTCACGGCCGACAACCGTTTTTTGCTCGTAGCCCTGCGTGACAGCAATAGTGTGGAGGTATATGCCCGCGACGAGAAGACGGGCCTTCTCACACGCACCGCGATAAGCCTCGAATTGAGCCACCCCGTGTGTCTGTTATGGATGTAAAACTTTAGAATTATGAGTGACGTAAGATTAGATAAATACCTGTGGGCGGTGCGAGTCTTCAAGACCCGCTCCGACGCCGCCGATGCCATACGCAACAACCGCGTGCTGGTTAATAATGCCTACGCCAAGCCCTCGCGTGAGGTGCAGTTGGGCGACATCATATCGGTCAAGAAGATGCCCGTAACCTATAGTTATAAGGTGCTGGAACTTGTGAGCAGCCGTCAGGGTGCGAAGCTGGTACCCCAGTACTGCCTTAATATCACTCCGCAGGAGGAGCTCGACAAGCTCACTACTCCGCGCGAGACCATCTTCGTATTCCGCGAGCGAGGCACGGGCCGTCCCACCAAGAAGGAGCGTCGCGAGATTGACGCTTTGATGGATGGAATGTATTTCGACGACGAGGATTTGGAATAGATTTTTTCGCTCAAGCAAATGGGCTGAAGCAGACCTCGGTCAGTTCTGAGCTTTGGCTTCGTTTTGCTAGCGAAGAGCTTTTGTAACTACAAACTTATTAAACACATAACCATTATGAGAAAGTTATTTCTATTGGCAGTGGCGTGCTTTTTTGCAGTAGCCGCACACTCGGCTGAGCCACGCAGATACTATTATCTCTACAACATAGGCTATGAGGATGTGCCCCTGAGCAGTTGGTTTGAGATTGATACCGAGCGTATGGTCTACACCTTCGACCGTGCCCACCGCCCCAAGGCTGCAATTCGCAACTATCGCAAGCAGGGCAACAAGGAGACCTTCGACATCTTCGATGGCGAGTATCACGTTCAGGCCGTAGAGCTGGTTACCGAGGAGGATAGAACCATCTTCACCACCATCATTCAGGGCGAGACACAGATTCCCTATGTGGTAGGCAGCCTCGAGGATCAGGATGCACTCTACAAGCGCCTAACAGGCAAGGAGCCCGTACATCCCGAGGAGCGCAAGACCGCATTCGAGAAGATGAAGGGCGGCGTTAAGAATGCCTTCAACAAGACCAAGGATGTCTTCAAGAAGAATTAACCCCTCACCCCAAACGGCGGTTCTTATACACGCATAAAAAAAGGTGCCCCCTCGCGGTTGGCACCTTTTCTTTTTATATGGTTGGGAGTTGGTCATCCACCTCACTCCCCTTTTCTCGTTCCTTTGAGCAAAGAACGCCAACATCGTCCTCGGTAAACAAGGCACTTGAGCACGCTAAAAAGAAGCAAGCCGAGATCGCTCTTATATACGACAAGAATCATATATACCATAGAGCAGACATCGATTCGGGCATCAAGGAGTATGAATCGCTAAATAATTATAGATTCAAGCAGATTATTGTAGTAACAAAAGACAGAAAAGTTCATCGGCATAAGCATAATGAATAAAAAAAGAGGGTTGGAACCACGCTTCTCCCTCCTGTTTCGCTTTCCTCGCAACCGAGTGCCTTGGCGTGGAATGAGCCATTCCCGATGATGTACTTACGACATAGCAAAGATATATAAAAAAACATAAATCGGCTAAAAAACGGTTAGAAATGTCAAATAACAAGAACATAAAGGAAGATGGCAAGGCTACACGTTTTTCCACAACAAACCAGCCAAAGAACAAAGGACGCAAGCCTTCGCTGTATAACCAACTTAAAGAGTTGGCCAAAATAGAAGGCTATATAGACTTAAGCAAGGATGATTTCTCAAGGTTGACAGCTTTGTTGCTAGGTAAATCACTTAAGGAGCTAAATGCCATTCAACAAGACCAAGGAGGTCTTCAAGAAGAATTAACCCCTCCCCCCAAACGGCGGTTCTTATACACGCATAAAAAAAGGTGCCCCCTCGCGGTTGGCACCTTTTCTTTTATATGGTTGGGAGTTGGTCATCCACCTCACTCCCCTTTTCTCGTTGGAGTCCTATCGGCCCTCTTTCATCCAGTTCTTCTGCACACCTGCGTGCTCGAGGAAGTAACGCTGAGCCTTCAGCAGGTTACGTGCCTGAAGTACCATAGCCTTGGTCTCGCTCAGTACGGTCAGGTAGAACATACTTGCCTTGGTGTTACCCTCGCCGTCGTTGATACGTACGAGCTCCGACTTGGTTGTTGTGGCGATACGCTCGAAGAGCTTGTCACGCATATTGAGCACCACGTCGATCTCGCCGAAGTTGTTCTCGGTAATCATACGGTTGATGTTGCCGTAAATCTCGGCCACGTCGTCGTTGATGTGCATCAGGTCGCGTGCCTGCTCCTCCGACAATCCCTTGTGGTTGTTGTCGATATGCTCAAATGCAGGACGAGTGATGTGTACCAGAGCCTTGGCCATCTCGTTGAGGTAATCCACCACCTGAATGTAGTAGAGCGACAGCTCCAGACCCGAGCCCTTCATCTTTCTGAGGGCGGGCATCAGGCTATACTTAATCTGGTGACACTGGTCGTACATCTCCTTCGACTCACGCACCAGCTCCTTTAGAGCCTTGCGGTCCTCCTTCGATACGGCTACCAGCGTGCGGTCGTAGATCTGAGTCGACACCTTCATCATCTGGCATACCTCGTCGAGTACGTTATCCACCTGAGTGTTATCCTTAGCCGAGTCGGGCATTGCATCCTTCTTCTTTGAGCTCTTGAAGTTGCTCTTGAAGAGCATATAGGCACAAGCGAAGGTCACCACCACGAAGGCAGGCGTGCCGCCCCAAATCAGGAGCAGACCCACTGCGATGGCGATAAGGAACGCACCGATACCCGTTACGAACCAGCCCATCACTACGGTCATCACACCCGAGATACGGTGTACGGCCGACTCACGACCCCACGCCTTGTCGGCAAGTGACGAACCCATAGCCACCATAAAACATACATATGTAGTCGAGAGGGGCAACTTGAGCGATGTACCCACCGAGATAAGCAACGCCGCTGTGGTGATGTTTACCACGGCACGAATCTTATCGTAGGGAGCGCCATTCTGCTCTACATCCTCATACTCGAAGCGCTTGCTTACGAACTTCTGCACCGACTGCGGAATTACACGGTCGAGGAAGTTAGAGATATTGATCGAAGCACGCACGATTGAGCGCGAGAATACGTTTGAGTTTACCTCACCCTCCACCTCATCGCCGTGACCTGCGAGCGAAATCTCGGTCTGCGACACGTTGAGCGACTTGGTCGATGTCCAGAGAGTGATGATCATCACCACGCCCGAGAGAATCATCCAGATGAACTGTGCGGGCAGGTTCTGGTTAAGACCCTCCATCAGGATCGATGTCGAACCAGCCTCCTTGGCAATCTTAAATGCATCCAAACCGGCGATAGGCACACCGATGAAGTTCACAAGGTCGTTACCTGCAAAGGCCAAAGCCAATGCAAACGTACCCAGAAGGATGTTGATGCGGAGGATATTGATGCGGAAGAGCTGCATAAATGCCAGCAATACCGAGCTCACAATCCAGCAGAGGATAAGTGCGAGCAGGAGGTTGTCGCTAATCCAGGTGTACATAGCTGTACCCGACAACACACCCTTCAGCGCCTTGAATACTGCGAAGTAGGCGATAGCTGTGAACGAGATGCCGCACCACAATGCACCCGCCTTACGGAAGATGGCGAAGTAGCGGAACGAGAACAACAGACGTGAGAACCACATCACCATAGTACCGAAGATGAAGGCTATGAGCACCGACAAAAGGATTGCCGAGATAACTCCCATCGCGCGTGTAGTATTAATAAAGCCACCCAGCGAGCCCAGTGTGAGCGTAGGATCGCCCGAAATCTTGAAGAGTGACACTGCAATAGCGGCACCGAGCAACGAGAATACCAACGCCACGGTAGTCGATGTGGGCAGACCCAGCGAGTTGTAGATGTCGAGCAGAATAACGTTTGCGAACATCACACTCACGTAGAGAATCATAATCTCGTGGAAGGTGAACAGACCGGGGTTGAACATACCGCTACGAGCCACCTCCATCATACCTGTCGAGGTCAATACACCGATGATAATACCCACCGATGCAACCATCAGAATGGTGCGCATCTTAGCCACCTTCGAACCGATGGCCGCGTTAAGAAAGTTTACAGCGTCGTTTGTTACGCCGACATAGAGTCCCGATACTGCCAAGATGGCAAGCACGGCAAGCATAATAGTGTATAAAGCACTCATACATAGTTAGTTTCGTCCCGTGCCGGTGGCACTTTGGGCGCATTTCGGTTTTCAAAGTTAATACATATGGGGCAATCTGCTACTGCCCCAAAACAATCTTAACGAAAACTTAACAACCTCTTTACAATTTGTTTACACTAATTTGGCGCATCCGATTTCCCAACAAAAAAACGCCCGATTCCGAGCGAACCGAGCGTTTTTTGTTATCATTTGTTGTTGTTAGCGTGAAGCCTCGATAAGAGCCTTGTTAGCCTCCTCCATAATCTGCATCCAGGGCTGGTTGTAGTCGGTGATCTCAACCTCGCGTACCTTTGCAAGCACAGCGTCAACACCGCTCATATCAACACCTGCGGCACGCAGTGTGCGAATCTTCTCCGATACCTCGATACCGTCGATCATACGCTCGAAGCGGATTGACGAGCGGTTGTAGGGATATACCACGTAAGTATCACCCGACATCCAGTTGCCATAGCGTGAATCGTACTGGGGATTCTCAGCCCACGAGTTGTAGGCCCAACGCAACATTCCGTCGTAGTCGTGTGCGATGTTCTTCCATCCCAAAAGCTCCGACTCGTAGGGCTCCGACGATGTGAAGGTGTTGGGGTACATCGGGTTGCAGCATACGTAGAATGTGGTGGTGTAACCCTGCTCGCGACGCATCAGAATGTCCTCGAGCTCGACGGTCTCGTGGCGCATAGCGGCGCACACGTCGCGCATCATAGTGAACTTCTTGTATGACTGGTGGTTGTCAGCCAAGGCGAAGCCCATCTCGGGTGCATACTTCATCAACACATCAGCGGCAGCCTGCATAGCCTCGGGCGAACGCTCATCCATAGCGATGTTGGTAATGGCAAGCCAACCTTTAGCCTCGAGGTGCTTCTTGAAGTCCTTGAGGAAGGGCTCCCAGATCTTGGGGAAGATAGCCGTGCCGGGCTCAGCCTTCACGGTAACCATCTTACCCTGGGCCTCGTCCATATACTCCAACTCGCAGTTCCAGGGCACCATCGAGTAGCAGTTGATATACTTGTTGATACCGATGCCGAGCATAAACTCTACCCAGCGGTCGAATACGGTGTAGTCGTAAGACCAAGAGCCATCCTTGTGCTTTGTCCACTTGATCATAGCCTCGTAGGCGTCGTAGCACTGGTGGTTCCAGGGGTCCTTGTTGAGTGTGGCGGTGATAACCTTCTGACCAGCATCACGCAGACGCTCCATCAGGGGCTTCATAGCCTCGAAGTGTGCGTCGCTCCACAACTCCAAACCCTGTGCGCGAGCCACCGATGTGGGGTGCTGCCAGAGGTCGAGGTGGAATGCCCACTCTGTAGCGGGTGCCAAAGTCTGAGGCAATACCTCAAGCTCGATGGGGAGTGAAACCTTGCCCCAGCCGTTGTGCTTGATTGTTACCGAGCTCTTGTAGATGCCGGGTGCTGCATCGGCAGGCACCTCAAGGCTAACCCATACGGGACGTGTCGAGCGTGCCTCAATGTCAAACTGCTTGAGTGAGTCGAGCATATCGGGCATAATCACTGTGGGACCGCCCTTCTTGAAGTTGTAGAGCTGCTCATCGGCGATGGTGTAACGCACGAAGCGAGCCTCAGCAATCTCGGCGGGCAGTGTGCCGGCCTCACCCTTGAAGGGTGCGATTTCGGCCTCCACGCCATTCAAACCCTCGGCAGTCCATACAACGGCCTGTGCCGATGCGCGCTCACCACGCCAAGCGATGATGCGATGGGTGTTGTTGTCGGTCGCGGGCACGGTGCTGCGTGAGTAGTGAAGGTTGGCAGAGCCCCAACCGGCGTTGAGGGTCTTGCTTACATTGTCCCACTCAGCCTGCTGCTCGGCAGTCAGTGCAATGGGGTCGGCGGCCTCGGTGAAGGTCTCAACGGGAGTGTAGTCGCCGGCGCACGCTACCATTGTGAACGCTGCTGCCAACGAGAGAATAAATTTTGGTTGTTTCATATAGTTTTGAAATTTTAGACTTTATGTTACAAAGATACTAATTTTATGACTTTAGCCGTCGCTTGGCCCCCTTTTTTTACATTATTTTTCTATCTTTGTATGATTTTGCAACCATAACACATTTATGCTATGAAAAGAGAACTCTATAATACCTTTGTTTTGTCCGTTCTGGCCGGCCTGATGATTGGCTTCGGCGGCGTGATCTATCTGATGTGTGCCAACAAGATGGTGGGCGCACTGCTCTTCTCGTTCGGCCTGCTGACCATCGTCTGTCAGGGCTTTGCGCTCTACACTGGCCGCATCGGCTACTTTCGCCAGTATGGCCTCTGGAGTATCCTCACCACCATCGTGGGTAACTTCTTGGGCACGTGGCTTGTGGCAAAGGGATTTGCGCTGTCGCGCCATACGGTAGACATCGCATCGGTTGTGGCTCCCAAATTGGCCGACTCGTCGCTGAGCGTGCTGCTGCTCTCGATAGGTTGCGGTGCTATGATGTATCTGGCCGTTGACTCCTACCGTAAGTCCAAGTCGTGGTTGTTCGTCATTATGCCCATCGTGATTTTCATCCTCTCGGGCTTCGAGCACTCCATTGCCAATATGTTCTACCTCTCGCTTGCGGGCGAGTGGGGCTGGGAGGCCATTCGCATCACGGCCATAGCCATCGTGGGCAACGGCGTAGGCAGCTGGATGATAAATGCTTCGAACTTTACCCTGAAACAAAAAAACTAATATAATGAAACGCCTTTTTACACTTATGCTCTTGCTCTGTGCCACAACGCTCTGGGCGCAGGACTACGGTCAGGATATGACCATCAAAATCTGGGATAACTCGTCGGCTCCCCATTCCAACGAGATCACCGAGGCCGAGACCTCGCAAAATCAGGTCATTCGCAACACCACCGAGACCGTACTCTACATCTTCAAGGCCGACCCCGCCAAGTCTACGGGCCACGCTATGCTGGTATGTCCTGGCGGAGGCTACTCGTCGGTATGCATCGAGTGGGAGGGCTACAAGGTGGCCAAGTGGCTCGCCTCGCAGGGTGTGACGTGCGGCGTGCTGAAGTATCGTCTGCCCAATGGCCATAAGGAGATTCCGCTGGAGGATACTACCGAGGCTCTTCGTACCCTGCGTAAGATGTCTAAGGAGCTTGGCTTCGATGCCTCGAAGGTGGGAATGATGGGCTCATCGGCAGGTGGTCACCTCACAGCCTACACCTCTAACTTCGCCTCGCTGACCGACCGTCCCGCCTTTGCCGTTATGTTCTACCCCGTAATCACAGGCGAGGAGGGACTCTGCCACAAGGGCTCGTTCGACTACCTGCTCGGCGCCGATGCTACGGCATACGAGCGTGCCGAGTACTCGATGGAGACCCGCGTAACGAAGAATACACCGCCGACCCTGATCCTCACCTCGGATAACGATACGCTGGTGCCCACCATCAGCTCAACACGCTACTACAACGCCCTGCGCAAGCACGGTGTGAAGGCGTCGCTGCATATCTATCCGGGTGGCTATCACGGCTTCTGTATGCACGACGACGTGGCCTTCAAACCGTTGTGGCAGCAGGCTATGATTGAGTGGATTTGCTCGTTTTAGTCCCGCGACGGGTGTAGAGAGCAAAAATTTAAGAAAAATTTAAAGAAAAAACGGTGCGCGGATTTTGCGGATATGCATTTTATGCGTAACTTTGTGCGCAACAAAAACCCAAGATATATGTCGTTCATAGATGAAAGGGTACAATCGATGGGCCTCACTTTCGATGATGTGTTGCTCGTACCCGCCTACTCAGAAGTGTTGCCGCGAACAGTCTCTACCGAGACACGTTTTTCGCGTAATATCAAGTTGAACATACCTATCGTTTCTGCCGCCATGGACACCGTGACGGAGGCTAAACTTGCCATTGCGCTTGCACGCGAGGGCGGTATTGGTGTGATTCATAAAAATATGTCTATCGCCGAGCAGGCTGCTCACGTTCGCCGCGTGAAGCGTGCCGAGAGCGGCATGATCTACGATCCTATCACCATCTCGAAGGAGCAGACCGTAGGTGATGCGTTGCAGCTCATGCACGACAATAAGATTGGCGGTATCCCCGTAGTCGATTCCGATAATATGCTCATCGGTATCGTAACCAACCGCGACCTGCGCTTCCAGCGCGATATGGATCGCCGCATCGAGGAGGTGATGACCAAGGATAACATCATCACTACCCACTCTACCGAGTTGGAGAAGGCTTCGGAGATTCTGCTCACAAACAAGATTGAGAAGTTGCCCGTTGTTGACGACAACGGCCGTCTGATCGGACTTATCACCTATAAAGATATTACTAAGGTACAGGATCACCCCAACGCTTGCAAGGACTCGAAGGGTCGTCTGCGTGTAGCAGCAGGTGTGGGTATTACGCCCGACGTGTTGGATCGCGTGAAGGCATTGGTTGCCGAGAGCGTTGATGCCATCGTTCTTGACTCGGCTCACGGCCACTCAAAGAATATCGTTACCACACTCAAGAACGTGAAGGCTCACTTCCCCGAGCTCGACGTTGTTGTAGGTAACATCGCAACAGCCGAGGCTGCCAAGATGCTCGTTGAGGCAGGTGCCGACGGTGTGAAGGTTGGTATCGGTCCCGGTTCAATCTGTACAACACGTATCATCGCAGGTGTAGGTGTACCCCAGCTCACAGCCATCCACGACTGTGCATCGGCTATCAAGGGCTCAGGCGTTCCCGTTATCGCTGACGGTGGCTTGCGCTACTCGGGTGACTGCGTGAAGGCATTGGCTGCCGGTGGCGACTGTGTGATGGTAGGTTCAATGTTTGCAGGTACCGAGGAGTCTCCCGGTGAGACCATCATCTACAACGGTCGTAAGTTCAAGACATACCGCGGTATGGGTTCTATCGACGCTATGAAGGCCGGTTCAAGTGACCGTTACTTCCAGGGTGGCGAGAAGAACGATATGAAGCTCGTTCCCGAGGGTATCGTTGGTCGCGTGCCCTTCAAGGGTTCGCTCAGCGAGACGGTATATCAGTTGGTAGGCGGTATCCGTGCAGGTATGGGTTACTGCGGTGCTAATACCATTGCAGTGCTGCAAAAGGCTAAGTTCGTACGCATCACCTCAAACGGTGTTGTTGAGAATCACCCCCACGACATCACAATCACAAGCGAGACACCGAACTACACTCGCGGAGAGTAATTATATAAGGCTCGCCACGCTCTTGCAGCGCGCGAGCCTTTTTTGGCAAAGCATTGCTCTTTTTGGCAAATTTTGTTTCTCAACTCTTGACAATAGGCCCACTATTGCCTGCGAGTCTTAAATCAAAATTTCCTCAAAAATAGCGAATGCTTGGGTTGTCAAAAAAATAGCCTACTATCTGTGAATTTTCGGCAGAGAGCGGTGAGGTAAGAGTTTCCATAGAAAAAGGGGAGCAAAGAAATAGAGAATAAGAATTCAAAAATATATAAAGACAATGAAACAGGACATGATTGTTATTTTGGACTTGGGTAGCCACGAGAACACTGTGGTAGCTCGAGCCATTCGTGCGTTGGGTGTTTATAGTGAGATTTATCCGCACGACATTACAGCTGCAGAGCTCAAGGCGTTGCCTAACGTGAAGGGTGTTATCATCAACGGTGGCCCCAACAATGTTATCGACGGCGTGGAGATCGACGTTCTGCCCGAGATTTACGAGGCAGGCTTCCCCGTTATCGCAGCTGGCCACGACAAGGCGCAGTGCGAGGTTAAGATGGAGCAGTTTAAGGACGACGAGGAGGCTATCAAGGCTGCCTTGAAGTCGTTCGTATTCGATACTTGCAAGGCTGAGACCAACTGGAATATGAAGAACTTCGTTGCCGACCAGGTGGAGCTTATCCGCCAGCAGGTGGGCGACAAGAAGGTGTTGTTGGCACTCTCAGGTGGTGTTGACTCATCAGTAGTAGCTGCCCTGTTGTTGAAGGCTATCGGCGACAACCTCGTTTGCGTACACGTAAACCACGGCCTTATGCGTAAGGGTGAGTCAGAGAATGTTGTCGAGGTATTCGGCAAGCAGCTCTGCGCTAACCTTGTATATGTTGACGCTACCGATCGTTTCCTCACCAAGTTGGAGGGCGTTGAGGATCCCGAGCAGAAGCGTAAGATCATCGGTGGTGAGTTCATCCGCGTATTCGAGGAGGAGGCACGCAAGTTGGACGGCATCGACTTCCTTGGCCAGGGTACAATCTATCCCGATATCGTTGAGAGTGGTACCAAGACTGCAAAGATGGTTAAGTCGCACCACAACGTAGGTGGTCTGCCCGAGGATTTGCAGTTCGCATTGGTTGAGCCTTTGAAGCAGCTCTTCAAGGACGAGGTACGTGCTTGCGGTGTTGAGCTCGGCCTTCCCTACGAGATGGTTTACCGTCAGCCCTTCCCCGGCCCCGGTCTTGGTGTTCGTTGCCTCGGCGCTATCACACGCGACCGCTTGGAGGCTGTTCGTGAGTCAGACGCTATCCTTCGCGAGGAGTTTGCAAACTCTGGCCTCGACAAGAAGGTATGGCAGTACTTCACCGTTGTGCCCGACTTCAAGTCAGTAGGTGTTAAGAACAACGCTCGTTCATACGACTGGCCCGTAATCATCCGCGCCGTGAATACTATCGACGCTATGACCGCAACAATCGAGCACATCGACTGGGAGATCCTCGACCGCATCACTCGCCGCATCTTGGCTGAGGTTGAGGGTGTAAACCGCGTATGCTACGATATGTCACCAAAACCCTCTGCAACTATTGAGTGGGAGTAGTGCGAAACGGTATAGAAAGGTGATTTCTATATAATTCCGCAAACATATAAAATGAAAAAACGGCTTCGGAAATTCCGAGGCCGTTTTTTTGTATGCGATATTATTGCCGAGGGTTCGGCAAGGGTGGTTACTTCTTCTCCAAAGCCTGTGAGATATTGATTATGAAATCTCCCATACGCTCAATTTCCGAGATAACATCCATATAATATACGCTGGCGAGATAGTGCGCACCATCATTCTCGATGTTCTTAATCTCCTCCTCGCGCAAGATGCTACGAAGTTCGTTAATCTCAATCTCGCAGTCAATAGCCCTCTTCAAGCCCAACATACCCACGCTCTCGCTCTTCAGGTTATCAATCATAATACCGTAGGCTTTATCGACGAGATTCAACAGCGCATCAATGTTGCGGATGTTATACTCGTTGAACGCTTTGCCGTGCATATTGCGACGGGTAAGGATGCGGCTAATCGCCTCGCCCGAGTCGCCCAAACTCTCCAATTCATTTACGATTTTGTACATCGCGTTAATGCTCTCGCGCGTATGCTCGCTGACGCTCTCCTGCGGAATATCCTTTAAGAATGAAGCAATCTCAAATTCTATGCGGTCGGCAATCTCCTCATACTTGACAAGTTTCTTACGATACATCTCAAACTCATCGCCCTTAGTAGCGTGCACGGCCGAGCGAATGTAATCTAAGCCATTACGCGAAATTTGAGCAAAGTGCTGAATCTCCTTCTGCGCCTGACTGATTGACAACTCGGCAGTATTGGTGTGGCCCGCCGAAATATACTTCAAGCGGATGGTATCCTCCTCGCTCTTAGGCTTATCTTTAATTACGGTGGTAACTATCTTCACCAACTGCGGTACAAACCAGATAAGGATGCAGGTGTTGAATGTATTAAACAGTGTATGGAACATCGACAAGCCATAGAGCATTGCGGTAGATTCTGCCGATGCGGGGTCGATGGTCGAAGCGAAACTCATATCGGCAGGATTAGGATAACCCATACCCGCAATTATCCAACCAATAAGATTGACAAACGGCTTGAATAAAATCAACGCCCAGATAACACCAAACACATTGAAGAGAGTATGCGCCAGGGCAGCACGCTTCGCGTTGGGGTTAGCCACCGCAGCGGCGATGTTAGCCGTGATAGTTGTACCGATATTCTCGCCCAACACCATTGCAGCACCCATCTGGAAGGGAATCCAACCCATACTCATCATAATCAGCGTAAGGGCCATCGTAGCACTCGACGACTGCAATACGAGCGTCAGCACGGTACCAAAGACCAAGAATATCAATACCGAGCCAAAGCCCATATCGGCCCAGTTCTGAATGAAGGACAACACCTCGGGCGTTTCACGTAAATCGGGCACCGACTCCTTCATCAGCGACAGGCCGAGGAACAAGAGAGCAAAGCCGATAACACACTCGCTGAGGTTCTTGTAACGCTCTTTCTTCGATATGCTCATCACAAAGCCCAACGCCATAAGAGGTACGGCGAGGATTGAGATGTCGGCCTTAAAGCCGAGTAGTGAGATAAGCCACGCTGTGACGGTCGTACCGATATTGGC
>JAGBUB010000022.1 GCA_017631035.1 Alistipes sp.
AATTCACCACCTACCCACCTGCACACCCTAATTTTTCGATAGAAGTAGTTAGATGCGGCACTGACACGAAAAAGCCACCGATGGGTAGTACTTGATGTACGTCCCATTGGTGGCGTTGACTGAAGCGGTGCAGATGGCTGCTTATCTCGGAAAATTAAAATTTGTTGTCAGAAGAGGTTAGATTTGGCCTCGATAAAGAAATTGGCTCGGATGGATAGTACTTGGCGTACATTCCATTCGAGCCAATGATTGAGAGGTCAAAGATGACCTCTTATCACAACAAATTTGTTGTTAGAAGGCTGTAGATGCTGCACCGATAAAGAAGTTGGGATGGATGGGACATACATAGCGTATTTCCCATTCATCCCAACGATTGAGATGCAGCAGATGCTGCCTTATCACAACAAATTAGCAGTTCATAGCACCGCAACAGTGAATAACCTGACCGCTTACATACGATGACATATCGCTTGCGAGGAACAACGCCACGTTGGCAACATCCTCGGGAGTACCACCACGACGCAATGGAATCTGTGCTGCCCACTGATCCTTGACCTCCTGCGAGAGCTGGTTGGTCATATCGGTGATGATAAAGCCTGGGGCAATGCAGTTCGCACGAATGCCGCGAGGGCCCATCTCCTTGGCGATAGACTTTGCGAGACCAATCATACCGGCCTTCGATGCCGAGTAGTTGCACTGACCAGCGTTGCCGCTAACACCAACAACTGATGACATATTGATGATCGAGCCGCTACGCTGCTTTGCCATAACTGGAGTTACGGCGTGGATGAAGTTGAACGCCGACTTGAGGTTTACGTTGATAACTGCGTCCCACTGCTCCTCCGACATACGCATCATAAGGCCATCCTTGGTGATACCAGCATTGTTTACCAACACGTCGATGCGACCGAAGTCAGCAACAACCTGCTTTACAACCTCGTGTGTCTCCTCGAACAATGCTGCGTTTGAGGCGTAAGCCTTTGCCTTCACACCCATAGCCTCGAGCTCCTTCACGGTCTGCTCCACAGCCTCGTTGATAACCAAATCGGTGAATGCCACATCAGCACCTGCCTCGGCATAGCGCATAGCGATGGCCTTGCCGATACCACGTCCAGCACCTGTTACGAGTGCTACCTTACCTTCCAGAAGTTTCATATCGTTTATGAGTTTTGTTCTGTTTGTACTTGTTATTTATTACTTGTTCTCCCACTTACGCAAAGCTACGCAGGCGTTGTGACCACCGAAGCCGAGTGAGTTAGAGATAGCCACTGTGAGTGGTGCCTCCTGTGCCTTGAGAGGTGTGTAGTCGAGGTCGCACTCTGGATCAGGGTTTGTAAGACCGATTGTAGGTGTTACGATGCCGTGGTGGAGCGAGAGTGCCGAAGCGATGAGCTCCACAGCGCCTGTTGCACCGAGCATATGACCTGTAATAGACTTTGTCGATGTGATCTTCGCCTTGCGAGCAGCCTCACCCATTGCGAGCTTGATAGCCTTGGTCTCGGCAGCATCGTTAAGAGGCGTACCTGTACCGTGAGCGTTGATATAGAGGAGATCCTTATCCGAGTCGAACTGTGCCTCGTCAAGCGCCTGCTTGATAGCACGCGATGCGGGGATACCATCGGGGCGAGGTGCTGTGAAGTGGTGAGCATCGCAGCTGTTGCCATAGCCCACAACCTCGGCGTAGATCTTAGCGCCACGCTTCTGTGCGCTCTCCAACGACTCGAAAATCATCATACCCGCACCCTCGGCAATCACGAAGCCGTGGCGGTCTGCCGAGAATGGCAACGAAGCCTGCTTTGGATCCTCCGAACGTGAGAGGGCCTTGCTGTTAGCGAAGCCAGCAATAGCCAATGGGTGTACCGAAGCCTCGGCGCCACCTGTGATGATAGCATCGGCATAGCCGTGCTTGATAGCGCGGAATGCCTCACCTGCAGCGTGTGTACCTGTAGCACAAGCTGTTACTACGGGCAAGCATACGCCCTGTGCGTTGTGCGAGATAGCCACGTTACCCGATGCGATGTTCGAGATCATCATAGGCACAAAGAATGGAGAGATGCGGTTGAGACCCTCCTCCAGCATAACCTTGGTCTGGTTTACGAATGTATCCATACCACCAATACCCGAGCCGATATATACGCCGAGACGCTCTGGGTCGATATTCTCGCCGCTCTTAAGACCTGCATCCTTCATAGCATCCGATGCTGCCGCCATAGCGTATAGGCAGAAACGGTCGCTGCGACGTGCAAGGCCTGCGTCGAGCTCGTACTCCGACTTGTCGAAGTTCTTAATCTGACCTGCAACCTTTACGGGAAGCTCATACTCATCCCAGCCCTGAATAAAATCAATACCACAGTTACCCTCTACGAGGTTCTTCCACGTCTCTTCGATATGATTACCCACAGGGGTAATTGCACCAATACCGGTGATAACTACTCTTTTTTCCATCTATTCCGTTAGTATTTTCTATGACACCCACAAAGGATGTCGGTTGTTCAAACTGTTATATAATTAAGGTATAGTACTCTCGTCGGTTACTTAGCCCACTCGATGATGCAGGCACCCGTCGTAAATCCAGCACCAAATGCGCTGAAGACAAGTTTGTCGCCCTTCTGGAGCTTGCCACCACGGTTGAGCTCGTCGAGCAATGCTGGTAGCGCAGCCGATGATATGTTTCCGTAACGCTCCACGTTGTGTGGCACGCGCTCCTCCTCTACACCGAGGAAGTTGCGGATAGCGTCGATAATACGGCGGTTAGCCTGGTGAAGGACAAAATACTTGATATCGTCGGTCGTGAGACCTGTCTCGTCGAGAAGAATCTTGATATCCTTGTTCGAGTTGGATACTGCGTGCTTGAACACCTCGCGGCCACGCATCACCAGAGGCTCGAAGTTCTCCTCCTTGTCGATGTAGGGCGTTGGCTCGAGCTTACGCTGATAGTAGAGCACATCGGCCATCGACTCGGTAGTCAGACGGATAGCCTTGAGCTCGTCGCCAGCCGTAACCACAGCAGCACCAGCACCATCACCAAAGAGTACACACGTACTGCGATTCTTCCAGCTCACCATACGCGAAGGCTCCTCGGCACATACGATGAGGATGTTCTTTGCCTTGTTGCACTTGAGCTTATCCTCGGCCATATCCATAGCGTAGATGAAACCTGCGCACGCCGCGTTGATGTCGAGTGTTGGGCACTTGGCACCGAGCTTACCCTGAATGATGCAGCTCAACGCAGGTGTCACATACTCGTTTACCACATTCGAGCAGATGATGTAGTCGATGTCTGCAGCCGTAAGGCCTGCATCTTCGAGTGCTTTATTCGCCGCCTCTGTCGCCATATCTTCGAGCTTCTCGGTCGAGATCACACGGCGCTCCTTGATACCTGTGCGCTCGGTGATCCACTCGTCGGTAGTTTCGAGGAATTTTTCAAGCATTTCGTTGCTCACTGCACACTTGGGATGCGCCGAGCCTGTTCCTATAATCTTCATTCGAAATACACTATAGTTTGTTAAATAAATTCGTCGTTATTGATTGGCGCACGCTAAACGCCAATCTCGTGCCATACGCTAAATGGGGCACTCCCATTTTTCGATGACACGCAAAGAT
>JAGBUB010000002.1 GCA_017631035.1 Alistipes sp.
ACACCATCGAAGCCACCCACGATAAGGCGCTTGAGGTAGAGCTCGGTAGCGATTCGCATATAGAAGTCAGTATCGAGAGCATTGTGATGCGTGATGAAGGGACGTGCCGAAGCACCGCCGGGGATGGGCTGCAGGATGGGAGTCTCCACCTCGATGTAGCCGTGCTCGTTGAAGAACTCGCGCATAGTGGCCATAATCTTCGAACGCTTAACGAATACCTCGCGCACGTGGGGATTTACAACCAGGTCGACATAACGCTGGCGGTAGCGCACCTCGGGGTCTGTGAGAGCGTCAAACTGCTTGCCGTCCTTCTCCTTAACGATGGGCAGGGGACGGATTGACTTTGAGATAACGGTGAGCTTCTGGCAGTGAACAGACTTCTCGCCCGAGTTGGTGATGAAGGCAAAACCCTCAACGCCCACGAAGTCGCCAATGTCCAAGAGCTTCTTGAATACGGTGTTATAGAGTGTGGGGTCGCCCTCGGGGCAGATGTCGTCGCGACGGATGTAGACCTGAATACGGCCTGTGTGGTCCTGCAACTCGAAGAATGAGGCGCTACCCATAATGCGGCGGCTCATAATACGGCCTGCGATGCGCACCTGAGCGAACTCCTCCTTGTTCTCCTCGGTGAGGTTATTCGAAATCTGAGAGGCAGTAGCTGTTACGTCAAACATCTCAGCAGGATAGGGCTCGATACCCAACTCGCGCAGCGCGGTGAGCGACTTACGGCGCAAAAGTTCTTGTTCAGAAAGTTCCATCATATCTTTGTTCTTTATTTTGTTTTCGGGTCTTTGGGCGGGGGCGCGAAGCACACCCACAACGCGCGCACGACGCTACGCACGCACATTTGGGTACAAAGTTAATAAAAAACTATGAAATGTGAACTCTTAAAATTCCGAATTTATGTAAGAAGAGAGTTTTCAAGGCCTGCGCAGCGAAAGAAAGCGCAGTTTACAAGGCGTAAATGGGCATTTACGGCACAAGAATAACACCGAAAGCACCAGATTATGCGATTTCCTACTCCTCGCGGAAGATATTGAATCGGCGCAGGCGGGGGTTGCGGCGGGGCAGGATGACGCCCTCCAAAAGAAGCAGCGCAAGAGCCACGGCAACCAGCCACTGATACTGCTCGTTGTACTCCTCGTAGCGTAGCGTGGTGAGCTCGGCCTTCTCCATATCGTTTATGCTCTTAACAACCTCCTCCAGGCCGATAGACTGCTTGGTGGCACGCACATAGGCCGCATCGGTGACAGAGGCTATCTCCTCGAGCATCTGCTCGCCCAGCTTCGACACGACCATCTCGCCATCCTCATCCTTGATGAACTCGCCATCGATCTCGATGGGGGCTCCCTCGGGTGTACCGATACCGATGGTGTAGATCTTTATGCCCAGCGCAGCAGCCTTGCGAGCCTGCTCAACAGCATCGGCCTCGTGGTTCTCGCCATCGGTGATGAGCACCATCACACGACTGCGCTCGCTCTGACTCGAATACGAGAGCATAGCAAGCTCCAGCGCACGCGCTATGTCGGTGCCCTGCTCGGCAACGAGCGAGGTCGAGAGGCGACGTGCAAAGGCCTGAGCCATACGATAGTCCGAAGTGATGGGAAGCTGCACCTTAGGCTCACCGGCAAAGGCTACCAATCCCACACGCTCCTGCTGAAGGCCCTCGAACAGGCGGTTGATAGCATACTTGGTGCGCTCCAAGCGGTTGGGCTCGAAGTCCTCGGCGAGCATCGAGTTTGACACATCGACAACGAGCATCATCTCCACTCCCTTGGCCTTCTCCTCACGCAGTTTTGAACCCAGCTGCGGGCGGGCGGCAGCGACAATCAAGAGCGACAGTGCAACAAGGTAGATACCCACCTTCAGACGCAGGCGAGCCTGCGAGAAGTCGGGAATTAAGGTCTTGATAATCTCCAAATTACCAAACCTCTGCAACAGATGACGGCGGCGCAACGAGGCTACACCCAGCACTGCAACAAGCAGAGGAATGAGTAGCAAAAGATATAGATATTCAGCGTTTGCAAAGCGGAACATATGGGGCTACGGTATTCGTTTCAAAACTAATTTTTCGAGCAACATCTCCGCCACCAGCAGGCCGATGGCAAGCAGCAGCAGAGCCACAAACTGCTCGTGGTAGATGGTAAGGTCCATAATCTCGACCTCGCTCTTCTCGAGGGTGTTTATCTCGTCGTAAATCTCCTTGAGCTTCTGGCGGTCGGTGGCACGGAAGTAGCGGCCACCCGTCTGATCGGCAATGGCTTGCAGGGTCTCTTCGTCAATCTCCACATCCATCATCTGGAAGGTCATATTGCCGAACATATCCACAGCCGGATAGGGTGCCTTGCCGCGTGTACCCACACCGATGGTGTAGACCTTGATACCCATATCGGCCGCAATGTTTGCCGCCATCAGGGGAGCGATCTCGCCTCGGTTGTTCACACCGTCGGTCAAAAGGATGATGACCTTGCTCTTGGCCTCGCTCTCGCGCAGACGGTTAAGTGCCGTGGCAAGACCGTTGCCGATAGCCGTACCATCCTCGATTATGCCACTCTGCAGGCGTGCCAGCAGGGTTTGCAGTGTGCCCTTGTCGGTTGTAAGGGGGCTCTGCGTGTAGGTCTCACCCGCAAATACGGCCAGACCGATGCGGTCGCCATAGCGGTCGGCGATGAACTCACCAGCCACCTCCTTGGCCGCTGTGAGGCGGTCGGGCGTGAAGTCGCGCGCAAGCATAGAGGATGATATATCCATTGCCAGCATAATGTCGATACCCTCGGCATTGGTGCGGCTCTGCTCCTCGACATCCTGCGGGCGAGCGAGTGCCACAATCATAAGTGCCAACGCCACAAGGCGCAACACGAAGGGGACGTGGCGCAGCCAATAGCGCAACGTGCGCGGAGCATTACGCGCCCCGGCAACGGTGGAGATGCGTATGGCGGCACCGCCCTGCAAGGTGCGGTAGATATAGTAAGCTATGGCGGGCACCAGAAGCGCCAGCAACCATAACAGATATGGGTTTGCGAATCTCATTTTAATATATTCTCTCTACCCTCTTCGCGCTAAAACAAGGTCGGGTCATTCCCATCGGTAGTACTTGCGGCACAGCCGCATCTACAAATCTGACCCACCCCCAACCCCCGCCTCAGGCAGGGGCTTTGGTCGCCGCGGAGCGGCTCCAAAGTAACGCTATGAACGGTAGTTTTAATTCTTTTATCAAGCTATCGGCCGAAAACCAATTCCCAACCGAATTTACCAATTCTTTTTACCTCGGATAACGACGCCCTTGGCCTTTTCATCCAACTTCTCCTGTGTCTTATCCTCCTGAGCCTGAATGGCATTGAGCAGTTGTTGCTGCTGCTCGTTGTTCATTCCACTGCGTGGGCGATCGCCACCCTGCCTCTGCTCGTCGGGCTTGCCATCACCATCCTTATCGTCGCCACCACCCTGCTGGTTTTGGTTCTGATTTTGGTCCTGATTTTGGTCCTGGTTCTGGTCCTGGTTATCGTTATTTTGGTCGTTCTTGTCCTGATTCTGGTCGCCACCCTGAGGCTGGTTCTGACCACCACCCTGCTGGTTTTGATCCTGGTTTTGATTCTGATCCTGATTCTGGTTTTGGTCCTGATTCTGATTTTGGTTCTGCTCAAGTAACTTCTTGGTATAGGCGTAGTTATACTTGGCCTCCATATCATCGGGATTCAGCACAAGCGACGAGCGGAAACTCTGCAAAGCCTCCTGCAACTTCTGCTGGGCAAACTGTGCATTACCGAGGTTGAAGTATGCCTCGGCACGATCCTCGGCCGAACGCAGCGAGTCGACAACCACCTGCTTCAACGCCTGCTCGGCCTCGGCATAACGCTCGGTGCGGAACATAGCACCCGCAAGGTCGTAGCGAGCCTCAAACGAGGTGCTGTCGTGCTTGAGTGCCTCGAGGTATGAGTCGGCACTGCGCTCGTAGCGCTCCTTGGCAAACTGGCGGTTACCCTTACGCACCAATCCGCGCTCGGGCATACGCTGTGCCACGGAGGGCAGCGTGAAGGCCACGGCAACGAACAGAAGTGCGATATGTAATATATTGTGTTTCATACTATTCCTCCTCATTGACAACTTCCTCGACAGGTTTTGTAGCATCGACAAACTCCCACGCAGCACGCATAGCCGCCTCCGACTCCTCGCTCTCGGGAACCGCCTTGGCGAACTTCACCAGGTCGGCCTCACGCAAAATCATCGTAAGGTCGATGGCCGACTTACTTGGGATGTCCACCCCACGCATAGCCTCGATAATCTCGTCAGAGGTCATCTCCATAGCGCTCACCTCGAAGCGGCGCACGATGTAGGCACGCAGGATATCCGTAAGGGTCGAGTAGTAGAGTTTATGCTTGCCCTCCTGACACAGATGCATCACACGCAGACGCTCGAGCGCAGCAAAGGCCTCCTCGTGGGCAGGCAGGGGCGGAGCGGGCTTGAAAATCGAATCGAAACTCTTGCCATAGTGCGCCAGCAGGCGCTTAAGACCATAGAGCAGAGCCGCCAGAATGATAAGCGCCACCACCGACCAGGCTATGTAGCCGGTAATCTCGCCCAGCTTGAAAGGCAGGGTCTTCTGCGGCTTGATGTCGAACAGGGCGTGCGAAGTGGAGTCAATCTGGAAAGTGGTAACAAGCAAATCGAGGGTGTCGGGGCCGTAGAGCGTATCGACAATGTTCTTGTCGGCATACATCACCTGTGGCACGATATGGTGCCAGCCCTCCTGAAAGGCGGCCAGAAGGTAGCTCTTGCGTATCTTCAGACGGCGACCATCACGCTCCAGCGTGTCGACAGCACGATCCTCGATGAGTTCGTAGTGCTGACCTGCCATACCGACAAAATTGGGGAAGACAACGGTCTGCACCAAATCCTTCTCAACCTCGATCGAGTAGACAAACCTATCGCCAATGCCTATCGAGTCGGGCTCGAACCCTCCACTCACCTTGGGGGCGTTCTGCGGCACCACACCTTCGGTGCTCTGCGCCGAAAGCAGGAACGGAGTGAGCGCTACGCCGAGGGCGAGCAGCGTAAGGCAGAGGCGTGAGATATATTTTTTGAATGGTTGATTCATCCTATCGCTGTTTGAATAGTTTAATGAGTTCGGCCACATAGTCGCCATCGGTGGAGATGGTGGCCGAGTCGATGCGGTTGCGACGCAGCAGCTCCTCGATGGAGCGCTCACGCTCGGTCCAGCGCTCGGCATAGTGCTCCCTGACGCTACGCGACGAGGTGTCGAGCCACACCTTGCGGCCGGTCTCGGCATCCTGCAACTCCACAATACCCACATCGGGCAGGGCGGCCTCGCGCTCGTCCACAACACGGATACCCACCAGGTCGTGCTTCGAGCCTGCAATCTTCAGCGCATCCTCCAGCGGAGCCTGGTCGCTCGCAGGCGAGAGGAAGTCCGAGAGAATGAAGGTCGTGCAACGCTTCTTATTGACGGCCGTGAGGAATCGCACCGCCTCGGATATGGCCGTGCGCTGCGACTCGGGCTGGAACGAGATTAACTCGCGGATAATCATCAGGATATGGCTCTTGCCCTTCTTCGGAGGGATAAACTTCTCGACCTTGTCGGAGAAGAATATGCAACCCACCTTGTCGTTGTTCTGTGCAGCCGAGAAGGCCAGCACGGCGGCAATCTCGGTGATGACATTCTGCTTGGTGCGGGTGGTTGAGCCGAAGATACGCGAGCCACTGACATCAACCAAAAGCATCATCGTCAGCTCACGCTCCTCCTCGTAGATTTTGATGTGGGGCTTCGACGAGCGTGCTGTCACGTTCCAGTCGATGTCGCGCACATCGTCGCCTGCACGATACTCTCTCACCTCGCTGAACGACATACCGCGTCCGCGGAAGGCTGTGTGATACTTTCCGGCAAAGATCTCGCTGGACAGGCCGCGCGTCTTGATCTCAATCTTGCGGACCCTGCGAAGAATATCGTTCTCGCTCTGCTGCATTAGGGCACTACTACGTTATTCAAAATCTCGGTGATGATGTGCTCCGAGGTGATGTTCTCGGCCTCGGCCTCGTAGGTTAGGCCAATGCGGTGACGCAACACATCGTGGCACACGGCACGTACATCCTCGGGGATGACGTAGCCACGGCGGCGGATAAAGGCATAGGCACGAGCCGCCTTGGCAAGTGAGATGCTGGCACGGGGTGAGCCACCATAGGCAATCAGCGGCTGGAGCTTCTCCAGAGAGTACTCACTGGGCTCGCGTGTAGCGAAGATGATGTCGATGATATACTTCTCGATCTTCTCGTCCATATATACATCCTCGACAACCTTGCGTGCCTTGACAATATCCTCGGGCGAGATAACCTTTGCCACCTGGGGCATACCCTTACCCGAAAGGTTCATACGCACAATCTCGCGCTCCTCCTGCTTCTTGGGGTACGAAATCTTGGCCTTGAGCATAAAACGGTCGACCTGCGCCTCGGGCAGAGGATAGGTACCCTCCTGCTCCAGGGGGTTCTGCGTAGCCAGCACGAGGAAGGGCTCGGGCAGAGGGTAGGTCTCGTCGCCGATGGTCACCTGACGCTCCTGCATAGCCTCCAGAAGGGCTGACTGCACCTTGGCAGGCGAGCGGTTGATCTCATCGGCAAGGATAAAGTTAGCGAAAACGGGGCCCTTGCGCACCACGAAATCCTCGCTCTTCTGCGAATAGATGAGCGTACCCACAAGGTCGGCGGGCAGAAGGTCGGGTGTGAACTGGATGCGGGCGAAATCGGCATCGACAGCCTTGGCAAGGGTGGTGATGGCCAGAGTCTTTGCCAGACCGGGGACACCCTCCAAGAGGATGTGGCCGTTAGACAAAAGGCCAATCAAAAGAGTATCAACCAGATGGCTCTGGCCGACGATTACTTTGCTCATCTCGGCACGCAGTGTATCGACAAATACACTCTCGCGCTCGATGCGCTCGTTGAGTTCCTTGATGTTGATTACTTCACTCATTGTAGTATAATTTTTACTTCTTATTTGCTATGCGATGGACTCTGTTTGACGGTAAGGCTACATTAGTACCCCCTCATTTGTCAATAAAGTCAAGCAGAAAACTCCTCTTCAACAAACGTAGGAGAGGAGTTTATTATTTTGCAAATATAGCAAGTTTTTTACAAAAACTGCCATTAATTGTCCGTTAAGGTGTTACTTAACCGCCCACTTCGCGCCACTGAGCGTGAACTCATACTCACCAGCGAGGAGCTTGAGCTGGGCAACCTCACGGCCGTTGCGACGTGTCATACCCTCGTATGTTACGCCCTCGGCGGCGGCGAAGCCCTCCATCGAGGCGGCCTCAACGGGCAGGTACAATGTTGCCGAGGTGTTGGCAGGCACAGTGCAAGAGTACGATGTAAGGCTACCAGCAGAGGCTGTCCAGGCACTGCGGATGGCACCGTAAGATGAGTGGTAGGTACCATCGGCCGATGAGTATGTGCCACCGGGCAGGGGCTGAAGGGTGAAGGACTTGTAGCCACGACCGCTGTCAGAGGTGATGCCGAGGTGGTACTCCCAGAGCCAAGAGCCTACCGAGCCCAGAGCAAAGTGGTTGAACGAGTTCATTGAGCTCTCGCCACCCTGCTGGAAGGCCAGCTCGTAAGAGTTCCAGCGCTCCCACATAGATGTTGAGCCGAGCTTGACGGGGTAGAGCCACGAAGCGTAGTCGGTGCAGGCCAGCATACGGTAAGCCTCATCCACATAGCCGTTGGCTGTGAGCGCAGGCAGGATGTTGGGTGTAGCCGAGAAGCCTGTAGTGATGGTGTAGGCAGGCGAAGATGCTGTGGGGTTCGACTGTGCAGGGTTGCTCATCTGGTCGAAGCCACGACGACCCATAACCTTCACCTCGCCCTCGTTACCACTGCGTGAGGGTGCAGCAGCCAGTTCGGCCAGACGCTTGGCGGCGAAGGCCTTGTAGGTCATACCTGCGTTTGCACCGCTCTGGATGGTCATCTCGTTGCTGTAGATGTCGAATGCCAGCGGTGTGGCGTATGATGACTGCGAGTCCATCAGGCCACCAATCTCGCCTGTGGTGATAGATATCGAGCGGGTCATACCCGTTGCGGGGTCGATGTAAGCCTCGTTGAAGGCACGCTTGCCAGCCTCGTAACGCTCGCGAAGCACGGCGGCGTAGTCGCTCTCGCCAATCACGTCGGCCATAATCGAAGTGCGATAGACCATAGCCAGATAGATGGCGTTGTTGCAAATATCGCTCGTTGTGCGTGAATCGACGCTGAGCCAGTCGGCAAGGCCGCTGGTGCGTGATGAGAGGGCCTCGAAGCCGGGAATCTTGTAGTAGTGCATACCGTCGAGCCACATCTTCATAGCCTCGAAATTCTCGACGATGATATCGGTGTCGCCATACTGCTGATATACCTGCCAGGGCACCATACATACGGATGCTGCCCACGTCGTACCATCGGCAAACGAGGCGTCACGCGTGCGTGAGTAGGTGGGTACGGTGCTGCCGATACCTCCTGCGGGGGCACCATCACGGCCACCCTCGCCCTGATCGTTACGCAGGGCCACCATCCACTGACGGAAGAAACTCTGCACGTCGGCATTATATGATGCTGTGCGCGAGTATGCCTGAGCGTCGCCTGTCCAGCCCATACGCTCGTTACGCTGGGGACAGTCGGTGGGGATTGAGAAGAAGTTACCCAGCTGACTGCGCTGTATGTTCTTGAAGAGCTGGTTAATCATTGCGCCAGCGGCGTCGGTGGTCTGACCCACATACTCGCCCGTCACAGGCTCCGACGAGAGGACTATGCTCTGCACATTCTTCAGCGGCAGAGGCTCCTTGCGAGAGGGGGTAGTAATCTGAATGTAGCGGTAGCCACGATAGGTGAAGTGAGGCTCGATTGTAACGTCGCGTCCCTCATCGGCCTTCGAGGCGGTGTAGAAGTCGGTTGCCATAGCGGCACGGTAGGTATCGTGCAATACTCGACCCGCCACGCCTGCACGGTAGGTTCCCTGAGGGCCATACAGCGACTCATATGTCACACCCTCGGGCGTTGCCACGTTGGGCGAATCCTCATTGCCGGGGTATATCTCCTCGCCAAAGCGGAGCATAACCACATCACCCTCCTTCAATGCTCCTGCGGGGATGGTGACCGTGGGCACACCCACCATCGCTACGCCCATATCGTAGGTGTAGGTCGTACCTCGCTCGCTGTGGGTCTTCAGCACTCGCTCGGCTGTGCGGCGCTCCACCTCGCGGATGGGACGGTCGCGACGTGCCACGATAGAGAAGTTAATCCACTCGCGCGGTGAGATAACATCGGGCTTGCGCCACGCGGCGGCATCGTAGCCCACCTCGTTCCAGCCAGCGATGGCGGCCTCCTTCTGGGCGTTGTAGCGCTGACCCTGGAACATACTTGCATACTCGATGGGGCCATCCGTTGAGAGCTTCCACGTTGCGGGGTCGGTGACAATGGTCTGGGTAGAGCCATCGGCATAGGTTACGACCATCTTCGCCATAAGGGCCTCGTGGTCGCCCCAGAAGTTATAGTTTGCAGGGGTGAAGGTCATATAACCTGTATAGAAACCGGGGCCTACGATAGCACCCAGAGCGTTGTTGCCCTTGCTGAGCATCGAGGTAACGTCGTAAGCGTGGTAGGTGAGTGTCTCACGATACTGGCTCATACCGGGGTTGAACCAATCCTCGCCCACGCGCTTGCCGTTGATGTAGAACTCATAGACACCCATCGAGGTGATGTACAACTTGGCCTTTGCAATCTTCTTCTCGGCCGCGAACTCGGTGCGAAGCATCGAGAGTGATGCGTAGTGCGAGGGGTTGGCATAGCCAAATGCGCCACCCTCGACAGTAATCTTGTTGCCTGAAACGCTCACGCCCTCGATACCCTTGAAGATGTCGTAGCCAGCACCTGTAGTGGCATTCATCAGGGCTACCTTCTCGCCCTGACCAACGTTCATAATAGCGTAATCCTCGAACACGGCCTTTGAGCCCTCGGCGGCAGCGAAGCCTACGGAGTTAAGGTTAGGGAAGGTATTGAAGTTATTGCCCGAGCGACCCAATGGCGACAGCACGAACGATGTCTGCGCACGTGTGCCACGCATACCCAGAGCCACCGCCTCGCCATCGATGGTGAGCGTAAGGTCGCTGGCATTGGCACTGATGCTGATTGAGTGCTGCTCGCGGGCATTGGCCGCAGTAATCAGGCGGTTGAGGTTGGTTGCAGGGTACTCCTTCTGCGAGATTACAAGGAAAGGCTTGTCGGCTGTATCGGTTGAGGCGTAGCCTACACGATAGATATTGATCTTTGCGCCCTCAGCTGTGCCTACGCCCTCGATATCGAGCTCGAGGCGGATGTAATTCTCACCCTCGACATTGCCCACATTCTGGAACTTATCGCTCAGGCGGAAGTCGTTGGCACCAAAGACGAGCGAAGCGGCTGTACCCTCGGTAATCTGCATCTTGGTGGTGATGTTGAAGAGCAGAGCCGACGCAGCGTCCAGCGAAAACTCCTCGCTACCGATCCACTGCGCTCCCGACCACGCTGCCTGGGTGGGGTTCATCAGACCTGTAGAGAATGTTGATGCGGCCTTGAGTGTGCGGGCGTTGTTATCGACCACCTCGACCTGCCAGAAGTAATCCTTCTCGGGGGCGAGCTTCTGGGCTGTGCCCGTAGAGCCGTAGAGGATACCCACCGACTCATCCGATGCCACAACACCGCTATCCCACACTACACTCTTCAGCGATGGATCCTCGGCCACCACGATGCGATATGATGACTGCGCGGCGCCACGCTCCCCAGAGGTCATCGACCACGAAAAATCGGGTGTCGCACTATCCACAGCCGAAGGCTGCTCGAGAGCTGCTACACGCAGATTCTCCACCGCAGCACCTCCTCCACACGAAACGGCAAAAGTGAGCGCACCGAAGGCTGCACACACTGCCCAAAAACGAAGTTTTCTCATATTTTGTTATAGGTTTATATTTCTCACTATAACAAAATTAGGAATAATATTCCAATTAACAAATATTTCGGGTCGGGTGTATAAAAAATGATAGGTGTAATAGGAAAAATTTTAACACCCATTACACCTATTTTTCGTTAGTAGAACAATCCTCGCTGAGCAAAGATCGGATAACCGAAGTTGAACATCACGTAGAGGTTGTTCTTCGTGTCGAGGTTATACTTCGTCAGCGACAGGCTCACGGGGCCTATGCGGGTGTGGTAGACAAACGAGAAGTCGGTCATATAGTGTATATACTCGTTGGCCACCAGCGAGTCGCGCAACATAGCATACATTCCCGCACGCAGGTAGAGGTTGGGCACCAGACGGAACGTAGGCAACACTCCCACGGCCGCATAGCGGTTGGCAAAGAACTCGGGCATATAGAGCATACGCGAGTGAGGCGTGGGGGCAAAGCGGGGCGAGGTGAGAATCGTAGAGTAGGGGTTGCCAAACGATGAGTGGGTGGTATAGACCGCCTCGAGGTTATAACCCACCGAGAACCACCAATCCTTCCAGTTGCTGGGGTAGTGCTCCCACTTGATTTTGGCACCTACCCAAGAGCGTTGCTCACGCTCCCATAGATGGGCTGCGTGGAGTGCCTCATTCTCGTAGCGGTCACGACCAATAACGCCGATGGCCGAAGCCGTGAAGCGGGCTCCGTGGGTGGGGTATTCGATCTTGTCCAGAGTGGAGTATTGGAACTGCAGACGCGATGACAGGAAGCGGAACTCGTCGTGTGTCGATGGGTTGTCGGGCTCATCGTAACTATCGATGTATGAGTAGAATGAGTAACCGGCATTTACAGCCGCCTCGAACACACTTCGGCGTGTGGTGGCCACACCAAAACCGAGGTGGGCATAGGTCTCGATGGTGCGGGCACTGATGGTATTGCGGGCGGGTGTTACGTTACCGAACGAGCCTCGCAGGTTAGAGAGCCAGGAGCCCTGCATCGAGTAGTCGAAGTAGGTGGGTGTGCGACCCAGGAAGAGGACACGACCGCCAACCTTTACAATCGACGACACGGGACCCAGGAAGAGGTCGGCATAGCTGGTCAGAGCCGTGCGTGCCAGATGGAAATGCGTAACATTGAAGAAGGCCTGATTGAAGACCGTAGAAGATATGTTACCACCCACACGGAAGCGCAGGTTGGGCTTCGCGTCGAGGTTAAGACTCATCGAGAAGTTCTGCTCCAGCGAGTCGTACTTTACGCTGGGGAAGGCGTGGGTTGTAAAGTCCTCGGTGGTCATCAGCGAGAAATAACGCTCGCGTACCTCGTCAAACGATATGGTAGCACGCGACTGGCGAGCCTTGTGCGAGAAGTTCATAAACGTGAGGGCATACTCCTCCTCGCGAGGCTCGAGACCCTCGATATCCAACTCATTGAAATTCAACTCGGGGAACGATGCGCGGAACGCCTCACGACGACGCTCCACCTCGGCTGCCGGGCGGCGTGCCTTGACACGCTCCTTGAGGTAAGGCATTGCGGCCATAGCGTCGGCATAGCCCTGCTCGATGGTGGACTGACCACCTGCAAAGTCGAGCAGCGAAGCTCCAATATGGCGTTTGATCATTATGCCACGCCCCTCGGGCACGGAGTAGTCGGTAGGGGTGGTTACAAGAGCCATTATCTGCTTCTCGAGCGAAGAGTCCTGCGTAGCAGGAGGGTTGGCATTGAGACACTGCGAGCCGATGAAGAAGTCGGGCTCGAACTCCTCGTCGAGGGGTTGCCACGGGAAGTTGTTATATACTCCGCCATCGACCACCACACGGCCATCGCTGTCGGTCACGGGGCGGAAGACCACGGGGTACGACATCGACGCACGCACGGCCAGCGGCAGGTCGCCACGGCGATAGACAATCTGCTGGTGGGAGTTGATGTCGGCCGCCACCACACGCAGGGGCACCATCAGGCGGTTGAAGTCGCCTCCGGCGGCAGCACCTGCGGCCGAGAAGATGCCGATAATGGCCATATCTATCTGCGAAGTGTCGACAAAGGAGTAGGGCAACGCCAAATTGAGCGAGCTACGCTGGTTGAGCGAGTCGCTACGCACGTCGGCATAGACCGAAAACATCGAGGGCAACTCCTGACGCTCGGTGTAGAAGAGTCGGTAGCGGTCGTCAATGCGGCCCGACACCCACTTTTCGACCTCACCCGAGGTGGCTATCGAGGCCATCTCGTCGGCCGTATAACCTGCGGCATAGAGCGCTCCGATAATGGCGCCCATCGAGGTGCCCGATATGTAGTCGATAGGTATATCGTTCTCCTCCAGAGCCTTAATCACGCCAATGTGGTAGAGTCCCTTTGCTCCGCCACCCGCCAGCACCAATCCTATGCGGCCATCGGCACCTACCTCCCTGAGCGAGCCATCGAGAAGTGCCGAGTCGATGAGCGCAGGGGTGGACTCACCTGACTGCGAACTCCGCTGGCGATGCGACGTGCGCACCTTCGAGCGGTCGCTACGGGCATTGGTCGAGGCCGACTGCGCCACACCATCGAGGGTTGTGAGGCAAAGCAACGATATAATTAGTAGAAAAAAGCGGGCAGTTTTCATATTTTTTAGTAACTTTGCGCGTTATATATACATAACGTTAATGCAAAAATAGTAGAAAATAATATAAAAGCAAAATAGCGATGATTAACAAAATTGACGAACTGCTCAAGCGTGTGGAGGCCTTTGCGCCCACTACAGCCGCCGAGGTGGAGGAGTTCCGTATCAAAATCCTCGGTAAAAAAGGCGAACTTACGGCACTTATGGACGAGTTTAAGAGCGTTCCCGCAGAGCAAAAACGTGAGCTCGGACAGAAAATCAACGCCCTGAAGCAGGCCGCTACGGCTCGCATCAACGAGCTGAAGGCTTCGTTGCAGAGCTCGGCCGTAAAGAGCGAGTCGATCGACGATATGACCCGCCCCGGCTCGGCATCGGCTGACGGTACTCGCCACCCCATCTCGATTGTGAAGAACCAGATCGTGGAGATCTTCTCACGCCTTGGTTACACCGTAGCCGAGGGTCCCGAGATTGAGGACGACTGGCACGTATTCTCGGCTTTGAACTTCCCCCTCTCGCACCCTGCACGCGATATGCAGGATACATTCTTCGTGGAGAAGGCTTCCAGCGAGCCCAATGTGAAGGATCTGTTGCTGCGTACCCACACATCTTCGATTCAGGTGCGTGCTATGGAGCGTCAGCAGCCCCCCATCCGCATCGTATGCCCCGGCCGTGTGTTCCGTAACGAGGCTATTTCGTACCGTGCGCACTGCATCTTCCACCAGGTGGAGGGTTTGTACATCGACGAGAACGTGTCGTTTGCCGATATGAAGCAGTCGATTCTCTACTTCGCCAAGGAGCTCTTCGGCGAGTCGGCAACCATCCGTATGCGCCCCTCATACTTCCCCTTCACCGAGCCTTCGGCTGAGGTTGACGTGAGCTGTAACCTGTGCGGTGGCAAGGGCTGTAACGTATGTAAGGGTACAGGCTGGCTGGAGATTATGGGTTGCGGAATGGTTGACCCCAACGTATTGGAGGCCAGCGGCATAGACTCAACCAAGTACTCGGGCTTCGCCTTTGGTATGGGTGTTGAGCGTATCGCTATGCTGAAGTACGGTGTGAAGGACTTGCGTCTGTACTTCGAGAACGACGTGCGCTTCCTGCACCAGTTCGACTCAGCGTTGTAAATTAGAAATTCGAAAAATCAAAATTATTGACTGCAAGCCGCATATATCGTGCTTTGGTGCTGACCACACTCGTTGCCATACTCCTCGGTGGGTTTATGGCACGAGCCACTGTGGTGAGCAGGGCTTGGGGTGAGCGCGTGGTGCAGGACACCATCATACGCGAACTCGTAGTCCCCGACTCACTCAGAGCCCTCTACAAGTACACCGATGCACTGCGTGCGGCAACAATTCATAGCGACACGGCCGAGGCTATGCGCCTCTACCGCGAAGCACTCTCTATCGATGGCGACTACGCCCCTGCGCTCTATCAGGTGGCACAGCAGACGCTGCGCACACAGCCCCAGCAGGCTATGGAGTATGCCCGCAAGGCTTACGAGAGCGACACAACAAATCGTTGGTATGCAACCGCTTATGGTCAGTCGTTGCTCATCAACAACAAGGGCGACGAGGCACTCGACATCTATCGCCGCCTGATGCGTATCGATAAGCAGAACCCCGACCACTACCGCATCGTGGCCATACTCTACCAGCAACGCCAGCAGCCCTACACGGCTATCTCGGTGCTGGACTCGGCCGATATGCGTTTTGGAACTATTCCTCTGCTGGCCAATATGAAGCGCTCGCTGCTGATCTCGACAGGTCAGATGGACAGAGCCATCAACGAGGCCGAACAGATTGTGGATGCAGCCCCCTACGAGCAGTCTAACATAATCACTCTGGGCGACACCTATCTGGCCGCAGGCAAGGACTCGCTGGCAGGTGTGTCGTACCGCCGTGCGCTGGAGATCGACTCTACGAGCGTGCAGGCTTTGGGTGCCTATGCCGACTACTGCTCGGGGCGCAACGATATGCGAAGCTACCTATCGACCCTGCGCCTTTTGTATGCACAGCCCGAGTTTCCGCTCGACCGCAAGCTGGAGCTCTTCGACCGCCTCACGGCCGACCGCAAGTTCTACGGCGAACACTACTTTGCCATCGGTGCTTTGGCCTCGACAATGGCTCTGCACTACCCATCGGACAAGCGTGTGATTGATGCCTATGGCGACCACCTCATAGCAGGTGGTGAGCTCGATGCGGCACTGCACCACTTCAAACTGCATCTTGAGGACGAGCCCCCGCAACTCGACTACTATATGGCCGTGATCGATATGGAGGAGTACCTCGGCCACGCCGACTCGGTGGACTACTATGTTCAGCGTGCCGTGGAGCGTTTCCCGGGCGACCACACCTTCACCATCCGCAAAGCCAACCGACAGTATGTGCGTGGCGACCTGCACGGCTCGATTGAGAGCTTCGAGCAGGCACTCGAGATGGTGCAGAGCGACTCACTGCGAGGTCAGATCTGGGGATACATAGGCGACACCTACAACGCCATCAAGGAGCGCGTGGAGTCCGAGAAGATTGACACCACAGGCTACAAGATGCGTCTGAGCGCCAAGAAGGCACAGAAGAAGTGCTTCCAAGCCTACGAGCGTGCGCTTGCGCTCTATGCCGACAACGCTATGGTACTCAACAACTACGCCTACTTCCTCAGCGTAAAAGGCGAGCAGCTGGAGCGTGCCCGCACAATGTCTGAGCGAGCCATCAAGCTAGAGCATAACAACGCCACTTATCTGGACACCTACGCCTGGATACTCTACAAGACGGGCAACTACAACGACGCCCGCACCTATATGCGTCAGGCACTATCGCTCGACCGCACGGGAAGTGCCGAGTTGCCGTTGCACTATGGCGACATACTCTTCGTGCTGGGCGAGAAGTTTATGGCCGAGACCTACTGGCGCAAAGCTCTGGAGATGGGTGCCGACATCAAGCGCATCGAGCGACGCATAACCCTTGGCAAGGATGCCGAGGCTGGCGTTAGAATTGAGGATATAATTAAAGAATGATGCACTTTCTACGCATACTGACCCTATTTATGGCACTGCTCGTAGCTCTGCCCCGCACCGTGTGTGCGCAGACAGCCGAGGAGAAGGCCCGCATAGCCGAGCAACGCCGCATAGTGGAGCAGCTGGAGCGTGAGGTGGCTGCCAGCGAGAAGGCTCTATCGGCCATCAAGAAGGATAAATCCACAGCCCAGCAGCGTGTGAAGAGCATCACTCGTCAGATTAACTCGCGTAACCAGCTTCTATCGCGCACCGAGCGCGAGATAGGCGCCATCGAGCGTAATATCACCCTTAACGACTCGCTCATAGCCAAGACCAATGAGCAGATTCTAAACGAGCGCGAGCGCTATGCCGAGATGGTGCGTGAGGCTTATCGTAACTACAAGCAAAACAATTACATAACATATCTCTTGGCATCGGAGAGCTTTACCGATGCAGCACGTCGCATTGCCAACATACGCGCCGTGGCGGTTCTGCGTGCCGAGCGACTGCACCGCATCGACTCGCTGAGCAAGGCTCTGGACGAGCAACAACTTTCGCTCACCGCACGTCGCCACTCGCTGGACTCGGTACAACGTCGTGCCGAGGCACAACGCACCAAGCTGCAGGGCGATGTACGTTCGGCCCAGCAGGCAATGAAGCAACTCACCACACGCGAGCAGAAGGCTCTGCGTGAGCAGATGGAGAACGAGGAGCGATTGGATGCCGCCATCGACGCCCTGCGTCAGCTGACAAAGGGAAACAAGGAGGGTGCTTCGTTCTCGCGCACCACGTCGAACCTGAACCTGCCCGTAGTGGGTGGTAAGGTGAAGGAGTATAAGGGAAATATGGCCGTCATCACGGGCGCGAAGGGTGCTTCAGTGCGCTCGATTTACGATGGCAAGGTGGTGGAGGTAAGACGCAACCGCATATCGGGCAAATATGACGTTTTTGTGGCCCACGGAGAGTATATCACCTCCTACGCGGGACTGGATAACGTGACGGTGGCAAAGGACGCCAAAGTGGCTAAAAACGGCACTCTGGGCACCATAGGTGCATCGGTAAACCTGGCCTCGATGACCACCGAGTATCGCGTAGTGTTCGGCATCTACTCGCCCAATGCCAAGGAGACTATGCGTGCAGCCGACTGCTTTAAGAAGAAATAGATTATGATACGCTACTACAACGACTCAACAACATATCGTCTGCGCGAGAAGCGCCGCGTGGCCGCGTGGCTCAAAACAGTGGCCGAGGCCGAGGGTTACACGCTGGGCGATGTGACCTACATATTCTGCTCGGCGGCCGTGCATCGCAAGATGAATATCGACTTCATCGGGCACGACTACTTCACCGATGTGATTACGTTCGACTACAGCGACCTTAAGGGCTCTCGCACGGTGAGTGGCGACGTGTTTATCGACGTGGAGACCGTGGCCGACAACGCTCGTATATATGGCGCTACGGCACGCGAGGAGATGCTTCGCGTGGTTGTTCACGGCCTGCTACACCTATGTGGTCAGAAGGACAAGACTCCCCGAGCCGAGAAGCAGATGCATAAGAAGGAGGATAAGTATCTGAAAGTGTGGCGCGAGAGTCAAACTGAAGTGATAAAAAAGTAGGAAATGTCTATAATTCAGCCAAATACCGACCTCTACAACTACGATATCATAGTCGTTGGCGCAGGTCACGCAGGATGCGAGGCGGCCTCGGCGGCAGCCCGTATGGGATCGCGCACGCTGTTGCTGACGATGGATATGCAGAAGATGGCCGCAATGTCGTGCAACCCCGCCGTGGGTGGTGTGGCAAAGGGTCAGATTGTGCGCGAAATTGACGCTCTGGGAGGCCGTATGGCACGCATAACCGATCGATCTACCATCCAGTTCCGTATGCTCAACCGCTCGAAGGGAGCCGCTATGTGGAGCCCACGCGCGCAGTGCGACAAGGAGCTTTTCAGCCGTCTGTGGCGTCGTGAGTTGGAGAACACGCCCAACCTTTACATTTGGCAGGATGCCGCCACGGAACTGCTCTTTACAACCCCCGACAATGGCTCACAGCCACGAATTACGGGCGTGCGAACACGTATGGGCGTGGAGTTCAAGGCTCGTGCAGTGGTGCTCACAGCCGGTACTTTTTTGGGTGGATTGATGCACTGCGGCGAGAAAAATGCCGAGGGCGGCAGGGCAGGTGACGCTGCCTCGCACGGCATTACGGAGGCACTCACGGAGATTGGTTTCGAGGTTGGACGAATGAAGACGGGCACGCCGGCACGTATCGATGGCCGCTCGGTGGATTTTTCTCTTTTGGAGGAGCAGCCCGGTGATGCGGAACCTTCAAAATTTTCTTTTTCGACTGATACTCAGGCTGTTAAAGAGCAAAAACCTTGTTATTTGGTCTATACATCAGTGGATGTTCACGACCACCTGCGCACAGGTTTCGACCGCTCACCACTGTTCAACGGCACCATTCAGGGCATTGGCCCACGCTACTGCCCGAGCATCGAGGACAAGCTCCGCACCTTTGCCGAGAAGGAGCAACACCAACTCTTCCTCGAGCCCGAGGGATGGGATACGAACGAGTATTATATAAATGGCTTCTCTTCGTCGCTGCCGCAGGAGATTCAGCTCGCGGCACTGCGCAAAATACGCGGACTGGAGAATGTACACGTCTACCGACCCGGCTACGCCATCGAGTACGACTACTTTCCGCCCACACAGCTCAAGCACTCGCTGGAGACCAAGCTGGTAGAAAACCTCTACTTTGCTGGTCAGGTGAATGGCACCACAGGATACGAGGAGGCGGCAGCGCAGGGACTCATTGCGGGTATCAACGCCCACCGACGTCTGCAAGGCGAGGAGGCTATTGTGCTCAAGCGCGACGAGGCATACATCGGTGTGTTGATTGATGACCTTGTGACCAAGGGAGTCGATGAGCCGTATCGTATGTTCACCTCAAGAGCCGAGTACAGAATCTTGCTCCGACAGGATAATGCCGATTTGCGTTTGACTCCGCTGGGTCACGAAATTGGACTTATTTCGGAGGAGGAGTGGCAAAAATTCGAAGAAAAAAAATCACTCGTATTTTCGCTTATTTCGTTTGCGCACGAGCAGAGTGTCAAAATAACGGAAATTGAGAGTTATTTAAAATCGCGCAATTTACCACCAATTTCGCAGGGAAGAAAGCTATATGCGCTGGTTTCGCGCAACGAATTTTCGTTTTCGGAACTTATCAAGGCGTTGCCCAAGGTGAAGCGTTTTGTTGAGAAGAACAACATCACGCCCGAAATTGTTGAGCAGGCAGAAATTCAAATTAAGTATAAAGGCTACATCGAGCGCGAAAAATTGCTTGCCGAGAAGCTGCACCGACTCGAAAATATTACCATTCCCGATGGTTTCGACTTTATGGCAATGAACGCACTCACGATCGAGGCACGCCAAAAACTGACAAAGATTCGCCCGCAGACCATTGGTCAGGCATCGCGCATACCGGGCGTGAGTCCCGCAGATATTAATGTGATGCTGATAAAATTTGGAAGATAATTATACAATTAATACATATGGACTGCTCAGAAGTCACCAACACAAATGAACAAGATAAGGTGAATATCACTACTCAATTAAGTTTCAGAACTATGTTTGAGATGTATTCTCAGCAGCATCCTAACAATGCTAAAGTAATAGTTTTTACAGAAGCTTATTTACAGATTAGACTTACTTTATTGAAGCAGATATTTTCAATAGAGGATATGACAAAGAGTAGTATATTGAGCAGTGATGTAGATATAAAAAAACAACTATTATCCAAACTGAAACGAACTCTTAAGAGATTAGAAGGTAGATTTAAGAAGGCTGGGGATAACGTCGATGCTTCATTATGTGCTCAATATATAATAGATATGGAGAAGGAATTTATAACGACGCCTATGCAGATGTGTAAATACTTTAATGGTAATAATAGCGATACATCACAATTTGCCTTTTATGAGCATATATGGTTGGAAAATAGTAAAGATGCAACTTTATATAATATAATCGAATACCTTTATTATGGATTGATGCGCTTTGCAGAGGATGACAACACACCCTTATCTCTCAAAGCAATACTCTTTAATCGCTATTGTCATTGGGTTAGAGCAGATGTTGATGGGTTCAAGCAGTGGTACAATGAATCCTATATAAAAGGAGCAAGCTCTATCAATTAATTTGTACCCCGACTAATGATGGCTTTATGTGATATAAAGGGAAATAAATTATATTTCGAGGATTGTGAGCAATATATAATAAAAAAGAGAGGTAAAAGCCTCTCTTTTTCTTTTGTTCCACGTGGAACTTATTATATAACCTAAGAAATTCATATAATAATAACTATTTTGAAGCTGGTCGATGATTGAGGGTGCGGAGCATACTATACGTATGTGAGCAACCCGAAATCGAGCCAGATGCCAAAAGAGTATTATTAGATAATTTCAAAAGTCCAGCCGAACTTATCCTCACATCGACCATACTGAATATCCTGCAACTTATCATATAAAGCCTTGCAAGTTGCGCCTACAGTCTCTCCATCGCCGTAGGTGATTTTTTCCTCGGTGTCGATGTCGAAAATATAACCGATAGGGGAGATAACTGCCGCAGTACCGCAAGCACCAGCCTCCTCAAACGATGATAATTCAGTAACGGGAACGGGACGCTCCTCGACCTGCAAGCCCATATCCTCGGCAAGAGTACGCAGACTCTTATTGGTGATTGAGGGCAGGATTGAGGGCGATTTAGGAGTAATATACTTGCCATCCTTGATACCAAAGAAGTTGGCAGCACCGCACTCCTCGATATATTTATGCTCGGTAGCATCGAGATACATCACGTTAGAGTAGCCCAATGTGTGAGCCTTCTCGCCCGAAAGAATCGACGATGCGTAGTTACCACCAGCCTTAATATCGCCTGTTCCACGTGGAGCAGCACGATCCTGAACACGGTCGATGATAACCTTGATAGGCTTCATACCACCCTTAAAGTAGGCACCAACGGGCGAACAGAAGACAATAAACATAGCCTCTTGCGACGCCTTAACTCCGATACCAACCTTTGTGCCGAGTAAAACGGGACGGATATACAACGAAGCACCCGACTCATAAGGAGGCACAAACTCTATGTTTCGCTTAACTACCTCGTAGCAAGCCTTAACAAACATATCGACAGTAGGGGCGGGCAGGCACAACTTCTCGGCCGACGACTGCATACGACGTGCATTCTCATCTACACGAAACAGACGCACCTTGCCATCGGCACCACGAAAAGCCTTCAAACCCTCGAAGCACTCCAAACCATAGTGCAAGCAAGTGGTTGCCATATGCATATTAATATACTCGTTATCGGTATATTCCAACTCGCTCCAAGCGCCATCCTTATAATATGCGCGCACGTTGCAGTTGGTAGGCATATAATCGAAACCTATGTTATTCCAATCTATATTACTCATAACCCAACTGATATTAAAATTTTACTATAAATTATATGTTCCACGTGGAACTATCCCACGATAGCACCATTATTGGTCTTATGCTCGGGTGCAAGCAACTCAAGCTTACCCGATGCATCCTCGGCCATAAGAATCATACCCTGCGATACGATACCACGCATTTCGCGCGGTGCGAGGTTAACCAATACCAACACCTGACGGCCGATAAGCTCCTCACAAGTGAAGTGCTCGGCAATACCCGACACGATGGTGCGCTTGTCGATACCGGTATCAACTGTAAGCTTCAGGAGCTTCTTTGTCTTGGCAACCTTCTCGGCTGCGAGGATGGTAGATACGCGGATATCCATCTTCTGGAACTCATCGAAAGTACACTCCTCCTTCTGCTCGGTTACATTCTCGGCAGCGGCAGCAGCGGCATTGGCAGCCTTGATGTCGGCCAGACGCTTGAGCTGTGCCTCGATAACATCGTCCTCGATCTTCTCGAAGAGTAGGGTAGCCTCACCGATAGTGTGACCCTCGGCGATGAGCGACATCGAACCAAGATTATCCCAGCCAAACTTCTCAACTGCGAGCATCTTCAAAATCTTGTCAGATGAGAAGGGCATAAAGGGCTCGATAGCGATAGTAATGTTGGCAGTAATCTGCAATGCAATGTTAAGAATAGTCTTTACACGCTCGGGGTCGGTCTTCACCACCTTCCAAGGCTCGGTGTCGGCCAAATACTTATTACCGATACGGGCAAAGTTCATTGCATCCTTCAACGCCTCGCGGAAGCGGTAATTCTCGATATTTGACTCCAAAGATGACTTGATACCCGACAACTCGGCAATTGTATCGCGGTCATAATCAGTGAGTTCACCACAAGCAGGAACAACACCGTTATAATATTTCTTTGTAAGTACCAAAGCACGGTTTACGAAGTTACCAAGAATAGCCACCAGCTCGTTGTTGTTGCGAGCCTGGAAATCCTTCCAAGTAAAGTCGTTATCCTTGGTCTCGGGAGCGTTGGCGCAAAGTACATAGCGAAGAACATCCTCCTTGCCGGGGAACTCATCAAGATACTCGTGCAACCATACGGCCCAGTTCTTCGATGTAGAGATCTTGTCGCCCTCCAAGTTCAAGAACTCGTTGGCGGGTACGTTCTCGGGCAGGATGTAGTCTCCGTGTGCTTTCAACATTGAGGGGAACACGATGCAGTGGAATACTATATTATCCTTACCGATGAAGTGTACCATCTTGGTCTCCTCATCCTTCCAGTATTTCTCCCAATCGGGTGTAAGGTCCTTAGTAGCAGAGATATAGCCGATAGGTGCGTCAAACCAAACGTACAACACCTTACCCTCTTCGCCCTCGACAGGCACGGGAATACCCCAATCCAAATCGCGGCTTACGGCACGAGGCTGCAGACCTGTGTCGAGCCAAGACTTACACTGGCCATATACGTTTGACTTCCACTCCTTGTGACCCTCCAATATCCACTCACGAAGGAATGAATCGTACTGATCCAAAGGCAGATACCAATGCTTTGTAGCCTTCTTCACGGGCACTGCACCCGAGAGTTTCGACTTGGGGTTGATAAGCTCGTCGGGCGAGAGTGTCGAACCGCACTTCTCGCACTGGTCGCCATAGGCACCCTCGCTCTGACAGCGGGGACAAGTACCTACGATGTAGCGGTCGGCCAGGAACTGCTTAGCCTCCTCGTCGTAGAACTGCTCCGAGGTCTGCTCGATGAACTTACCCTCGTCGTAGAGCTTGCGGAAAAAGTCTGATGCCGTAACACGGTGAGTGGGTGATGATGTGCGTGAGTAGATATCGAACGACATACCAAGGCGTGCAAAGGCATCCTTGATGATGGCGTGATAACGATCGACAACATCCTGAGGAGTGATACCCTCCTTGCGAGCCTTGATGGTGATGGGCACACCGTGCTCGTCGCTACCGCACACTGAGATTACATCGTTGCCACGCAGACGCTGGTAACGGGCATATATATCCGACGGAACATACACTCCAGCCAGGTGGCCGATATGCACAGGGCCGTTGGCATAGGGTAGAGCCGAAGTGATAAGATATCGTTTAAACTTTTTCTCTGACATATTATTATTGTTTTTATTTATATATTTTTCTCTATCGATTAGTTCATAGGGTGGATACTACCTTATCCTCCACCATTCACTCTACGCAGCTTTATGGCCTTAGGCCCGAGAGCGTGAGTACACAATAGTCGAACTTATGACAAAAATACAACATTTTCAGGCAAATTATCCCATTGAGTCTATATTTTTTTTATCCACACTCACTCCTCGCTCTCTTTCGGCTTTTATTACTCGCTTTTTTGGGATTTATAAGGGTAGATTTTACTTTAGTAAAATAAGGCCTTTTCATAGGTTTTATTTGCTCGGCGGACCACCGTTCCACCACACCCGCTTCGGATCAAAATTTGGGCTCAAAATGGGCTCTGCGAGCATATATTTTCTGTAGCCACAACAAGGAGCAAACAAAGAGGAGGGTGATAGTAAGCCTCAGGCCGGCGAGCTTCAAAAAAAAAAGTTTTCTTCGCTCTTCGCTCTTCAATGTCTTCGACCTTCAAAGTCTTCGACGAGTGCTCTATTATTTTTCTCTTTTTCCATCCGCAGTTCTTCGATCGAGTCAGCCGTTGTGGGTTGTCAACAAATTTTATTATTATTTTTATATATTTTTTAATTTAAATTAATAAATAGTAATATAAATATGCGTGTTGATAGTGTTGATATCTTTTTTCGAAAATAGTTTTGCACACCCTCTAACACTTTTTCAACATAGTTGTTTTTATCATTATTTTTCTTTTAATATATTTATTTTCAAATCATTATCTTATTTTTATATGTGAAAAATGATGTATATAAACAAAATCCTTTTTTCTTTTTTCAACACATTAACACCTACTTTTTATCATCACTCACAATGCGTAAATGGTCGATAAAAGGTGGCACAATTTTTTACAATTTTCGGCATAAAAATTTGGTTATTCACTACCCCGATAGAGTATTAGAGAGTTACAATTTCGACGGTTTTTTGAGAAAAATATTTATTAAAATTTGTTATAAACTTATCATCATCTTATCATCACATTATAAACATCAATTGTTGACTTATTAATATAGTTTCTGGCTTTGCTTGTTCGGCCAAGGCGAGTAAAAGCCTATCAAAAGCCGAAAAAAGAGAAAAATTGAAGAAAAAATTTGTTTGTAAAAATAATTTCTTTACTTTTGCGTTATAATGATAAACGATAAATAATAAAAATTAATCATTTATTTTTTCTCATAAAAGATAAAACTATGAAAAACCTCATCTCCTCACTTCTGCTCTGCCTGTTAACAACAAACCTTTTTGCGCAAAAGATTGATCCACAAAAAGATTTTCACTTAGTGAAGCGTTACCCTGCCTACTACGCCACTCAGGGTGTGGCTGTTGATAAGCATCACTTCTACGCCATCGAGAATAACCACATAACAAAATTTACCCACGCGGGCGACTCCATCACCACGTGGCACGAGCCCAACAAGGATAAGATTCGCCACATAAACAGCGCCTTCGTCAAGGGACACCGCCTCTACTGCACCCACTCGAACTATCCACTGGTGCCGATGGCAAGCTCCGTAGAGATCTTCGACACACGCACTATGCAGCACATCGAGAGCATAAGCCTCGGCATCGACATAGGCTCGTGCGTATGGTTCACTCAGGGTAAGGGTTGCTGGTACGCCTTCTTTGCTCACTACTCGGGCAGTGGCAAGGAGCCGGGCAAGGATGTGTCGTGGTCGCAGTTGGTGAAGTACGACAAGAAGTGGCGAAAGATGGAGGCGTGGATTCTACCCAAGGAGCTTATCGAAGAGCTACATCCCAACAGTCTGTCGGGCGGTGTGCTGGTGGATGATATATTTTATTGTATGGGCCACGACAACGAGAAGTGCTACCTGATGAAACTACCCAAGTATGGTATGCAACTCGATTGGGTAGGCACCATTAATGTGCCCATTGCAGGTCAGGCGATCGGTATCGATAAGGATGGTAATATGTGGGGTATAAACCGCAAGAACCGTCAGGTGATAAAGGCTTCGCAAAAGTAATTTGCGGCCTACACGGCAAAAGATTTTTATCACAAAAGTAAGAGCCAAGCAAAAAACGGAGAGAGAGATAAAAGTAGAAAAAGTAAAAGAATATGGCAAAGATTTATATCCCAACATTTGGCGAGGAGGTGGGCAACACCATATCGCACGGCGTGATGAGTATCCTGATGCTCATTGCAATGCCCTTTGCGGCTGTCTATAGTTATGTTAGTAGCGGTGGTGATACGCTTATGTGCTTTGGTGTGAGCGTATTTTGTGTTAGCATCTTTATGATGTTTCTCATCTCGACACTCTACCACTCGATGTTGCACGACACACGTCACAAGGAGATTTTCCACATCCTCGACCATATATTTATCTACTTCGCCATCGCGGGCAGTTACACTCCCGTGGCTCTTTCGGTGATAGGTGGCTGGCAGGGTTGGCTGATCTTCGCTCTGCAGTGGGCGATGGTTATTTTCGGCATATTTTATAAATCTTTAAGCCGCCGATCAATTCCCGCCATCAGCCTTACTATATATCTTGTTATGGGCTGGACCGTCGTGTTCTTCTTCCCGCTCTTTTTGCGTAACGCCTCGTGGCAGTTTATTTTTTTTATTGCGCTGGGCGGCGTCTTCTACACCATCGGTGCGGTGTTCTACGCTATGAAGGCCTTCCGTCATCACCATCTGGTGTGGCATCTGCTTATTAATTTAGCGGCTGCCTCACACTTTGTAGCTATAGTCTTTTATTTGTAAAAATCGTCTAACAAGGTAATTTCTGCGTTACGCTTACCCTCGAAATCCTCATTTACAACATAGTAAACTGCGGTTTCTCGGGTTACGCAAGCCTTGAAATTCCACTTGTTATACAATTTTAAAGCAAGACCAAATAAATAAAAATTCACTCAACTATTAAAATTATCTTTTATGAAAATTTCACATTCAACTCAGCGACGCACCATCATTTTGGTGGTTGTGGTAGCGCTCTTTGCGCTCTTTCATCTTACGCAGATAAGCCTGCAGATGATTAATATGGTAAACCCTCTCGCACATAAGAACTACACCTACATAGGCGAGATGGATACCCAGTTTAATAACTTTACTAAGGACTCATCGCACGACGAGTATGCCATCGTGCTTGATCGAGCCGACGACGGTAGTCCGATGGTGGAGGCTCTGCCTTCGAGTGTGGTGCTTATTTCGACACACCCCGACTACACACGCCCCGAGCACTTCGGCTGGGCGTGGAATAATGTGATAACCTATATTACTCTGGCTCTGTGTGTTGCCATTGTGGTTATAGTGGCGTGGTTGTTGATTAGTGCTATAAGCGGATTTAAGACAGGTAACATATTTAAGCTGAGCCACCCTCGTATTTTGCGCTGGACTGCTCTACTGGTGTTCCTCTACTATTTTTGTAACGAGAATCGCGAGGTGTTCCGCCAGTTGGCCGTTGGCGAGTTGTATGGCGAGGCTATGCCGTTTGATTTGTATAGCGCTCTTACCATCAGCACCGAGTGTTTGATTGCACCGCTTCTTTTACTTATTTTTGCCGAGTTGATGGCCGTGGCGGCACGCATCAACGAGGAGGAGTCGATGACAATTTAATCTGCACGACAATGGCTATAATTGTAAATCTTGATGTAATGCTTGCCCGTCGCAAGATGTCGCTCTCGGAGCTATCGGAGCGGGTCGATATATCGATCGTAAATCTCTCAATCCTCAAAACAGGCAAGGCGCGTGCCGTGCGTTTCTCCACCCTTGAGGCTATATGCCGTGCGCTCGACTGTCAGCCGGGTGATATATTGGAGTATAGAGAGGATGAGAAGTAAAAAAGGTTGTCTAAAACAGTCACTTTTTTATCCACTTACTAAAACATATCGTAGATAGAAAAATTCTGTTATCTATCAATGTAAATTATATAAACGAAGAATTAATTTTTCATATGTGGTGCGGTTGCTATCAACTCCTTAAAATCAATATTTATTTGGTAGTTCACGGAATATTTATTAATTTTATACAAACTAAACCACTTAAAACTACATAATTATGAAGAAGATTCTATCATTAATGATGGCTGCAGCCTTGATGATTGGCTTTACTGCGTGCGAAAAAGACGATGGCGGTCCAGGTGGCGATGGCAATGGAGGTAATATTTTTCAGGTTGGAAATAAAACCTACACAATTGGTGCAGCGTGTTGCTACTGGGATAATGAAGATGGATATGTTTGTTATGACTTGTGGTTTGCAAACAAGAAGTTTTGGGACAACGAAGGTTATTGGATTTTGCCCGATGAAGAGCGTGCAAATGGATTTGAAATAAACGTATATGATCTATTTGTCGATGATGATACTGATACTCCTGGTAAAATAAAAGACGGTACTTACACATTTAACTATGACGATGACTATGGAGATTTAGTACACGACGGCTACTCAGATTATGGTTTCTATGATGAAAATGGAATTTTTCCAGAAGATTGGATTGAATTCGGACAAGCATATGTAGATGAGAGTAATCTTGTAATCGAAGTTAAAAACATCAGCGGAAACATCTATGAGATAAAAGCCACCGGTGGAGTCGATCAAAATGGTAATGCCATAAATATATATTACAAAGGCGAAGTTGATATGTTCGAAGACTAAAATTCTTAGTAACTCTATAAACGAAAAGAGGCATACAGTTCCGTATGCCTCTTTTTTATATTTCTATAATTGTATTACAAGAGCTTTTTTACAACCACTTCTTGTATCGGAAATACCAGATCGTGAGTCCCGAGGCCATAACCATCAGTCCGATGGCGAATATATAACTTGAATATAGCGAAGAAAGTGTGTAAAAATTAGGTAAATAAAATAAATATTATTACCTTTAACTATAAAATTAGATAAACAATAAATTTAAATTTCTTATTGTGTTATTTTATTTACCTAAGAATTTAAAATTAAGTATGAGAAAGTGGAAAATATAGTTAGTTATAAATTTATAAAATTACAACTATGAAAAAAAAATTCTATTTATTAGCGATGTTAATCCTTATTGTAAATTTATTTACAACATCTTGCGAAAAAGCTGATCTTGCAGTAGAAGAAACTGTTAATGTAACAAAATATACATCACAGGCATACATTAAAATCTATGATGATATGCTTAAAAAAATTGTAAAAGATGTAGAACAAATAATAGAGAATGAAGATAATATAGATGAGTTCGCTCATAATTTTTATGAGTCTTATTTTAATAGTCTATCACCTTCGGATCAAAATTTATTGAGAAATAATTACATAGAGAAATTATCAACTCGCAGTGGAGAGGAAATAGAAGATGTTAACATTTTGACAAATGGTTTATTTGAACGTTTTGCTCCATTTATGTGTGAAGTTGATGTGAATTTACTTTACAATGAGATTTCCTTATTGTACAATGAATCGTTTTTTAAAGAATTATCACCTGATTTACAAACAGCATTAGAAATTCAACTAGAGACTTTAAAAAATTCGAGGGATATTATGATCAGTTTTATTGTAGATCTTTATGATAACAAAATAACAAGAATGTCTCCCGGTGATAGAATGGTTTGGAGTGAATGCGCTTCACAAATGACAGATGAACAGCGCGAGCAATTTATAGAGACACAACTTTTCTCAATGTCATTAGTGTGTTCTGGACCAGCAGCGGCAATTGTTGCGGCAGTAGAGTTTATAAGGCATATATTTGATTTTAGTCAAGCCTAAAAATTTATTTTTGTGAATTTAAAAATTTGATAACAATATTACAAATATACACAACATATAATATGAAGACCTTTTGGAAAATATCGGCAATAGTGTCGTGCGCATTACTACTTTTATATCACATTCTTCTTTATGGTGATGTATTGGAAAAGAGCGATGGTTTTGTATATGTGTGCATATTGTACATAGTAACGATACTCTCTTTGATAATGAATAGTATATATCGTAGAAAGAAAAATTAAGAGTATCTGTAAGATAAATAAAAAAGGCTACCATTACGGTAGCCTTTTTCTATTACAGCCACTTCTTGTAGCGGAAGAACCATATGGTAAGTCCCGAGGCCATAACCATCAATCCGATGGCGAAGATATAACCCAGCGGCAGGGTCATATCACCCACCTGCAATACCCACTCCAATTCGGGCATAAACTTAAAGTTCATACCGTAGATACTCGCTATGAGCGTGGCGGGCAGGAAAATAACGGCTGCCACCGAGAAGATCTTCACAATCTCGTTCTGCTCGATGTTAATCAGACCAAGGGCCGAATCCTGAATATAGTCCAGACGCTGTGAGCTGAAGTCGGCGTGGTTGATAAGTGAATTAACGTCCTTGATCATCAGCTGCAGGCGCGGATAGATATCGTTGGGGAAGCGCTCACTTCTGAGGATGTTGGAAAGGATACGCTGGCGGTCGAAGAAGTTCTCTCGAAGCACCATTGTGCTCTCCTGCAACGAGTTAATACGGTGGATTACCTCCTTGTCGATAGAATCCTCGGTGTTGATATCCTTGCTCAGCTTGGCAACCTGCTTGGCCACAAGCTCAACGAGGTCGGCGTCGAAGTCGATGCGTACCTCCAACAGCGAGATGAAGATATGGTAACCTGTCGAGTAGCTGCGGTAGTTCATCTGCAGACGCTTCTCGGTCTCGCGGAATGTGCGCGACTCGGCCTGACGCTGCGACACGAGCACACCCTCGTTCGAGAGGATGAACGACACGGGCTCCACCTCGAAGGTGCCGTCGCTCTGCGGAATAAAGAAGTTGGCATTCGAGATAATCGAATTTTCGTTCTCCAAGTATTTTGATGTTGACTCAATCTCCTCGACCTGCTGGCGGGTCTGGAGGCTCTCCTCCATAAAGTTCTCGACAGCCTTCTGCTCCTTGATCGAGGGCGAGAGCAGGTCAATCCAGAGAATATCGTCGTAGCCCAGATTGTCCAGCAATTCGGGCTCGGCGTTGCGAATGATTTTGTTGTATTGCTTGAGGTAAATTGTGAGCATCGTCTGCAAAGTTTAACGGGTTGAACTCCTTTGTTTGATTGTTGGCGGTGAGCAACACACCGCCCGAGTCATCCGTCCCTCAACGAGGGCGGCTAACCTCTTCAGCCCGGGTTGGATCGAGGCTCCACCTTGAGGCCTGCGTTCCAAAACTTTTGCAGTGCCGAGTGCTTCTCGGCGTTAAACACGAAGTCGATATTTTGAGTCAGATACTCGTATGCGTTGTAGTGCTTCTGGTCGAAGCCGTGCTCCACGACAGCCTCCCATATTGACTCCACGCCAAATGTCAAGGCACGCTGCAGGGCGTCAATCTGCTCGTACGATGTACCCTTGCGGGCCACCCACACGGCAAAGGCAAAGGGCATACCTGTCGAGCGGTTCCACTCCTCCGACAGATCGTACGAGTAGTTGAACAACCCCTCGTGGTCGAACACCTTGTCGCCAATCAGCAGGAATGCATCATCCTTCTGCGCGAAGGCCACCTGCGAATAGTCCTGCAGGTCGTACCACTCGGGGGCAATGTGCCACAGGTTAGAGGCCAGATAACCGCACAACTGCACCGAGGTGCGTGAGTGAGCATCAAGGAATACACGGCGCACCTGATTGATGGGCACATTCGACAGCAGCACAACGGTGCGTACCTTGCCCGATGAGCCTATGCAGTAGTCGGTGATGATGTTTGTTGAGGTGAGTGTGGGAACCATTGCCGAGGGCATCAGAGCGATGTCGGCACGGCCTGAGATGTAATTTTCGTAGCACCCTGCGGGTGGAGCCAACAGAAGGTCGGCGCGAAGATTACCCTCGTGCTGGATACCATAGATGAATGGTATCGTATTGAGATACGACACAGCCGCTATGCGTGCATTGGTAGCCATCATCCATAAGTAATCCTAATTAGTTTAACAATAACCCTATAGGCACACCTTTGACCGCCCCGTTTCCCTGCCAAAAAGCACAAAAACGAGAGTTGAAGCCGACCTCGTAGGGCACTTTGATGTGCAAATATAACAACATTTGTACAAAAATCCAATTTAATTTGGCATTTTGTACCCTGCGCGCCTCTTCACTATGGCCTCCAATGAGTGTTTGCCGTGCAGAAACTATTGCTCTTTTTGCTTGAGTTTGATGCCGATGATAACACCCACATTACACATCAAAAAGACTACGCCTGCCATCGTAAGACGTGTATAATCGTCTAAAAATCCAACGAGAATAAGTACCAGCGAAATTACAATACCAATAATGGGCCACTTCATAACGTAAAGGGTTTTTGAGTTTATTATTATTTCTTTGCCTTTCTCTTCAGCCAATGCTCGGTGAGCCACTCACGCACGGGAAGGTCGTAGAGTTTGAGCGAAGCGTAAGCCAGACCAATCGACAACACCGCCACCGCTACAGCCACTACGATGGCCTCGCCCTTGGTTGCATCGGGGTTGTTCGACATCCACGCCAACTGCATATATATGAGCGGCAGATGGGTAATATACAAAGGATATGAAATCTCGCCAAGGAACTTGCACAGGCTCGTCATTGGTTTGCCACTCACCGTGCTACCGGCACCGATAGCCACGATTGCGGGTATAAGGATAAGGATGCACGCCGCCTCGTAGATGCCATTCACACTGCCCTCCATCACGGGCCACAGCATCATCACTGCCACCAGCAAAGAGCAGAGCGTAAAGGCACCACGAACCTTGATAGCAACCTTAAGGCGCGAGAGCAGCAGTCCCACAAGGAACGGATAAGCCAGTCGCACAGCACCAACGTATAACTCCTGCGACGATAGATTCCAGCCGCCATTGACCGTATGGGGAGCACCAAAACGACCCTCCAGCAGACCCAGCATATCGAGGTTGAAGGTAATGTCGATAGTACCCATTGCCGCCACCGCCGTGAGTGCAATGAGTGCCGCCTTGGGCAAAAAGCGCAGAACCAGAGCGTAGAGTATGTTGGCAATATACTCCCACTGCAACGACCACGTGCTGCCGTTGAATGAGTTGGTGTCGTCCCAGCCTCGCAGATCCCACTCTCGGGCCATAGGCAACATCAGGCAGGTGTAGAGATACATCACCACCACCCACCACCAGGGCTGTGTGCCTATGTAGGGGAAGGCCTCACATTTGCCGAAGTAGTAGAGCAGAAAACCTATCGTAGTACCCATAATGAGCATAGGGTGCAGGCGCACAAGGCGGCGCTTGAAGAAGTCGCCAACGCTCATCTTACCCCACCTGTCGTCGTAGGCGTAGCCAATAACAAAGCCCGAGAGAGCGAAAAAGAAATCAACACCCAGATAGGCGTGACCCAAGACCGTGCCACAAGCCTCGAAGAGGTGATAGACAAGTATTACTACCGCCGCAACGCCACGCAGTCCGTCAAGTATTTCGTAACGGGGTTTTGATGCTAAATATGTATTCTGCATTTTAATTCTTTATATTCTTTATGTTTGGTTTGTATTCTATGTAGCCAAAGTTAAGCGAAAAAACTCTTTTTTGCGAAAAAAGTGGTAACTTTCCACCCAAATAAACAACGAAAACCAAGTTTTATGAAATTTAATCACCTAATCCTATCCATTGCTGTGTCGCTTGCAGCCGTTGCGTGCGACTCTAAGTCGGCTCCCACGCAGGAGCCCCAACCCCTTACCGATTACTCGCAGGTAGCCCCTGCTCCCGCCCCTATCGTGGATGGCGAGTATGTGTGCCAGCGTCCTGCCGAGGGTGAGCGCCTGTTCACCTCCGAGGCTGTCGAGGCCGAGATTGAGCGCATAACCAAGCTCCTCACCAACAAGCGTCTGGCGTGGATGTTCTCAAACTGCTTCCCCAACACTCTGGACACCACCGTGCACTACCGCACAAAGGATGGCAAGGACGATACGTTTGTCTACACGGGCGACATTCACGCTATGTGGCTCCGCGACTCGGGCGCACAGGTGTGGCCCTATGTGCCCTATGCCAACGACGATGCCCACCTCAAGGCTATGCTCGCAGGCGTTATCAACCGCCAGTTCCTCTCGATTAATATCGACCCCTATGCCAACGCCTTCAACGATGGCGCTACAGGCACAGGCTGGATGAGCGACCGCACCGATATGAAGCCCGAGCTGCACGAGCGCAAGTATGAGATTGACTCACTCTGCTACCCCATCCGTCTGGCCTACTACTATTGGATGGTTACGGGCGACACATCAATCTTCGGCGAGGAGTGGCTCGCGGCAATCAAGAATGTGCTGAAGACCTTCAAGGAGCAGCAGCGCAAGGAGGGCAATGGCCCCTACACATTCCTGCGTGTAACCGACCGCCAGTTCGACACCCTCTCGAACGATGGCTTGGGAGCACCCATCAACCCCGTGGGCCTTATCGTGTCGTCGTTCCGACCCTCTGACGACGCTACCGTGTTGCAGTTCCTCATCCCGTCGAACTTCTTCGCTGTGTCGGCACTACAGAAGGCTGCCGAGATTTTGACCAAGGTAAATGGCGAGAATGCTCTGGCACAGGAGTGCGCAGCACTTGCCCAGGAGGTAAGCGAGGCACTCGATAAGTATGCTACATACGATCATCCCGAGTTCGGCACAATCTACGCCTTCGAGGTCGATGGCTTTGGCAACCAGCTCTTTATGGACGACGCCAATGTGCCCAGCCTCTTGGCTATGGACTACCTCAACCCCGAGGTTATCGACCCCGCAATCTATGCCAACACACGCCGCTATGTGTGGAGCGAGAGCAACCCCTACTTCTTCCGTGGCAAGGCAGGCGAGGGTATCGGTGGACCCCACATCGGTTACGATATGGCTTGGCCTATGAGTATTATGATGAAGGCCTTCACATCTAACGACGATGCCGAGATCAAGTGGTGCATCGAGATGCTTATGCGCACCGACGCCGGCACCGGCTTTATGCACGAGTCGTTCAATGTCGATGACCCGATGAACTTCACCCGCAAGTGGTTCGCTTGGCAGAATACGCTCTTCGGCGAGCTTATCGTGAAGATCGTGGGCGACGGCCGTCTGGAGTTGCTCAACTCTATCGATTTGCAGTAGCAGGTTTTTTGCTCGAAATCTCCTATTTTGTGTTCGATTTTGGCTGTAGAAAGGTAAAATTTTATATCTTTGCACCGAAAACGAACACTAAATAAGAAATTTCAAACATTATGAAGAGCATTATCACTACACTCCTGTGCCTCTTTGCTTTTGTGGCTACGGCCGAGGCTCAGCACTCGAGCAACAACAACCCCGATGCTATCGTGGGTAACTACCTCACCGACCGTGGCGGCAGCAAGAGCAAGGTTCGCGTGACAAAGAACAGCGACGGCACTTACGACGCACAGGTATATTGGGTTGAGAACCCCTATGGCAAGGATGGCAAGAAGCGCAAGGATGAGAAGAACCCCGACAAGGCGTTGCGTAATGTCGATGTCGACCAGATTGTAATCGTCAAGGGCTTGCAGTACGATGCTAAGGAGAAGCGTTGGGCTGGTGCTAAGATTTACGACCCCACCAAGGGTATTCGTGTGAATGCCACAGCCGAGTTCGAGACTGCCGACAAGCTCAAGCTGCGCGGCACCATTATGGGTGTGGGTGTAACCCTCTATTGGACTCGCATCAAGGAGTAGGAAATTGCCTAACAAGGCTCTTTTGGCATCTGCCTCGCCCTCGGGTTGCTCACATACCTTTAGTATGCTCCGCACCCTCGGCCATCGAGCAGCTTCAAAATAGCTCCTGTTATACAATTTCCGAGTATATAGGAATATAGGTTGCCGGCAGAAATGTTGTGCAACCTCTTTTTTTTCGTATTTTTGCATAAACCATTTTTACACAACACGATGACCATAAAACAACGATACGATGCTGTCATAGCCTACTTCCAGGCATCGATGCCCACAGCCGAGAGCGAACTCAACTACCGCAACCCCTTCGAGTTGCTGGTGGCCGTAATCCTTTCGGCGCAGTGCACCGACAAGCGTGTCAACCTCACCACCCCTGCGCTGTTCGAGGCTATGCCCACGGCCGAGGCTATGGCCGCACACACGGCCGAGGAGATTTTTCCCTACATCCGCAGCATATCCTACCCCAACAACAAGGCTCGTCACCTGGCCGCGATGGCGCGTATGCTGGTCGAGGAGTTTGGAGGCGAGGTGCCCAGCGACCTTAAGCAGCTGCAGCGCCTGCCGGGCGTAGGTCGCAAGACGGCCAACGTCATCGGTGCAGTCATCTGGCAGAAGGAGGTTATGCCCGTCGATACCCACGTCTTTCGTGTGGCGGCCCGCATAGGCCTCACGCGCGGAGCGAAGACTCCGTTGCAGACCGAGTTGCAGTTGGGGCGACACATACCCTCGCATCTGCTGCCCGTGGCGCACCATTGGCTCATCCTGCACGGCCGATATGTATGCATAGCCCGCTCGCCCAAGTGCGCCGAGTGCGGAATAAAGGAGTTCTGCCGTCACTTTTCGGCCCAAAAAGCGGAGAAATAAATAAAAATCACTACCTTTGAAAATTACAAAACATCAGAGCAATATGAAACGAGAGAATTTTTTCACACCTGCGACACTACTTCGTCGAGTATCATTGGTTGCATTTTCAACATTTGCCCTTGCCTTGGCGGCTTGCGGCGACGATCCTACAGGTGGTGGCGGCAGCGGCAGTGGCTCGGGCAGCGGCTCGGGAACAGAGGATGAGATTGATGAGATTGTAGAGTGGATGGATGGCCGCCTGAAGAAGGAGTATATGTGGCTGGATGAGTATATCGAGAAGCACTCAACCTTCGATATGTCGCTGGCGTGGGACAAGTTCTTGGATAAGACTCTGGCAAAGCTCACGACCAATGCCGACGATGGCGGTGAGAGCGACGGCCAGCGCACGTTCTACTCATATGTCGACCGTAAGAAGACCAGCACGGCTGCGGCCACTACGCGTGCGGGATTTCCCGTGGAGAAGGGCTACGGTATCGAGCTCACGCCTTACATCTTGAGCAAAAAAGTCGTGTTGAACTATTTGGGCGATGGCCCTATCTCATCATACGATGATTCAAACTATTTCTTCGTCATCGACCACGTCTACCCTGCATCGTCAGCCGATGATGCGAACATCAAGCGTGGTGACGTGATTGTTGAGATTAATGGTGCGCCCATTACCGACCTCAACTATGCAAGATGGTGGACTTCGTTGCAAACTGGCGAGGATAATCTGACTCTCAAGATGTATAGCCGAAACGATGATGCGCACACGTATGAGTTCTTCGATTGTGAGCTTCCGGCCACAAACTTCGAGCGTAACCCCATCGCCTATGGCGACTTGCTCACAATCGATAGCGCTTTTCCTTTCGATCTTGGTGACAAGAAGATTGGCTACCTCTCTTACCTCTCGTTTGATTGGGACTTCGATGAGAAGATGGTTGAGGCCATTTCGACTCTGGTTGAGAAGGGTGCAACCGATGTTATTCTCGACCTGCGCTCAAATGGTGGCGGTCACGTTACATCGAGCGTGTTGCTGGCAAGTATGCTCCTCGACGAGAGCTACGTAGGCCCCGACAAGATATATGCACGTCTGGTACACAACCCCAACAACAAAATCTATGATGACGAAGAACTTACACTGCAGAATCGTTACACTCCCAAAGACTCTTCGGCCAGTGTCGACCTGCCTAACCTCGGTCTTAAAAAAGTGTGGATCATCTGCTCGGAGTTCTCGGCTTCGGCCAGCGAGATGGTTATCGTGGGTCTGCGCGGTCTGGATGTTGAGGTTGAGTTGGTGGGTAACATCACCGAGGGTAAGAACTGCGGTATGGAGGTGACCTACAAGACTCACGACGGCTACAAGTACGAGTTTGCCCCCATCACCTTTATGAACCAGAACGGCAAGGGCTTCTCTGACTATGGCGAGGGTATCACTCCCGAGCACAATCTCGCAGCGAAGGCTGCCGACCAATCTTTCTCTAACGGTGTGCGTACGTTTGCTGCTTATTTCCCCATTCCTGTTACCTCTTGGGGAGATCTTAAGGCCGACATCGCATTGTGCGAGACTGTAATGCAGATTTGTGGCGAGACACTCTTCATTGCAGGTGGCGGCGGAAAGAGCGCATTGTTCGAGGGTCAGCCCACAACGCGTGCCATCGATGACTCTTCACTCAAGCACACAGCAATCAGAATGGAGAAGCAGGATTTGAAATCACGCGGTATGATTGTGCGTGGAAAGGACAGCGAGTAGATGCATAACAACCGATAAATAACTATGAAAAACAACCTCCTCCTACGTCTGGCGCTCATTTTGATGCTGCTGCCTACCTTGGGCGTGGCGCAGAACGATGCCGAGCCCTACACCATCAACCACGGCCCCTACTTGCAGGGCCTGACTTACGATGGAGTCATAGTGTGCTTTACCACCTCGCACCGAGGATTCTCGGGCGTGGAGATACGACGTAAGGGGACTGAGCAGGTACGCCTGTGCCGCACCTCGAAGGATGGACTGTTCGAGGCCGACAACACCCTCAACTCGATTCACATCGAGGGGCTGGAGCCTGCCACCGAGTATGAGTACCGCATCATATCGAAGCGTATGCTCTCGTTCGAGCCCTACAAGGTGACCTTCGGCGAGGAGATAGCCTCAGAGTGGTACACCTTCTCAACGTTCGACCCCAAGGCCGAGGCCGTAACCTTTGTTGTGGCCAACGACATACACGACGACGCAAAGAAGTGCGCCGACCTGCTTTCACATATGCCGCTCGACGAAGCCTCGATGGTCTTTTACAATGGCGACATTATGAGCCACTACTCGCAGCAGGGTCAGCCCTACGCAAGTTTCATCGACGTGTCGGTCGAGAAGTTCGCCACACAAAAACCCTTTGCTGTGGTGCGTGGCAACCACGAGACCCGTGGCCATCTGGCACGCCAATATGGCGACTATATCCACAACACACGCGATGGCAAGTACTATGGCGTCTACTACTTCGGCACTACGGCCGTGGTGATGCTCGACTGTGGCGAGGATAAGGACGACGCACATCCCGTCTATGCCGGTCTGGTCGACTTCGACCGCTACCGCGAGGAGCAGGCCGAGTGGCTCAAACAGGTGGTACGTAGCAAGGCCTTCCGCCGTGCCGAGCGCCGCATCGTCATCGTGCATATCCCCCCAACCGTTGAGCGTATGGCCGAGGTGGAGCAGAACGCAAAGGTGGTGCCCGATCTGATGACGTGGCGAGGCAATGCCCACCTGGGCGAGTTGCTGCTGCCTATCCTCAACAAGGCCGACATCGACGTTATGCTCTCGGCACACCTGCATAAGCAGGTCATCTTCCCCGTGCAGCCAGGTGTGGTGGAGTTTCCCATCATCGCCAACGACAATGTGAGCGCTATGGTGGTGCGCTCGTCGAGCGAGGGTGTATATGTAAAGATTGTGGGTCGCGATGGTGCAATTAAGCACGAAAAGACCTATTAAAACCACTTCGGGCACAATTACGGAGTGCTCAAAACGACCAATAATTATTATCTTTGTCGCACTTTGGGCTCAGCCCCATCGGCCAAAGAGTTAAAACATACGATATGGAGTTATCGCAAAATAGCATTGAGCAGTTGTCGGCTCTTCTCTCGGAGCCCGCACTCAAGGTAGTCGTGCTCTCGCACACCAACCCCGATGGCGACGCCGTAGGCTCGTCGTTGGCGTGGGCCGAGGCGCTGCGTAGCCGTGGCCATCAGACCACCTGCATAGTGCCCAACAAGTTCCCCTACTATCTGGATTGGATGACAGGCATACGCGACATCGTAATCTATCGCAACGAGGCCGAGCGTGCCGCCAAGGCAGTGGCCGAGGCCGACGTTATCTTCTGCCTCGACTTCCACACCCTCTCGCGTCTTGACGCGCTGGGCGATGTGATTGCCGCCAACACCGTGGCTCGACGTGTGCTCATCGACCACCACCTCGACCCCTCGCAGGATTTCGACATCATCTTCTCGCACCCCGAGTCGTCGAGCACCTGCTTCCTGGTCTATTCAATCATCGAGGCGCTGTGGGGCGCCCAGAGCGTAACGGCCACACAGGCCGAAGTGTTGTATGTGGGTATGATGACCGACACGGGTAACTTCTCATTCTCGCACCTCACGCCTGAGCTCTACCGCTCGCTGGCCGTATTGTCGGCTACGGGTATCGATATTCCGCAGATTTATAATAATGTATATAACTCCTTCACCGAGGGCCGTGCACGCCTGTTTGGTTACACCATCAACCGCAAGATGAAGTTCCTGCGCAAGGGCACCGTGGCACATATGTCACTCACCGAGGCTGAGATGCGTCGTTTCTGGTTCCAGCAGGGCGACAGCGAGGGCTTTGTGAACTACCCCCTAACGGTGAAGAAGATGCGTATGTCGGCCATCTTCATCGAGCACACCGACTTTATTCGTGTGTCGTTGCGCTCGCGCGGTAAGGTCGATGTAAACCTCTTTGCAGCACGCTACTTCGAGGGTGGTGGCCACAAGAATGCCGCCGGCGGTAAGTCCTATGTGTCGATGGAGGAGACCATCGCACGCTTTGAGGCCGCAGTCGAGGAGTATGCCAATGAGGGACTGATATAAGAGATAAAACATACTACCTTTGGTTGTGCTCGTTTAGGAGCGTAGCGACCTCGCCTTAAACGAAAAAAGGTACAGAAGCAAAATAACACTACTAATTATGATGAAAACCTACCTGCGACTGCTGGGCTTTGCCTCACCGCTTAGTCGCTATGCCATACCCTACTTCTTCTACTCGGTGTTGCACGCCCTGTTCAACACCTTCACCTACACGATGATTATCCCAATCATCGGTACACTCTTCTCCGAGGGGTATGAGTTCGTGCCTGTGTATGAGTTTCCCGCTGTGGAGTTCAATGCCGACTTCCTGAATACAGCGCTTAACTATGTATATACGTTGCTCTTCGGTGCAGAGTACAGAATCACATATCTTCTGGGTATGCTGGCTGCTATTCTCATCCTCTCGAACGTGCTGAGCAACCTGTTCCGCTATCTTGGCTCGATGACCGTCGAGGTGATGCGTACCCGCACTCTGCAGCGTATGCGTAACGAGATGTTCGAGCGCACGATGACAATGAACGTGGGCTACTTCAGCGACCAGCGCAAGGGTGATATTATGTCGAAGATCACTTCCGACGTTATGATCGTGCAGTTCTGCATCACCAACACCCTGCAGGTGGCCTTCCGCGAGCCCTTCCTTATCATCGGCTACGTGGCTCTTATGGTGGGTATCTCTTGGCAGTTAACACTCTTCTCGATTCTCTACCTGCCCGTTGTGGGTCTTATCATCGGCTCCATCGTCAAGCGTCTGCGCCACCCCGCACAGCGTGGTCAGGAGCGTATGGGCGATATGGTGAGCGTTATGGAGGAGTCGCTCACAGGTGTGAAGGCTATGAAGAGCTACAACGCCTTCGACTATATTTGCTCGAAGTTCCGCGCGATAAATGCTGAGATTTCGTCAATCCTTATCTCGATGGCTCGCAAGCAGCAGCTGGCCTCGCCTATGAGTGAGTTCCTGGGCATTACGGCTATTTCGGTAGTGCTTGTCTTTGGTGGCTCGCTGGTGCAGAGTGGTGAGCTTATGGCATCGGGATTTGTGGCATACATAGCAGCCTTCTCGCAGCTCACACGCCCCTTGCGTTCGTTCATCGACCAGTTTGCCAATATCAACCAGGGTATTGCCGCCGGTGAGCGTGTATTCTCAATTATCGACGCCGAGAGCGCCGTGCAGGATAAGAAGGATGCTGTCGAGCTCAAGCAGTTCAACGATAAGATTGAGTTCCGCTCGGTAGGCTTCAGCTACGACCAGAGTCGCAAGATTTTGCACGACATATCGTTCGAGGTACGCAAGGGCGAGACCGTAGCGCTGGTAGGCCCCTCGGGTGGCGGTAAGTCAACCCTGAGCGAGCTTATTCCCCGCTTCTACGACGCCGAGCAGGGTGGCATCTACATCGATGGCCGTCCTATCACCGACTACACGCAGGAGAGCCTGCGCGCGCATATGGGTATCGTCTCGCAGGAGACCATCCTCTTCAACGACTCTATCCGCAACAACATAGCTATGGGCCGCGAGGGCACGCCCCTCGATCAGATTATCGCCGCTGCGAAGGTGGCCAACGCCCACGACTTCATTATGCAGAGCGAGAATGGCTACGACACCAACATCGGCGACCGAGGCACCAAGCTTTCGGGTGGTCAGCGTCAGCGCCTGAGCATCGCCCGTGCCGTGCTGCGTAACCCCGAGATACTCATTTTGGACGAGGCTACCTCGGCACTCGACACCGAGAGCGAGAAGCTGGTTCAGGAGGCTCTCACAACGCTTCTGGAGGGTCGTACATCGGTTGTTATTGCTCACCGCCTCTCGACCATCCACAATGCCGACCGCATCATCGTAATCGACGCAGGCCGCATTGCCGAGCAGGGCACACACGCCGAGCTGATGGCCAAGGGTGGAATTTATGCTCACCTGATTGAGATGCAATCGCTGGCTTAAGAAACCGCCAAAGAAGGCTCTTTGGGCATCTGCCTTGCCCTCTGTCTACTCACATACTCTTAGTATGCTCTGTGCCCTCGGGCTTCGTGCAGCGTCAAAATAAGTCTTCTTATCAAGCAAAATAGGTTGTCCGCGTAGGACAACCTATTTTATTTTGCCGTGTGGCACATTCGGGCTCCACCTTTTCCCACCCCAAGGGCGGAATAAAATTCTCTTTTCTCGTTGCTCCTGGGGCAATAAAAAACGGCTGCGTCACTAAGGGCGCAGCCGACCAGCAATCAAAAAACCATATTCTACAAAAAGAGTATATTCTTCTTAAAGGTTTAGACAAGACACCGTTGTCGCGAGTCTCACTCGCCGAGCGAAGGGTTACACCCTTGGCGTCCTGTAAAGTTATCGCGCGGGAAGCAGTGCGCTTGCACTTAAAACGTTTCAGAGGTTCCGTGTCAATCCGAATTGTCGCGTTATTCAGATGGTCACGTAGTTCGTCGGCGTTGGCGCCGTGCTCACGCTCTGCTGCTCCTGCGATAGCACAGATTGCTCTGTGCACTCCACCGTCACATTACCTTCAATGGCAAGTCGTTGCTCTGGCCATTGGTGGCGGTGGTTAGCCCTGCCTCCGTACAAGTGGAGGCAGAGTTATATCGTCGATGGTCGATTACTTACGACCAAACTTCAAATCGAGGCCGATACCCCAAGCAAGTGATGTACGCTTGTAAACATCTGTTGTGGGCAAGCTCACAGTCTCCGACAATGCTACAGAACCGTTAGATGTTGCTGTCTCGTAGAATGTGGGCATCACACCGAGGTTAAGACGAATGTTGTCGGTGCAGAGGAATGCCAAACCACCACCTACTGACCAAGATGAGATCGAGTAGTTCATATCAGAGTAGTTGTTCTCAATCATATTGAGCTGTGTACGCTGTGCACCAGCCGATACCAACCAACGGTCGTTGATCGACCACTCAACACCCATCAAGTACTCGTTAGTGTTGCCATCGATTGTGGGTGAGAATGAGTTCTCAGCGTCCTTATCGAAGTAGTGGTGCCACTCTGCAGTAACCTTAACGGGACCGAAGTGACGGCTAACAGCAGCAGCCAACAAAGCGGGAGTCTCTGACTTTACCTTTGCGCCATCGGGGAAGATGCCGTTGATGATGGGGTCAGAAGCTGATACTTCAGCCGACTCAATCTCGAGCTCGGTGCCCATCTTGAACTCATACTTCAATGAAGCGTCCCAGGGTCCCTTGTGGAAAGCCAATGCAATAATGGGGCTTACTGAGATACCCTTCTGCTTAACATCGAGGATGTGATCCTTAGTCTGTGCAGCATACTGAGTAGCTGTAGCAGCAAGTGCGGGGTTAATAGCGCCCAAAGTCGCACCAGCAGCATTGAAGAAATCTGCAGCCGACATCATCTGGCCTGTAAGACCCATAGCAGCCATTGTGGGGTTGATCTTAATGTTGTCGATTGCACCAACATATGAGTTGTTGGTAACACCTACACGTACCTGAGCGGCGATTGACAACCAGTCGGTAATACGGAATGCACCACCTACGTTGAAAGCCAAAGTCATTGACTTACCTGTAAGCTCCATATTCATATCGTACTGTGAAACCGACACAGCCATTGCAGGGTTGATAGCGCCCAAAGTGCCACCCAACTGAGAAATTGCAGAGGGAAGGATAGCGAACTGGCGCTCGAAAGAGCCCAGACCATCGCTGAACTCCAATGAGCCACCACCACCATTAACGCCAATACCCGCCATAAGTGCCCAGCGGTTGTGCTTCCACGCTAAGTGAAGGCTGGGAATCAGCGGAGAGAATACCTCACCCTTGAAATCCTTTGTTGTAGCGCCGTTGTTCTGTGCGCCCTGAGCAAAGAGAGCGTAAGATGATGTGATTGTACGGGTCTGCTTAGCCATCTGGTCGTTGATACCAATGTGGAAGCCGTTATCCATAAATACAACACCTGCAGGGTTGGTGTATACTGCATCTGTATCGAGTGATGTACCGCGAGCGATGCTACGCAAGAAGTGTGCACTCTGGTTTGTGTTGGTCATAGGGCCACCTGCGAAAGCCGAGGTGACAACCATCATTGCGGCTGCGAGAGCCAATGTAAGTTTGTAAAAAATCTTCATACTTTTTCTTTTATCACGCACCACAACCCGATTGCTGGAAAGGTTTGCGACGCGTCGTTGTTAATATTGGTTTGTTTGATTTGCTTTTTGTTGTTGGGCCGTATTCCGTTTTGACGGATTTTCGGATGCAAAAGTCAATTTTTTTTTCTGAACTGCAAAATTTATGTGGTTAAGCACCCCGAAAAGTTATGAAAGACCGCAGCTAGGGGACGAAACACTCCATTTTGTGGCGAATGTACCCTCAAAATCTCCACTTTTTGCCCCGAAAGGGCTCTAAAGCACCCGTAGAGAGCCGCCTGGAACGAAGAGCCAAATATGCATAATCGCCACATTTTCTGCAAAAAGGCGACGATAGGGATATAAGGTATCGAAATTTTGAGTATATTTGCCCGTATTCTGCAAAGAAATTTCATAAACACAATAAACTTTATAAAACTTAAACACTATGTTCGCAATTGACAACTACGATTTCACAGGTAAGCGTGCAATCATCCGCGTTGATTTCAATGTACCCCTCAATGGCGAGGGTCAGGTAACCGACGACACTCGTATCCGTGCTGCAATCCCCACCATCAAGAAGGTGTTGGAGAAGGGCGGTGCTGTGATCCTGATGTCACACCTCGGTCGTCCCAAGAAGAATCCCGATCCCAAGTTCTCTTTGGAGCAGATTATCCCCGCTATCGAGGCTCGCTTGGGCGTAAAGGTTAACTTCGCTGGCGACTGTATGGGTGAGAAGGCTGC
>JAGBUB010000023.1 GCA_017631035.1 Alistipes sp.
ATCACCTGAACTCTGTTACCTTTCTTTGCCATTTGTCCTTAATAAATTTTAGTAAACCTTCTTAGGTGCAACGGCCTCCTTCAGAGCGGCAGCCAAGCCCTTCTTGTTAATTGTTTTCATACCGGCGGTGGTTACCTTCAAAGTAAACCAGCGACCCTCCTCCTCAGACCAGAAGCGCTTTGTCTTCAAGTTAGTGTTGAACTTGCGCTTAGTCTTGCGGTTTGAGTGAGAAACGTTGTTACCCACTACAGCAGTTTTACCTGTAATCTCGCAAACTCTCATTGTTTTTAATTTTTAGTTTTTATCCCCTCACAATAAGGGTGTGCAAAGATAGTTAAAAAAAACGAAACAGCAACCTTCCTCGCGTTTTTTTCGGAAATAATGTGCTTAATCTTGTTATTTAGCCTCGATAAAGCCCAGTAGTGCCTCAGCGCAAGCCTCCGGTTCCTCGATAAAGCCCATATGTCCCGAATTTTCGAGCCACGCCACCTGGGCTTGCGGGTTGCGGGCAATAAACTCCTCGGCTGCCTCGACCGAAATATATCCGTCGTGACGTCCCATAATGAAGAGTTGGCGCACGCCACACTCGCGCAGCATCTGGTTTTGGTCTACGCGCTCGATCATACCGCCAAGCAGGGCTATAATACCCTCATCCTCTGTGATGTGTACCTGCTCGACAAGGTCGTCGATATAACTCTTTAGTCGGCGACGGTTCTGCTTGGCAAAGCCTGCCTCGGGGGCTACGCGTGCCAGCGCATCCTTCTTGCCTGCCTTGACGAGTGCTATCTCGCGACGGCGATTCTCCTTCTTGAGGTCGGTGTCGGGGTTGGGCGAAGAGCTCAGCAATACCAAACCCTCCAGACGCTCGGCGTGGCGAGCACAGAAGGCCAGAGAGATGTATCCACCCATCGAGTGGCCTACCATCGTACACTTCTCGATGCCAAGCGCATCGAGCATATCGCGAAGTACATCGGCTATCATCTCCATTGTGTGTACCTCACCCAGTATCTGTGAGATGCCGTGGCCGGGTATGTCGACCGTAATTACACGCACCTTAGGGGTAAGCAGGGGTACAAAGTCGTCCCAAACATACATCGACTCAAGGTATCCGTGCAGCAGCACAACACACTTTTCTCCAATGCCAGAATCGGCAATGTGCAGGGCTACGGGGCCCGCCATCAAAAATTTCTCTTTCATAGTGGTAGATATTTTTCTGGTGTAAAATTAGTAAAAATTTACGAAGCAACCCCTCTTGGATGCTCTGTTTCGTTGTTTGTTGTGCTATAAAACAATTCTCTTAAGAGAATTATTTGCTCATCGCAGGAAATATTACTATTTTTGAACATTAATTTGGTGAGGTGTGTGCCTTTGCTAGGGCTGGGTAGCACCGTTTGTAACAGATACTTTTACGATGAGAACTTTTAAGGCGATGATGATAATATGCGTGCTGAGCTTTCTATGCTCGGCTTGTAGTGTCACACGTCGTCTGTCGCAGGGTGAGTATCTGTTGCAGAGGGTTAAGATTGAGGATGACCGCTCGGTGTCCAAGAGTGAGCGTATCACCCCAGTAGAGATGGAACAGTATGTGCGTCAGACCCCCAATAAACACTTCCTCGGCACCAATTTCTACGTATGGGCCTACAATCTTGCCAACCCCGATAAGGATAATTGGTGGAACGATCTCAAGCGCAAAGTGGGCGAGGAGCCCGTACTATTTGACCCTGTGCTCACACAGCGCAGCGCACAAAATCTGAAGACCTATATGAACTCGCGCGGATATTACTCCTCGACGGTTGATTATGAGGTAGATACTCTGCGTCGTAACAAGCGAGCCTATGTCACCTATCGCACTCATCAGGGTGAGCCCTATCATATAAAGAGCCTTTCATACGACTTCCGCGATAAGCTGTTGGCGCCCATTATTGAGGCTGACACGGCGCAGTCGCTCATTCGTGTGGGCGAAGTTTTCGATATCTCGGCTCTCGACCGTGAGCGTGAACGCATAGCATCATATCTTAACGACAGAGGTTATTACGATTTCTCGGTAAATAATATAGAGTATCGTGTCGATACGCTCGGTGGCGATCGCAGGGTGGGAATTCGAATGATTGTTAAGCGAAACATTACGGGTTACGACGAGCGAGGCTCGGCTATCGAGGCCAATAATCGCGTCTATCGTGTGACCGAGATTAATGTGTTGCCCGACTACGACCCTTCGGTTGACAGCCTGGAGCGTGCCCGTATTATGCAGGATACCACTTATTATAAGGGCCTTAACATAATCTCCAGCAGCCATAAGCCCAGCGTGCGCCCAGCGGTGTTGCATACAGCCATACCTATGTCGCCCAGCACTACCTACAGTGCGTCGGAGGTGAGTCGCACCTACAACGAGATTATGTCGCTGGGTTACTTCAAGAGTGCACGAATTGTATTCGAGGAGATACCTCGAGGTCAGGATGACACTCTCGTGGTGCATTATGCGGGTGAAGGTCGTGAGGCATATACACCCACAAAATTTGATGATATCGAGGAGGGTTATCTGCGTTGCTACATACTTGCCTCGCCTACACTCAAGCAGGGCCTTAACGTAGAGCTTGAGGGTAGTACAACATCGAGTTTCTATGGTTTGAGTGCTACGGTAGGTTACCAGAATCGTAACCTTTTCCGTGGTATTGAGACTTTGAACACATCGCTTACATTTGGTTACGAGTATATGAAGGCGCCGCACACTCTGCGCCGTCGTGCAAACGAGATTGGCCTTACGGCTGGTTTGTCGTTCCCGCGTTTTATCTTGCCATTCAACCTTATGACACGAAACGTGAATATGCCACGAACAAAGGTTGAACTCTCGTTTAACTATCAGGATCGCCCTTACTATCGTCGCGACCTTACGCGTGCGACGTGGACCTACTCGTGGCGTAGTATTAATGGCCGTTACAGCTATCAGTTGCGTCCGATTGACCTCAATTGGATCCACGTTGGCTACATCGATCAGGATTTCTTCAGCTCGCTCGAGAACGAGTATCTGCGTCAGAGTTATATGACACAGGCTATTGTGGGTCTATCGGCCTCGTATACATATAATAATCAGAACAAAAACATAGGTGGCAACGCTACGCTTCTGCACGCAAACTTCGAATCGTCGGGCAACCTGATGAATCTGGTTGAGAGAGTCTTCTCGAAGAAGACCCCCGAGGGTTATTATACTCTTCTTGGTGTGCGTTACTCGCAGTATGTGCGTGGCGATATCAGCCTTAGTCGTAAGATTGTTCTCGGTGAGAAGAGTGCCATAGCAGGTCGTATCTTTGCTGGTGTGGGTGTACCTTACGGCAACTCAACAGCTTTGCCGTTCGATCGTCTGTTCTATGTAGGAGGTAGTAACAGTATGCGTGGATGGAGTCCCCGTACCCTGGGTCCGGGTAATACACCCGAACAAGATACCCCTTACCCTGTGCAGATGGGTGATATGCGTCTGGAGGCTAACCTTGAGTTGCGCTTCCCGTTGTGGGGAATGTTCCACGGTGCTACGTTCCTCGATGTTGGAAATGTGTGGTATCTTGGCGGCAAGCGTGCGCAGGTGCCCGAAGATGGTGTTTTCCATTTCGACTCATTCTATAAGCAGCTTGGTATGAATACAGGTCTTGGCTTGAGAATCGATATCAAGTTTGTTATACTTCGTCTTGACTGGGGTGTTCAGCTCCATAATCCTAACCGTCCTGAGGGCGAGCGCTGGATTCATAATCTTCGCTGGAAGAATACCGCGCTTAATTTTGGTGTGGGTTACCCGTTCTAGGTTTTAGCTAACGTACTGAAAATAAAAAGGTGGTAACGTGCTTCACAGCATATCACCACCGTGTTAGGTTAGTTAGGTTAATGAGAATGTGGGTTACCCCACTTTGCTTTGACAAAGGTACTTATTTTTTTTGAATTTCAAAATCAATTGTCGTATTTTCTTCAATTTGAACTATAATTCCCTTTATTGTTATTAAAAAATTTAAGTAATTGGTATTCCTACAGCGCTATACTTTCTTTAGTTATGTTTTCCTCTTCATTACCATAGTTTGCTTGTGGGGCATACAAGTTATTCTCGACCACACTGTTACGATGAGAATTGCGATAAATAGCCGGTGTCTGGCCGTACTGCTTTTTGAAAAGTTTTATAAAGTGAGATGTGTTGGGGAACGTGCACTCAATTCCTATTTCTGATATTGATTTGGATGTAGAGATGAGAAGTAGTCTTGATTGCATCAATCGCTGTTTGATAAACCAGCGGTGTGGTGGCATAAAGAAGTGACGGCGGAATTCTTTCTTAAATGAGGTGAGCGAGCGGTTGCATTTGTCGGCCAATTTCTCAATGCTTATATCTGTGAATATATGCGAATAGATTATTTGCTCGAAGTTCCCGCGAGATGAATCTACATTGCTCAGTACCTTACCCTTTAGACACGACTTGTCCTGTGTAATAATCAGATAAATCAGCTCTGTCATCTTTATATCATCGGCTGCTGCGTTGTGTACAGTGGCTTTGTGTTGTAGATATATCGAAGTATGGGAAAAGAAGCTCTGCATTACCTCCGTCGCTGGTTGTGATACGTGGTTATACTTTCGACACTTTTCGCACAGATGCGAGTTTGTGATATTGATCGAGAAACCCATATTTAGGTTAAGTAAAATTCGTTGTAGTTGTTCGGGCGTATAGTAGCAGACAATCTGCTCGAATACTTTGCCGTCTCCAGCTATCTCCTCGACATAATGGTTTCCAGCTCCCATATAATATATGTCGCCTTGATTTATGGTGTAACGTTCATCGCCATAATAGGCGTGTATTTCACCCTTTACTACATAACCAACCGCACATCGCGATAGTTGCAGCAGGTGTATTCCTGCCAAATTGTTCTCTACGTACTTGACGATTTTGGGTTGGTTTTCGAATTTTCTTATTTTCATAATTTTTGTTTTAAATGATTTATCCTCTTTATTAAGGACTTATCAAAGGTACTCAAAAATACACAATAAATACAATAAAATACTGAAATAATAAGAAATAATACTGAATTAATCACTTTTATACCCAAATCTGTGATTTCTTAGTACTCTACAGTTTTTCGTCAGATAAATTGTACAATGTTTACATATATATACAATAAAAGAGGGTGTCCGTTAGGACACCCTCTCTGCTCTATACTATTATTAGTGTAATCTACTAATAACCCTCGCCCTCAAGTGCGGCGTAAGAGATCTTAAGAGCGTTAGCACGACGAAGCTCCTGCTTAACGTCGGTGATAATACCCATCTTGGTGTACTGGTCAGCCTTGATGCTGATAGTCATCTGTGCACGGTCAGCCTCGTTGAGCTGATCACGCTCTGCACCGATAAAGTCACCAATATCACGTGCACTCTTGAATGAGTCGTTCAACTGAATTCGGGGAGCAGTACCATACTGTGCCTGCATGTGTGATGCGGGAACACCAATATTGATAGTACTAACCAAACTCTTCTTCTCCAACTTTGCAACCTCAGTAGCCTGGGGCAACTTGTAACGTACCATAACCTCCTGCTCACGCATGGTGGTAGACACCATGAAGAAGAACAAGATCATAAAGATAACGTCAGGAAGCGAAGCGGTTGAGATTGCGGGGACCTCTTTCTTGTCACCCGATTTTTTCATTACTGCCATAACTTTTCTTCTTTTATCTTAGTTATACGTTACTTCTTTGCACCCTGACGAGGCTCAGCCTCAGAGATCTTCAAAGGTACAGCCTTGGTTACAGCGTTACGCTGATCCTCGTTGAGCTCCTCGAATACGCTACCGAACTTATTCATAGCAACGTTGTCACGAACCTCGTTGAAGGCGCGAGCCAACTCGTTCTGTACCATGATATAAACCTCGTAGTTGGTATCACGAGTAGTCTGAAGTGAGATTACACCCTCGCTAACGGGGTATGTCCACTTAGAACCGTCCTCCAACTCGATCTCGGTATCCTTCTTCTCGGGGAGATTCTCATCATCGGCTGCGTTCGTGATGAACTCCTTAGCCTTCTCCTTCAAGCCGCGAATATCCATTGACTCGTCGCCGGCCATAATCTGACCTGCAGCATTAACGAATACCAACAATACGTTACGGTCCTTGATCTTCTGATCCTCAACCTTAACATCCTCGGGCGGCAGCGGCGGAAGCACGCGTGACAAACCCTTGTCAGAATTCATTGTAGTAGCAACGAGGAAGAAAATAAGCAACAAGAAAGCGATATCGGCCTGAGAGTCGGCGCGAACTTCCGGTGTTTTTCTATTATTTCCCATTATACTACTTCAATTATTTTAATGCGTCAGAAATTGCTGAATAGATTGCTGAAATGATAGCACCAGCACCTGCTACATAAGCAACGAGGATACTTGCATCAGAGATTACTGTCTCACCACGCTCGAAAACACCCTGTGTCTCGAGGTTGATGATCTGGTAGTCGTGACCGTTAGCGATGAAGTAAGCACCTACGATGATTGCGATGATTGCTACGCCAGCAAACATTGTACCCTTAATGCCCTCAGGCTTCTGGATCAAATCCCAAATAGCTGAAAATACTGCGATGATGATAGCTGCGGCAGCGATAACGTAGCCCCACATAAGTGTGCTACCTACTGCTGAAGCATTCTCTACTGTTGGAACCTCAGGAGTGGAAAATACACACCAAAAGACCAAAGCCACAGATACAGCAATTAGGATGGGTGACAGATATTTAATCAATTTTCCCATTGTTTGTAAATCTTTTTAAGGTCTTAATTATTTCTTTGAGTATGCAGTCATGATGTCAACCAAAGTGATTGAAGCATCCTCCATAGTGTTAACCAAAGTGTCGATCTTAGCAACGATGTAGTTGTAGAACAACTGGAGAATAACAGCAGAGATAAGACCCATCAAAGTAGTCAACAACGCAACCTTAATACCACCTGCTACGATAGTAGGAGAGATATCACCAGCAGCCTGAATCTGGTCGAACGCACCGATCATACCAACAACGGTACCCATGAAACCCAACATAGGAGAAAGAGCGATGAACAAACCAATCCAAGAAAGACCTGACTCCAA
>JAGBUB010000024.1 GCA_017631035.1 Alistipes sp.
GTTTCTCACTCAAACCGCAAGACCAAGCGCAAGTTCAACACTAACTTGAAGACAAAGCGTTTCTGGTCTGAGGAGGAGGGTCGCTGGTTCACTTTGAAGGTAACCACCGCCGGTATGAAAACTATTAACAAGAAGGGCTTGGCTGCCGCTTTGAAGGAGGCCGTTGCTCCTAAGAAGGTTTACTAAAATTTATTAAGGACAAATGGCAAAGAAAGGTAACAGAGTTCAGGTGATCCTTGAGTGCACCGAGCAGAAGGAGTCAGGCGTTGCAGGTATGTCACGCTACATCACCACCAAGAACAAGAAGAACACACCCGATCGTTTGGAGCGTAAGAAGTACAATCCTTACTTGAAGAAGGTAACAGTACATCGTGAAATTAAGTAATTTTTTGTAAGTTATGGCAAAGAAAGTAGTTGCAACCCTTAAAACGGGTACCAACAAGAAGTACACCAAGTGCATCAAGATGGTGAAATCAGAGAAGACCGGTGCTTACATCTTCAAGACTCAGAACATTCTTGAGGAGGCTGACATCAAGGCTTACTTCGCTGAGAAATAATTTTTGCATTAGACCTCTGGTTTAATACAAAAAAGGCGTTCCTTCGGGGACGCCTTTTTGTGTTTATACCGTTGTGCCACCGCTACAGGCGCCGCACACTCACTCCGCACTCCAACGCCTCGCCATAGGCCGACTGGATTTGTCGTTGCTCGCCCGCCTGCAGGGTGAGTGTCACCGCAGGATAATCCTCTACGGCATAGACCACCTCCACCGAGTGGGCGTTGGTATTCGCAAAACGCCAAAACACACAATTCTCGGCCGAGGCAACCACCCTCTCAACACGCACACCATCGATAGTCGTCTCCGGACGGGGTGTGGTGGCATCAAGCACAGAGGCAAAGGCAGAGCACATAATCAACAAGCAGATGGCAATAAATAATCGATTCATATTTTCGAAAAGAATACACACTATATAGATATACCCCACCCTGGGCAAAAATCGTGCTAAGATTAACCAGCAAGCAAACTCCTCACCAAAATTACCACAAGCGTAGCCACCGACCGTATGCCATCCGCAGTCGGTCACCTGCCCACACAATCGAGCCCGAGATTTATATTTGGTATTATGATTAAAAAATCATAACTTTGTGTGATTATTTGCCTGCCGCACACCGCAGGCCTAAAAACAGAGAATATTATGGGATTTTTTGACCTTTTTAAGAAGAAAAAAGATAGCGCCGAGGCTACCACACCCGAGCAGCAGGCCGTAGAGGCCAAGGCACAGGCCGCCGAGGCCCAGGTGCAGAAGGAGGAACTCGAGGAGGGTCTGCAGAAGACCAAGACGGGCTTCTTCTCGAAGTTGGCACGCGCCGTGGCGGGTCGTTCGACTGTCGATGCCGATGTGCTAGACGATCTGGAGGAGGTACTCATCACCTCGGACGTGGGCGTGGAGACTACTGTGAAGATTATCGAGAGCATCGAGGCTCGCATCGCACGCGACAAGTATATGAACACCTCGGAGCTCAACGCCATTCTGCGTGACGAGATTGCATCGCTGCTGGAGCAGTCGCACTCATCACAGCAGGATTTCGGCCTTGAGGTTAAGGAGGGCACACCCTACGTTATGATGGTTGTGGGTGTGAATGGAGCCGGCAAGACCACCACCATCGGTAAGCTCGCAGCACAGCTCACCAAGGCTGGCCGTAAAGTATATATAGGTGCAGCCGATACGTTCCGTGCAGCCGCCATCGATCAGTTGGCTGTATGGGCCGAGCGTGCAGGTGCTACGATGATTCGTCAGGAGATGGGTTCCGACCCCGCTTCGGTGGCATACGATACATTGAAGTCTGCCGTAGCCAATGGTGCCGACGTGGTGCTTATCGATACTGCTGGCCGTCTGCACAATAAGATTGGACTTATGAACGAGCTTACGAAGATTCGCAACGTGATGGCGAAGGTTATCCCCGACGCTCCGCACGAGGTGATGCTCGTACTCGATGGCTCGACAGGACAGAACGCCTTTGAGCAGGCACGCCAGTTTACGCAGGCTACGCAGGTAACGTCGCTCACCATCACCAAGCTCGACGGAACGGCCAAGGGCGGTGTAGTGATTGGTATCAGCGATCAGTTCCATATTCCCGTGCGATATATAGGTATCGGCGAGGGCATCGACCAGCTTCGTATGTTCGACCGTCGCCAATTTGTTGACGCCCTTTTCGGGGAGCAGAAGTAGCGCGAGATGAAAAAGATAAATGTCATAACGCTGGGTTGTTCGAAGAACACGGTCGATAGCGAGCACCTGATGGCACAACTTGCCGAGGCAGGCTATGAGCTCTCGTTCGACAGCGACCGCACCGATGCCAAGGTGGTCGTGATTAACACCTGCGGATTTATTGGCGATGCCAAGCAGGAGAGTATTGACACAATCCTCGATGCCGTAGCGGCAAAGGAGGCTGGACTCATCGAGCGCCTGTTCGTAATCGGCTGCCTTAGTGAGCGTTATGCCGACGAACTACGCGAGGAGATTCCCGAGGTGGACGACTACTTTGGTGTAAAGGATTGGGCTGCCATAGCCTCCGCGCTGGGTGCCGAGCATAAGGCCGAGCTCGAGACCGAGCGTGTGCTCACCACACCCTCACACTACGCCTACCTGAAGATTTCGGAGGGTTGCAACTGGCTCTGCGGCTACTGCGCCATTCCTTTGATTCGTGGCAAGCACGAGTCGGTGCCTATGGAGCAGGTACTCGACGAGGCTCGCAAGCTGGCCGCACGTGGCGTGAAGGAGATTATGGTCATTGCACAGGATACAACGTACTACGGCATCGACCTCTATGGTCGTCGTCGCCTGGCCGACCTTCTGCGCGAGTTGTGCCGCATCGATGGCATCGAGTGGATTCGTCTGCACTACGCCTACCCTGCCGCCTTCCCCGAGGATGTGATTGAGGTGATGGCCACCGAGCCCAAGATTTGCAAATATCTCGACATTCCCTTCCAGCATATTTCCGACCATATGCTCTCAGCTATGAAACGCCGCCACTCGAAGGCCGAGGCGATGGAGCTTATCGCACGTCTGCGTGAGCGCATACCCGATATTGCTCTGCGTACCACCCTGCTGGTGGGCTACCCCGGCGAAACGGAGGCCGACATCGAGGAGCTTGAGCAGTTTGTACGCGAGGTACGCTTCGAGCGTCTGGGCGTATTCCCCTACTCTGAGGAGGAGGGCACATACTCGGCCGAGAACCTTAAAGATGATGTATCGGAGGAGGATAAGCAGCGCCGAGCTGACCGCATAATGCTGGCTCAGGCCGACATTGCCGAGGCAAGCAATCTACGATACGAGGGCCGCACACTGCGAGCCATTGTGGATGGTCGCGAGGGCGATTACTATGTTGCCCGCACCGAGTACGACTCACCCGAGGTGGATCAGGTAATACTCATTCCCACATCGGAGCGCAGACTGCGCCGTGGTTGCTTCTACGATATCTACATCACCGGAGCCGACGGCTACGACCTCTACGGCAAGGTTACTTCGCCGGCGCAAAAACGAGGACGATAATGTTGTATTTAAGCCCTAAACACATATTTTAACCGCTATGGAGCGGTAAAATTTGTAGAAAATATATTTTTTTTCTATCTTTGAGAGTGAATTTTTTGTTACGCCCTATTTATAATGGCTTGTAAGAGTATCATAACACACATTCAGGCGCAAGCCGAGAAGGTTATAGTTCGGCACGAGAAACTCGAGGCCGATATGGCTGAAGTGTGCAAGGAGCGTGACCGTTTGCAGGTAGAGCTTCGACGCGAGCAGGAGCAGGTGCGTGAACTCAAAGAGGAGATCAAGCGCCTTCAGCTGGCCAAGAGCCTTGCTGGCAACACAGCCGATAATAAGAAATCGCGTGCACGCATCAACCTGTTATTGCGGGAGGTTGACAAGTGCATAGCATTGCTTACACAAGCAGAGTAAAACTAAAAATCTATGGCAGAGCAGAAAAAAGAGGAGCCCACACAGGCCATACAGCTCAAAATCGCAGGCAAGCCATATAAACTTCGCCTCAAGGTCAGCGAACTGGAGAAGGAGGAGATTTATCGTATGGCCGAGCGTGAGATTAATGCCATATTGAGCCAATATAAACACACCTTCGAGGGTTTTAACGACCAGGATTGTCTGGCCATGGCGGCATTGGGACTCTGCATCAACAACATCGCCATCGCACGACAGAGCGAGATGGACAGCGAAGATATGAAGGCGTTGGATGAACTATCGCAGCGTCTTGACAAGCACCTCAACCGCATCACCCGCCAATAGTGGGGCAAGGTGTGGAAGAGTGATAACGACACACGAAAAACAGACGTTCTTTACATAGAAAATCTACCCGCATAGATTTCCTTATAGCTTTGCGAAACTGAACACTTATTACATTGGGACAACTCTCGCAGACTCAAAATCAGGCCTTAACCCTGCAAAGGGTGTGCTGCGCGCACCGTTGGAAGATTGCGATCTCCGGAGCCCCACACCTTGACTTATCGGCAGATTCGTCAAACAAGAAAAGGAAACACTATGCGGTTTTTTTATATGCACTAACAACACTAACAAATTATATTAATAACTAACTTAATTCACAGATGGTAACAATAGTGATAACAGCCCTTATAGCGGCGGTAGTGAGTGTGAGCGCCTATGTTGCGGTGACCACATACATTACTAAAAACACAATAAAGCGTCAGCGTGAAATAGCATTGAAAGAGGCTGAGGCCGAGGGTGAGATGATTAAGAAGGAGAAGATCCTTCAGGCAAAGGAGAAGTTTATTCAGCTTAAGAGCGAGCACGACCGTGCCGTTAACAAGCGTAATCAGGAGGTTGCACAGGCTGAGCAGCGTGCCAAGCAGCTCGAGGCTACACTGCAGAACCAGCAGCGCGACCTTGAGGGCAAGATCAAGGAGAACGATCGCCTGAAGGGCCAGCTCGACAGCCAGATGCAGACTATCAATACCCGCAAGGAGGAGCTCGCTCAGGTTATCCGCGAGCAGAACATTCGTCTGGAGCAGATTTCGGGTATGAGCGCCGAGGAGGCAAAGAATATTCTTGTAGAGAATATGAAGGCTGAGGCAAAGGCCGAGGCTGATGCCTACATCAGCGAGACTATCGAGGAGGCTAAGCTCACAGCCACCAAGGAGGCAAAGCGTATTATCGTTACATCGATTCAGCGCGTAGCAACTGAGACCGCTATCGAGAATGCCGTAACGGTGTTCAACATCGACAGCGACGAGGTTAAGGGTCGTATCATCGGTCGCGAGGGTCGTAACATCCGTGCCCTGGAGGCAGCTACAGGTATCGAGATTATCGTTGACGATACCCCCGAGGCTATCATTCTGAGCGGTTTTGATCCCGTACGTCGCGAGATTGCACGTCTGGCCCTGCACCAGCTCGTAACCGATGGCCGTATCCACCCCGCACGTATCGAGGAGGTAGTGGCAAAGGTTAAGAAGCAGATCGAGGAGGAGATCGTAGAGGTGGGTAAGCGCACCGCCATCGACCTTGGTATCCACGGCCTGCACCCCGAGTTGATCCGTCTTATCGGTAAGATGAAGTACCGTTCGTCATATGGTCAGAACCTGTTGCAGCACGCCCGCGAGACTGCTAACCTGGCAGGCATTATGGCATCGGAGCTCGGTCTTAACCCCAAGGCAGCACGCCGTGCAGGTCTGTTGCACGATATTGGCAAGGTGCCCGACGATGAGCCCGAGTTGCCACACGCAATTATCGGTATGAAGCTCGCCGAGAAGTACAAGGAGAAGGCCGATGTATGCAACGCCATTGGTGCTCACCACGACGAGGTGGAGATGACATCACTTATCGCCCCCATTATTCAGGTGTGCGACGCTATCTCAGGCGCACGTCCCGGTGCTCGCCGCGAGGTTGTAGAGTCATACATCAAGCGCTTGAAGGAGATGGAGGATATCGCACTCTCATACCCCGGAGTGGTTAAGACCTACGCTATTCAGGCGGGTCGTGAGTTGCGCGTAATCGTAGGTGCGGACAAGCTCTCAGATCAGGAGTCTGAGTCATTGTCACACGACATTGCAAAGAAGATTCAGGACGAGATGACATACCCCGGACAGGTGAAGATCACCGTAATCCGCGAGACTCGCTCGGTAAGTTACGCAAAGTAAGAGAATCAACACTTAATAGATGCGCCTGCCCGAATATCCGAGCAGGCGTTTTTACTCCTATGACACCCGTAGATATTGCCCATAAATTCGCTACACGCCTCGGCACAACACTCGACGAGCAGGCCGCACAACAGCTGGCCTCAATATTTGTACGTCAGGAGGTGAGCAAAGGCGAGACGCTACTTGCCGAGGGGCAGGTAGCACGCAACTTCCTGATCGTCGAGCAGGGACTCACCCGCCAATACTACTACAAGAACGGCATCGAGGTTACAGAGCACTTCTGCTGCGAGTGGGAGGTGGTATATTGCACGGACAGTATGCTTATGCGAGAGCCTACAACGCTGATGATCGAGGCATTGGAGGATGGCGTGGTGCATAATGTCCCCTTTGATGAGTTTCGACGGTTGTGTGATGAGTCGCCGCAGATCATGAAGTTGTATGTGCGACTGTTGGAGGATGGATTGGTGGAGTCGCTCCGCAAGACCGATGCACAGCGTTTCGAGAGTGCCCGTGAGCGTTATGAGACCTTCGTGCGTCAATATCCCGAGGCGGCACGCCGTGCGCCAGGTAAGCATATAGCGTCGTACCTGCTGATGACTCCTGAGTCGCTGAGCCGCGTGAGAGCGGGCCTGCTGTGACGAAATTGATATAAATCAAGCCATGTTTCGAGCGTAGTGATTAATTTTGTTAAAAATCACTACTATGAATCGCAAAACATTCCTCCAAACAACCGCCACGATGGCCATAGGTGCCATTGTGGGAGATAGTGTACTCAACACCGTATCGGCCACCGAAAACCATAATCCCGCAAACGCAAGCTTCCCGTTGATGGATCTGCACGTGCATCGCTCGGACAAGCAGAGCATTGAGCAGATTGTCGAGAAGTCAAAGCGTATGGGCATAACCTTTGGCGTGATGGAGAACGTCGCACCATGGGGCATTACCAACGATGAGCAGATGCAGGCATATATCGATGCGATTAAGCCCTACCCCGTATATGTTGGTCTGCAACCTATGAGCCCCGGATGGTCAAAGAATTTCTCGAAGGATATTATCGCTCAGGCCGACTACATCGCCATGGATCCGCAGATGATCCCCAACGCCAACGGATATGGCGAGGATGTGCAGGTGTGGGAGTACGCCACCTATATCGACGATACCGAGGCCTTTATGGAGCGCAACATGGAGCACTATATGCAGATCCTTGCGGGCGATGACCCGATAGATATCTTTGCGTGTCCGTTGCTTCTACCCTACTGCATAGAGCGTGAGTATCAGAAGCTGTGGACCAAGAAGCGTCTGCAAACCATCATCGACGCCGCCAAAGCGCGCAATATAGCCATCGAGATCAGTGATATGATGCGTGTGCCCGACGAGGAGTTTATCCTGATGGCAAAGCGCGCAGGGCTGAAATTCACCTTCGGCTCAGATACACGTGACGAGAAGACCGGTCGACTGGTATATTGCAAGCAGGTTGCCCGCCGATGTGGTCTGACCGAAAAGGATTTCTTCGTACCAAAACGCAA
>JAGBUB010000025.1 GCA_017631035.1 Alistipes sp.
AAGTAAACACTTTTATTTCATTCATCCAAATATTTTATGCCATTTTTTAACACACTAAACACCCACAAAAAACACAACTTGCATCACTTCAATAATTTACATTATTAAAGTATTTTATTAATTAACGTTTAGTTAACATTAAACAATGCCTCACTACAACACCATAGCTGTATATTATAAATATAGGTATATTCACCTCTCCCTCTTGCCTGCCAAAATTACATCGGTGCAACTATGCCGAAAGATTTTCTCAGATACCCAGAGAAAGTCTATGCACACCAACGGAAAATCCTCGCGGCAGGCGGGAGATGGAGGTATAAAAAAACTGCCGAGATTAAATCTCGACAGTCTATTTTGCATCTCAGGCTCGCTACTTCAGCACTACGTCGCAGAGAAAATACCCACAGACGTGAGCTCCACAAGCCATCTAAATGTAAAAATTATCCAAGCAAAGCGTCGGCCAAAGCCTCCAACGCAGGGATATCGGCCTGCTTCATACGCGAGCGGATGGTTACCACGGGCTCAACAATCTCCACATCCTTCATTGTCTCCAACATAGAACGCATCACACGAGCGGCACACGGTGCCCACGAACCATTCTCCACGATACCGACCTTGCGCTTCTGGTACGACTTAATCTGCAGGTGGTGCAGGAAGTCGTGCATCGGCGGGAATACACCTCCATCGTACGACGCAGCGGCAACAACCAGACGATCCATACGGAAAGCATCCTCGACAGCCTCGGCCATATCGTCGCGGCTGAGGTCAGCAACAGAGACCTTCGGCGCACCCTTTGCACGCAAAATCTCGGCCAACTTATGTGCCGCAGCGGCAGTGCCTCCGTGAATAGATGCGTAGGCGATGAAGATACCCTCGGTCTCGACATCGTAACGGCTCCAAGTGTCGTACAAGCCGATATAGTAACCCAGGTTCTCCTTCAGGATGGGGCCGTGCAGAGGACAGATGCACTCGATGTCGAGCGTAGCGGCCTTCTTAAGCAGAGCCTGCACCTGTGCTCCATACTTTCCACAGATGTTGAAGTAGTAGCGACGAGCCTCGCAAGCCCACTCCTCGTCGGCAGACAAAGCACCGAACTTACCAAAGCCATCGGCCGAGAAGAGCACCTTCGCCTGCTCATCGTAGGTAACCATCACCTCGGGCCAATGCACCATAGGCGCCATAAAGAACTGCAAGGTGTGCTTACCGAGCGAGAGTTTGTCGCCCTCCTTGACCTCGATGGTCGAATTAGAGAAATCCACCTCCTCGAAGAACTGGGGCAACATCTGCACCGCACGCGTCGAGGCCACGATCTTCGCCTCGGGGTAACGAGCCACGAAGGCCGCTACACTACCAGCGTGGTCGGGCTCCATATGCTGCACTACAAGATAGTCGGGCGTGCGGCCATCGAGCGCCGCCGAGAGAGAGGCAAACCACTCCTCCTGCTTGCGGCTATCGACCGAATCCATCACGGCAACCTTATCGTCGAGAATCAGGTATGAGTTGTAGGATACACCATTGGGGATAATATATTGGCTCTCAAATAGATCCAAATCGGTATCATCCACGCCGATGTACTTAATATCGTCAGTAATTGTAATCATCGTAAATTTTATTTTATTGCCACCATATTAACTATCGAACGCTCGGCGGCGCGGCGCACCTCTTCATCGAGCACCACCTCGGGTGACTCAGCCTCGAGGCAAGCGAGAATATTCTCCAGCGTAACCATCTTCATATAGCGACACTCGTTGCATCCGCAGGTGGAATCCATCGGCGGTGCAGGGATAAAGCTCTTCTCAGGATAACGTTTTTGCATCTCAACCAAGATGCCAGCCTCGGTAACAACGATAAACTCATTGGCCTCGCTCTTACCGCAATACTCCAAAATACCAGCCGTTGAGCCTACATAATCGGCAACCTGCACGATATAGGCGCGACACTCGGGGTGAACAACAATCTTCGCCTCGGGGTGCTCCTGCTTCAGTTCGAGAATCTTCTCGAGCGAAAACTCCTCGTGCACGGTGCAAGCACCATCCCACAGCACCATATTGTCGCGGCCTGTAAGTTTCTGGATATAAGAGCCCAGGTTGCGGTCGGGAGCAAAGATGATGGGCTGCTCGCGCGGAATACTCTCAACCACCTGCAATGCATTGGTCGAGGTACAGCATATATCGGTGAGAGCCTTGACGCCTACCGACGTATTTACATACGAGACAACCTTATGGTTGGGATACTGCGCCTTGAACGCGGCAAAATCCTCTGCCTTGCACGACTCGGCAAGCGAGCAACCAGCCTCGGGGACGGGCAGCAACACCTTCTTGTCGGGCGAGAGAACCTTGGCGGTCTCGGCCATAAAGTTTACGCCTGCAAAGAGGATAATCGGAGCGTCGATGTCGCGTGCCTTAACCGACAAGGCCAACGAGTCACCCAGAAAATCGGCCACGGCCTGCACCTCGGGCGAGGTGTAGTAATGAGCCAGGATGACTGCACCCTTCTCTCGCTTCAACTCCTCGATTCGCTGCGTAAGAGAACTATTTGTCATAGTCGAAATGTTTTCAAAGTTAATCTACCTGGATATTCATACTGATATCCATAGCCTTCACGGTGTGAGTGAGCGCACCTACGCTGATATAGTCAACACCTGTGGCAGCAACCTCCTTCAAGCGGGGGATGTTCATATTACCCGATGCCTCGGTCTTAATTGCGGGGTTGGCAGCCTTGATAATAGAAACAGCCTCGGTCATTGTAGCGTTGTCCATATTATCGAGCATAATGATATCGGCACCTGCTGCGATAGCCTCACGCACCTCGTCGAGATTTGTGGTCTCCACCTCGATCTTAATCTCGGGAGCAATCTTTGAGCGCACCTGCTCAACAGCCTTCGAGATACCGCCGGCCATCTTGATATGGTTATCCTTAATCATCGCCATATCGTACAAGCCCATACGGTGGTTGGTACCGCCGCCGTGCTTAACGGCCAGCTTATCCAATACACGCAGACCGGGAGCAGTCTTGCGAGTGTCGAGCAACTCAGTGTTTGCCGAATCCAACTCCTTCACATACTTAGCAGTCTCGGTAGCGATACCGCACATACGCTGGAAAAGGTTGAGCGAAAGACGCTCGCCACGCAGTAGCGTAGGATACGAAGCCTCGATCTTGAGGATTACATCACCCTTCTCGACTGAGTCGCCATCCTTGCAATAGGGTGTGAACACCACATCCTGCTGGAAACGCTCATAAACCATTCGCACGATATCCAAGCCAGAGATAACGCCCGCCTGCTTAGCGGTCATAGTGGCTACGGCATTCATCGTTGCGGGGATAATCGATTCGGTAGTAATATCGCCTGTGTTGATATCCTCCTCAATACCCAAATCGAGGAGCTTGTTAATCAAATTCTCGTACTGCATATCTTGCTAAAAGTTAAAAAAGTTACTATTTACTGGTGCGGTAGCAATCTCACACCCCTTGCGCTGCACCGAGTGCAGAGCATATGCCTCGTCGGCACAGGGGAAGTCCTCGCGATAGTGACCGCCACGACTCTCCTCACGCAACAATGCGGGCGACATAATCAGTCGTGCCACACATAACAAACGGCGCGAGGCCTCGAGATAGTATTCACGGTCGGTCGATGTACGCTCGGCCTGACGTTTTTTGATAATCTGCGAGAGCTCCTCCACACGACGAAGACCCTCCTTCAGACCCTCCTCGTTACGGATAATACCTGCGTAGGTGTTCATTATCTCTGACACCTGCTCCTTCAGCGTTGCATATATCGGGGCATTGGCCTCCTCCTTGGTGTACTCGTGACCAAACTCAGGCCACTGCTTCACCTCACCCACCTTGACCGAGTCCTCGACAGCACGCGAAGCGAACACCAAACACTCAATCAACGAGTTAGAAGCCAAACGATTAGCACCCATAATACCCGTCGCAGCCACCTCACCACAAACGTAGAGACGCTTTACGTCGGTGCGACCCTCGTTGTTCGACATAACGCCACCCACCGAGTAGTGAGCCGCCGGCGCTACGGGAATCTCCTGCGTGAGGTCGTAGCCAAACTCCTTGCACTGTGCATAGATACCTGGGAAGCGCTGCAAAATCATATCCTTATCCAAATGCTTGAGTGAGAGGGTAACATATGGCGTACCATCCTTCTGCATCTGCTTGAATATCGAACGAGCCACGATGTCGCGCGGAGCTAACTCGGCCAACTCGTGCACGGGCACCATAAAACGCTTGCCATTCTTATCGAGCAGGTGGGCTCGCTCGCCACGCACCGCCTCGCTGATAAGGAATGCACGCTGCGAATCCTTAAGGTAGAGTCCCGAGGGGTGGAACTGAATAAACTCCATATCGAGAATACGGCAACCCGCCTTGTAGGCTATGGCCAGACCATCACCGATGGTTGTCTGGGGATTGGTCGTACGGGCATACACGGCCGACGCACCACCCGAGGTGAGAAACACGTGGTTAGCAAAGAGTAGCACCTCGCCACCCGCCTTGCCTGTGCCCAGCAGCTGCTCGTTGTCGCTCCAGCAACGCACGCCATAGCACTCGCCATCGGCAGTGAGCAGGTCGAGCAGAAGAGTGTTCTCGAAAATTTCGATATTGTCACGCTCGAGCACCTTCTTAATTGCAAACTCGGTTATCCAACGACCCGTAGCATCGCCTCCAGCGTGGAGGATACGGCGCTTATGATGGCCACCCTCCAAGCCCAGGGCCAAGGCTCCGTTCTCGGTATCGAACTCCATTCCGGCGGCAATGATTTCGGCAATGCGGTCGGGACCCTCGTTTACGAGAATCTCTACCGAACGCTCCTCGCAAAGGCCACGGCCGGCAATCAGAGTGTCGGATTTATGTATCTCGGGATTATCGTCACACGATGTTACAGCAGCAATACCGCCCTGCGCATTGAACGAATTGCTCTCTCGCAGGAACGACTTGGTGATTATCGCTACACGGCCCTTGGCCGAAGCCTTGTAGGCTGCGTATAATCCAGCAAGTCCGCTGCCGACGATTATATAATCAAATTTACGCATCTTCACTATAAGATAATGATATGCAAATATCATCAAAAATCTTTAGAAATACTACGTTTTTGGCGAAAAAATAGCGCAAGAAGTCGATATTTTACACCTATACGCCCGACTCAGCCCAACTCACAAGCCCATTCACAACAAAAGAGGTTGCCCGATAATAATTTCGGACAACCTCTTAGTCAATCTTTTGCGGGTTTTCTATCGGGTATTGACATTTGTCAAAACCTTGCCCTGATACTCTCCAGTAAGCGAACTCAGGAAGTCAACCATATCGCTGACGTCGCTCTGCGAGGGCTCCACATCGCACTGATAGATAGCCATATCACGCACAGCCTCATCGAGCGTAGTGCGAGTACCATCGTGGTAGTAGGGCCAAGTGAGTTCGACATTGCGCAAGCCGGGAACCTTGAAACGGTGGCGGTCACGCTCCTGCTGAGTCTGCTTATAGCGACCGTTATCCTCCTCGGTAAGAGCCAAGCCACGCTCCTCGAAGTAGTGGCGACGAAGACCCATCAATTCGTAAGACTCACCTCCCAGATTTACACCTGTATGGCAAGTGGCGCAGCCATACTCCTTGAAGAGCTCATAACCTCGCTTTGCCGAAGCCGAGAGAGCATTCTCATCGCCCAACAGATACTTATCGAAAGGCGCATTAGGCGTGATGAGCGTGCGCTCGAACTCCTCAATTGCATTGGTGATATTGGCCTGCGACCAGCCGTCGGGATACGCCTGCTCAAACTGGCGGGTAAGATCCTTATCGGCAGCGAGCTTTGCTATAATCTCATCGAACGATGAAGAAGCCATCTCCACGGGGTTGAGCGGAGGACCTGCAGCCTGATCGGCCAACGTTGCGGCACGACCATCCCAGAACTGCACAAAGTTATAAACGGCGTTATAGGTAGTAGGCGCATTCACGCCACCCTTCTGGCCTCCAACACCATCAGAATACTGCTTATTGTCGACACCGCCCATAGCCAAATCGTGGCACGAAGCACAAGATACGGTGTTATCGACCGAAAGACGCACGTCGTGATAGAGCAGACGACCCAACGCAGCCTTGCGCTCATCGACCGACACGCTCTGCACGATGGGACGCACAGGCTCACTACCCGACACTCCATCGGCATAAATCTGCTCGCGAAGGCTTGCCGCCCACTCCAGAACGATGTCGCGCTTTGCCGATGTCATCTGACTACCCCAATGCATAAGATAATACTTAGCAACAGGCATACTCTTATCGAGTGCCACCTTCTCGACCTTCGAAATATCCACAGCCGAGGGTTTACCCACGCCTGCCAATGCAGCCATCAAGGGCTCAACATCGAAGGCACGATAACCCTGCTCGATATCCTGCTTAACAACATCGCCAATCACGGGGAACTGAGCATAGAAGGGCATCTGGGCCGATGCCGAGTGGCAACTCGCACAACCACCATCGTTGAGAATCTGCAAAACCTGAGCATCGAGCGTGAGGTCAGCAGCGGGTGGTCGATTCATCACACTGTAGAGCGCAACGCACAGGGCAACCACGCTCAACAGCAAACCGATAACAAGCTTCATCTTTTTCATAAATCTATCGTTTTTAGGTTACTCTTTTCGACCTGGACGCTTTCTGCGCATAGGTCGATGGTAAAAGTACTATTTTTTTTCGGATATAAAAACATTCTAAGCGCCAAATTGCATTTTTTTTATTCACACCACCTTCCACGGCAGCACTCGCAGCTCAAATAGGCAAAAGTCCATAAAATGGCAATATTTAACACTGAAAGCGGCTAAATAACGCTGTATTTTTACAAAAAGTAGAGTTTTAGCACACTCTTTCGTTGCGAAAATATATATTTTAAAACGCAATCTGCGATATTAAATTACAATCTACAAATTTAACAATACCCAAATGTTATAAATTGGTATTATACGGCAAAAAAGATATATTTCTCCACTTTTCACAAATAAACCAAAAATAGCGATATATCAGCCTCTAAAACAATTTTTGACTATTTTTCACATAAATTGTTTTAATAAAAATTTGTTCTTTTAATTTTTTTTGCATACTTTTGCATTTACGAAAACAAGTTAACCAACTGCCAATAGTTTTTAAAATAGAAATCGAAAGACAACCTAATTTTTCATTTTTTACACAACTGCCCATTAAATCGATTTCAAACTGAAAACGTTTTACTGATCCTTGTAAATCATTTTTTTCGGAGGCCCGCATCCGAATCGGTAACACTCAAAAATTCCGAGAAGTGGATGGTTTCCCATTCATTGCGGGATGGTTAGTAAGTATTTCGCCCCCGAGCCTAACAAGGCTTGGGGTTTTTTATTGCCTGCCACCAACCCCAGCAACAAACATTCCACGACACCACCCTGCACAATAAAATAAGACCATCCGACCAATAGGTCAGACGGTCTTATTTATTAAAAATCGCACAAAGGGCTTCCTCGTTAATATATTATTTACGCCCGAGCGAATCTACAATCAAATTATTTGGGCAAATTAAATGCACGTGTCATCTCGGCCATCTGCTCGTCGCTCATACCATCGGGGGTGAAGCCCATCGACTTGGCCGAAATATAAATCTGCGCCGACTTGTTCAACACATCGACCTGGTCGAATGCTGCCATAATGTCGGTATCGACAGCAAATACGCCGTGCTTCTCCCACATCACCACATCGTAGTCATCTAGCTCCTTGAGCGTTGCATCGGCCAGCGCCACCGAACCGGGCAGCATATAGGGAATAATACCCAAACCGCGAGGACAGAAGGCCTTGGTCTCGGGAATCATACTCCACAACAGGCGTGTAGCCACATCCTTCTCGAGGAAAGTCTTGCTATGCGACATAGCAACCAACTCGATGGGATGCGTATGCAGCGACGCACGGTAGGGCGAACCCTTCGCCAAGAGATAGTTATGCACGCTAAGGTGGGCGGGAAGCTCCGATGTAGGCTTTACGGCCTCATCGGCCACAATCTCGTAGTGGGCACAGTCGTCTGTAATGCGGATAATCGAGCCGTTGCTCATCGGACAACGAGCCAGGTCACGCATACGCTTCTGTGTACCCTTGCAGTAGAAGTAGCAACCACTGAGGCTGGGCAGCGTTACGCCAATGGCCACAGGCTCGCTGATTGCGGGCAAGGCACGCATAGCGTCATCTACAAACTCGGTGATGTTTACCGTAATGTTACCTCCATTGCGCTCGGCCCATCCCTTCTGCCACAGGTAGCCGGCAACCTCGGCAATCTGATTTATCTCACGCTCCAATGCGGGGCGGTTCTTAAGTATTGATTCCATAAACAAATTAGGTTTTCTCTGCACAAATATAACTCTTTTTTTTAGCAAAAAGTGCTTTTACGACAATGATTATCCCCGTAAGTCGGATTTCTCTCTATACTTATCCTATCGAAATCAACCTCACATCGAAAATCAATGTCGAGAAGGGCTTTATCACACCCGCACCCTTGGCGCCATAGCCAAGATTGAATGGGATAACAATCTCCCAGCGCGACCCTACGGGCATCTCGCGCAGGGCGGTACGCCAACCGTCGATAAGCTGGTTTAACTTGAACGTGGCAGGACGCCCCTGCTGCGTGGAGTCGAAGACCTTGCCGTTGATGAGTTTTCCTGTATAATGCACCGTAATCATTGCCTTAGGCGTGGGTTTATCGCCCTTGCCTTTGGTGATTTCGCGATACATAACACCATTGAACAACACCTTCACTCCTTCGCGTGAGGCGTACTCCTCCAGAAACTCCAGATTGCGCTCCTTGTAGGCACTATTTTGATTTACTCGAGCCATATCTCCTTCAAACGGGGTGTATTACACCCCTACACTATTATTACTATATGGGGCGTAGGACACTATCCCCGACCACAAAATTAACGAAACATTTCCAACTGTACAATTTTTAACAAATTATTCATATCTTTGTATTATGGCAAATTGGCTCGATAATAGCGTGAAATATGTCGCTGGCGTTGGCGAGGCGAGGGCAAAACTTCTGGAGAAGGAGTTGGGCATTATAACCATCGGCGACCTGCTGCGTTACTACCCATTCCGCTATGTCGACCGCACCAAGATATACCCCATAGCCGAGATAAACTCCAATATGGACTCTTCGCTGGTGCAGGTGCGTGCCCGCATCACGGGCGTGGCCTACGCTGGCACAGGGCGCAAGCAGCGCTTCTCGGCCTTTGCTTCCGATGCGTCAGGCTCGGTCGAACTCACTTGGTTCAGAGGCATTAAGTGGGTCGAAAAGAGCATAGAGGTGGGTCGCGAGTATATCATCTTTGGCCGCCCGTCGTTCTATCGAGGCGAGGTGCAGTTTGCCCATCCCGAGCTGGAGCTTGTCGAGCAGTTTGCCTCGCGCAAGGAGCGTTGCGCCCTGCAGGGCATCTACTCCTCGACCGAGAAGATAGCCTCGTCGCTCGGCACCAAGGGATTCTTCAAGATTATCAGCAACGCCTGGGAGGCCGCACGCAACAATATCGAAGAGATTCTCCCCCAATGGCTACTCGACCACTACTCACTCATACCCCTTAGGCAGGCTCTGCACGACATTCACTTCCCGCAGTCGGCCGAGCAGTTGAAGGCTGCCGAGCGTAGACTTAAGTTTGACGAGTTGCTGGGCGTACAGCTATTGGTGCAGACACTGCGTAGCGATCGTCTCTCGCGCCGCAACGGATTTCTATTCCCCAAGGTGGGCAATTTGTTCAACGACTTTTTCAATAACCGCCTCCCCTTCTCGCTCACCGAAGCGCAGAAACGAGTAATAAAGGAGATTCGCCAAGACACCATCACGGGCTACCAGATGAATCGCCTCCTGCAGGGCGACGTGGGTAGCGGCAAGACGATGGTGGCGCTGATGTCGATGCTGCTGGCCATCGACAACGGCTTTCAGGCCTGTATGATGGCTCCGACCGAAATCCTTGCACGCCAGCACTTTGCCACCATATCGCGTATGACCGAGGGTATGAATCTCAAAGTAGCCATCCTCACCGGCTCATCGAAGGCCGCCGAGCGCCGCTACGCCCTCGAGGGCATTGCCTCGGGCAAGGTGGATATTCTTATCGGCACACACGCCCTGATCGAGGACAAGGTGCAGTTTGCCAACCTTGGCTACGTGGTTATCGACGAGCAGCACCGCTTCGGCGTGGAGCAGCGAGCACGGCTTTGGACCAAGAATCAGCAGCCGCCACATATACTCGTAATGACGGCCACACCCATCCCCCGCACATTGGCAATGACGCTGTATGGCGACTTGGATGTCTCGGTCATCGACCAGCTACCCCCTGGCCGTCAACCCATACGCACCTACCACTACACCGACGCAGCACGCCTCAAGCTATGGGGATTTCTGCGTGAGCAGATTGCCCAGGGCCGACAGGTGTACGTGGTCTATCCCCTTATCAAGGAGTCCGAGACGATGGACTACAAGGATTTGGAGGATGGCTTCGAGTCAATCGTAAGGGACTTCCCCCTGCCCAACTACCGCGTGACGGTGTGCCACGGCAAGATGAAGCCTCAGGACAAGGAGGAGTCGATGCGCCAGTTCAAGGAGCACGAGGCCGATATTCTGGTTGCTACATCGGTCATCGAGGTGGGTGTCGATGTACCCAACGCCACGGTGATGGTAATCGAGTCGGCCGAGCGTTTCGGACTCTCACAGTTGCACCAGTTGCGTGGCCGAGTGGGTCGTGGTGGCGGACAGTCGTTCTGCATACTTATGTCGGGCGAGAAACTATCGCGCGAGGCACGCCAGCGGCTGCAGGCTATGTGTCAGACCAGCGACGGCTTCCGACTCTCGGAGCTCGACCTCAAGTTGCGTGGCGCGGGCGACATAAACGGCACACAGCAGAGCGGCATAACTTTTGATTTGAAGATAGCCAATCCCACACTCGATTCGCAACTACTACAGACGGCACGCGAGGCCGCCATACGCATCCTTGCCGACGATGCACAACTGAGCAAGGCCGAGAATATCCACCTGCGCAAACTCAGAGCCAAGCACAGTGGCGGACAAAGATTCGATTTCTCAATGATTTCATAACACCGAAGCCTACAATAAAAGAGGCGAGCGACACGTTATCCTACAAACAGACTTCCTATGCGACACACCCTACTTACCATACTCTTCACACTGCTGTTTACTGCCGTGCAGGCACAGATGTATATCCCCGGCGAGCGTCTGGAGTACAAGATGAGCTACAAGGCCAAGCTCTTCCCCAACACCGAGGTGGCCAACGTATCAATCGAAACCTCTGAGGCTACACTCGACGGCCAGCCCACCTACAAGGTCTACGGCATAGGCCAGACAGCCAAGGCCTTCAACTGGATATTCCCCGTCAAGGATGCCTACACGATATGGGTTGACCCCGCCACCCTGCGCACCAAGCGCTTCGAGGCCGACCTGCAGGAGGGCGACTACACACGTCGCAGCACATTTATCTTCGACCAGCCCAACGGCAAGGTCTACACTCGCTGGCAGACACGCCAACGCCCCGTGGAGTACCGCACACTGGACATTACTCGCAACGGAATGGATGCCATCTCGCTATATTTCAATATGCGCTCGGTCGACGACGAAGAGATAAAGGAGGGTTTCACACGCGACCTGGAGATGGTGCTCGAAGATACGGTGCGCTACCTGAAGTTCCGCTACGAGGGACGCGAGGTGAAGAAGATTAAGAACTTGGGACGCTTCAACACCCTCAAATTCCGTTGCAAGATAGCCACATCGGACGGCTACGCCTTCACCGACGGCACCGAGTTCGAGGTGTGGATATCGGACGATAAGAACAAAATTCCCCTCTACATCCAGTCGCCCATCAAGGTGGGCAGCGTGCAGGCTTATTTGTCGGGATACGAAGGTTTACGCTATCCGCTAGATAGTTTTATAAAAAAATGACTATATTTGCACGATAATTCAACCCTAATGTTAAAAAACTAATAACCCTCAAACTATGAGAGAAGAGTATAACGACTACGACGAGCAGTACGAGGACGACTACGACCAGTACGACGAGCAACAAGTCGACAACAAAGCCGTGCGCGGCTACCGCATTGTAATCATCATCTTGGCCATTGTTCTGGTGGCCTTGTCAGCCGTGTATTTCAATATGCACCGCCAGCAGCAGGCCGAGTATGCCCTTTTGGAGGAGGATCGCACCAAGATTCAGGGCGATTTGGATTCGCTTATCGTCTCGTTCGACGATCTGAAGATTCAGAACGACTCAATCGCGGCAAGTCTCGAGGAGGCAAACCAGATTATGGAGCAGCTCAAGAATGAGCGTCGTTTGAACTACGCCAAGATTCGCGCCTACGAGAAGGAGGTGGGTACTCTGCGTACCGTGATGCAGGGCTACATCCGTCAGATTGACTCGCTCAACAACATCAACCAGAAACTCACCAAGGAGAACGTAAACTATAAGAAGCAGATTTCGACTGTTCAGCTTCGTGCCGAGATGGCCGAGGAGCGTGCCGAGGAGCTCAACAACAAGGTGCGTGTGGGTGCCGTTATCCGTGCCCGTGGCATTACTATGCAGGCTCTTAACAGTCGTGGCAAGGAGGTTACTCGTGTGAAGAATGCAGCGCGTCTGTTCATCGACTTCACGTTGGCTGCCAACGAGTTGGCCGAGCCGGGCAACAAGGCTATTTACGCTTGCGTGATCTCTCCCGAGGGATATCTGCTGGCTAATCCCGATGCTGCATCGTTCACATTCGAGGGCGAGCAGAAGGTTTACTCGGCAATGCGCGAGGTTGACTACGATTTGAGCGACCTGCCCGTGGGTATCTATGTAAATGGCAACGGCTTCACCGAGGGAACTTATCGCGTGGAACTCTATATCGACGGTCGCCTGGCCGGCTCTTCGGAGGTGGCAATGCGATAACCAAAATATCGTAAACACAAAACCCCGAAGGTCAACGACTTTCGGGGTTTTTCATACCCTCGAAGACTCATCGCAAAGGCCTTTTTGTGAAAAAAATATTTTTTTAATTCTCTCGCTTGCATTTTTAAATTATTATTTATAACTTGTACACGTGATAGAATTTTTAATTTTTTCAAACGCTATGAAAAAATCCATCCTTCTCTTGTTAGTTTTGGCTGGTGTAAGTTTTTTCACATCGTGCCAAAAGGAAGTTGAGTCGGCAACCTACAATGAGCCAACCGCCATTGAGGCAACGCTCAAGACCAACCGCATCTCTCTCAAAGAGGCCATCGAAATTGCTACCGATGGTATTGCTATGCTCGAAAGCTCGGATATCACCCGTGCTAACTCTTCTCGACGTATCGACCCCAATCTTGTCGAGTACAAGATTAACCCTGCTACACGCGCAGGGGAATATGCTGACACACTCTACTATGTAATCAACTATGCCGATAACGCAGGTTTTGCAGTGGTTTCAACAACCCGCACCAACGAGAATCCCCTTTTAGTAGTAACCGAAGCTGGAAACTACACTCCAGGCGAGGAGACCACGAGCGAGGGTTTTAATATGTATATGGATTTGTTAGATGCATCTATGTCAAGAGAAAGATCTGGCATTGACCCAAATCCCCCAGCAGGACCAACGACGGAAGATTCCGTAGAAGAATTTAATGTAGGGCCGTTCCTCAGCGTAAAATGGGGACAAGAATATCCATACAATATGTATTGTCCACCTTATTATGCTGATAGTACCGCCAGATACGATGCTGGATGTGTTGCAACTGCAATTGCGCAAATTATGTCATATTATGAGTACCCATCTCAATTAACACTTACATATGTAGAAGAAACACCACCCCCTACCCAATACTTAGATTGGAATACCATTAAATCGCACGTAGGAGGTTTGTCATCTTGTAACTGCACTGACCACACTCAACTTGCCCATTTAATTGCAGAAGTTGGAAAGCGGGCAAATACAACATATACCGCTAACGGAAGTGGGTCTTCTATGTACAGTTCATTACGTTGTTTTGAAGATTTGGGATATAACCTGGATGTAAGCGATAGCTTTTATAGTTTTACTTTGGCTAAAAGAGAACTCAATAATAACAGACCCGTATATATGATAGGATTTCTGCCCACCAATGACAAAGGACATGCATGGGTAGCAGACGGATACAAACAGATAAACTACATTCAAACGACTTATGAATATGAGTTAAATGGGCGACCTGTCATTGTAGACCAAACCATAACTACTCAGTATTACTTGCACTTAAATTGGGGTTGGGATGGTTGCAACAATGGTTATTTTTACGAAGGTGTTTTTAAAACCGACGAGCCATATATTTTGGATGCAGGTAGTAGCATTTCTACACATTACGACCTCGGCACATATGTAACTATGATAACCAACCTGTCTTCACCCTCAAATTAAATGAACATTATTATGAAAAAGATATTTTACTTTTTGCTTATAGCTTGCGCTATGATAGCGTGCGGCAAAGATGATGGCAATCCCGAACCTCAACCTCAGCCCAATGAGCCTATGGCAGAACAAAATAATAACATTGTACCGTTGTCGACCTTGCTCAGTACGGCTTGGTCTGAAACAAATTGGTTTGAATTCAAGTACTATGACTCTAATGGTAATTTTATCGAAGAGGTAGATTACAATGGAGATCGTATAGTTGGTCCCACATATAGTTTATATCTTTCAAAAGATTATATCGGATGGTGGATTCCAACAGGCCTTAATGGTGGCCACGACCAACCATACACCTACGGCACAACAAGCTATGAATTCTCGCAGGAAGAGGGCGTTTTGAAGATTGGTGACATAGAGTGCGATTTACACAACTTCACCGCCGATCACATAGAACTAACTTGTACTGTTCACGCCTACGACGATAAATATTGCGTAAAGAGAATCCGCCTAACTCCCATCGCTCAAAACAAGACCTGGGACGAGTGGGTTGAGATGTTCGACGCAGAAAACACCGCCTGGGAGGCTAACAAATAAAAAACAACACATAGAGGCTCCACGATGAGCCTCTTTTTTTCGCTCAAAATCAATAATTTTGGATTGCGGATTTTGAATTTTGAATTTATTTTTTGTACCTTTGCGCCCGAAAACCCCGAAAGCGTAGGGTTGCGTTTATTAATTAACTAAAATTTTTATAGCAAAATGGCTGTTAAAATTCGTTTGGCACGTCACGGTAAGAAGGGTGCTCCCATCTACCACATCGTTGCCGCAGATAGCAGAGCGCCACGTGATGGTAAGTTTATCGAGAAATTGGGTGTATACAACCCCAACACGAATCCTG
>JAGBUB010000026.1 GCA_017631035.1 Alistipes sp.
ACGAAACGCTGTGAGTCGGTATCCTCGATACGAAGAATCATCTTACCACCGTGACGGCGAGCAAACAAATAGTTGTAAAGTGCAGTACGCACACCACCCATATGAAGGGGTCCGGTAGGACTTGGCGCAAAACGCACACGAACTTCTCTTGACATAATTTTCTATTTTTAGTTTTTATTTATTCTCTTATCATCGCAGGCCTATCACTCCAAAAAACATTTGTTTTGCGGAGGTGTTTTCTACTTGCCCTCTATTTAACATTTGATTTGTGAGGTTGTTTTGAAGATTGCCGAAGTGTTGAGAAGCGGAGCATACTTGACGTATGTGAGCATTCTCAACGCGAGCAAGATGCCAAAACAACCCACAAGACGATTGTTAAACGTTGAAGAGGAAGTGCATAATATCACCATCCTGCACGATATACTCCTTACCCTCGATACCTATCTTACCAACGTCGCGACACGCCTTCTCCGAGCCAAGAACAACATAGTCGTCATACTTGATAACCTCGGCACGAATAAATCCACGCTCAAAATCGGTGTGGATAATACCTGCAGTCTGGGGAGCCTTCATACCCTTGATGAATGTCCAAGCACGGCTTTCGTCGGCACCCGTAGTAAAGAATGTCTGAAGGTTGAGCAACTTGTAAGCAGCCTTGATAAGACGAGCCACGCCCGACTCCTCCAAGCCCATATCCTGCAAGAACATCTGACGCTCCTCGAAATCCTCCAACTCAGCAATATCAGCCTCGGTAGCAGCTGCTACGATAAGCATCTCGGCATTCTCATCGGCAATGGCAGCCTTCACAGCCTCGGTGTGAACATTGCCTGTTACGGCAGAGGCCTCATCTACGTTACATACGTAGAGTACGGGCTTATCGGTGAGAAGATTAAGGTCGGCAACCAGCTTGCGCTCCTCCTTGTCGGTCTCTACGGTACGAGCCGAGCGACCCTGCTCCAACGCCTCCTTGAACTGCACGAGCAGATCGTAACGACGCTTGGCGTTCTTGTCGCCCGCCACGGCCTGCTTCTGGCATTTGCCGATGTTATTCTCCACGGTCTCCAGATCCTTGAGCTGAAGCTCGGTATCGATAATACCCTTATCACGCACGGGATCAACCGAACCATCGACGTGAGTAATATTGCCATTCTCGAAGCAACGCAAAACGTGGATAATGGCATTTGTGTTACGAATATTTCCGAGGAACTTATTTCCAAGGCCCTCACCCTTCGATGCTCCCTTTACCAAACCGGCGATATCAACAATCTCGATTGTGGTGGGAACAACCTTCTTGGGATTATCTATCTCAGCCAACTTAATCAGGCGCTCGTCAGGCACAGTGATTACGCCCACGTTGGGCTCGATTGTACAGAAAGGGAAATTTGCAGCCTGTGCCTTTGCATTAGACAGGCAGTTGAAAAGAGTTGATTTACCCACATTGGGCAGACCAACAATACCGCATTGTAAAGCCATTCTTTATCTGTTATTAATTATATACCTAAATAATTTTACAAAAGTAGTCATTTTTGGGCAGACAAGCCCTATTTTTCTGTAGAAAATTTTGCAAATCGGAGCTAAATCACTACATTTGCACTACAAATCTGAATTAAGACAATCATTTTAACGTATGAGCACGATGTTGACGGCCACAATTGTGTCCGTTGAGTCGATTATATCGCATTGCCACAACCAAAATTGCGGCAATGCACAGACTTATTTTTACGCTATGTATAGCTACATTTTCGGACGGCATTTCAGGTAACGCTTTGCCGCAAGATTAAACATTTACGCAACAAAATCACGAGGCGAATAAACCCGCCATACGGGGATTTTGTGTGCGTTCTTTGACGTATTTGAGCCGAAAATCAGAAAGTGCGAAACTCTGATTTTCAAATCATTAAACAATCGTTTATTCGATTTTGCAATACGATTCACAAAACAATGTTTAATCTTTTAATTCCGAAAAAAAATGAATCAGAAATCAAACAAAATGCTTGCAGCGGAGATAAGCACCCGCAACCGAATTGTCAACTATGCTCCCGTAGCATCAACCCGTGGTGACAAGGTAAAGATTTACCGCTATGGTTTCGACCGAATCAGCACCGAATATCACAACTTACTGGAGAGCGAGCAACACCCCTTGCGCAAGGCCGTAATTCGTTACGAATGGGCTCGTTTTATACTCACTCATTTGGAGGAATACGCAGGCGACAGAGAGCTTCTCAAACGTTCGGCTAACGCTTTAGCTATAACGGCCTATCTCGATGCAAAACATATACTTACCGAAGCCGAAGAGCGCCTTCGCAAGGTCAGAGAACGACTGCATCGCGCCGAAAAGCGAGCAGGCATCAACCGCAAGGAGCAAACCTCGCAAACAAGCAAGGGTTTAACAGCCCAGCAGAAGCAGGAAATCGATGGTTTGCGATACGACCTGAAACTCTGCTGCAAACACCAGAACGATATGTTGGCAATATGCCCCGATAGGATGTTTATGAGCATTAAAAGGCTCGCCGAAAACGTGAGTGGCAATAACAAATAACACCCCATCGGGCATATCGCCCCAATTATTTGCAAATACAGATCGAAATGCTTATATTTGCGCCTAATTCAGTTCTAACGAACTGCGACAGAAAAGAAATTAGAAACTAAGATTATAAAACTATGCTCAGCAGAAAAGTAGCAGATCAACTCAAGGGAATTGAGACTCCCTTCTACCTTTACGACATCAACCTCCTGCGCCAGACGCTGGAGAGCGTTATGTACGAGTCAAAAAAGTATGACTACAAGGTTCACTATGCCATCAAGGCCAACAACGACGACTACCTGCTCTCTATCATCAAGGAGTATGGTATCGGTATCGACTGCGCCAGCGGTAACGAGGTACGCAAGGCCATCGAGTCGGGCTTCGATCCCAAGACTGTAGTGTATGCAGGTGTTGGTAAGCGTGACAAGGAGATTCGCTACGCCCTGGAGCAGGAGATTTTGGCTATCAACTGCGAGTCTATCGAGGAGTTGCAGGTGGTTAACGCCTTGGCTGGCGAGATGGGCAAGAAGGCCGATGTAGGTCTGCGTGTAAACCCCGATATCGACCCCAAGACCAACCGATGCATCGACACAGGTCAGGCTGATAGTAAGTTCGGTATTTCATACGAGGAGATTCTCGACAACGTAGAGTTGATTAAGTCGTTGGAGAACATCAACATTATCGGCATCCACATCCACATCGGTTCGCAGATTCGCGAGTTGCACGTATTCGAGAATATGTGTAACAAGGCCAACGCCATCGTTGAGAAGTTGGAGTCACTCGGTTTCTCATTCCGTATGGTTGACGTAGGTGGCGGTTTGGGTATCAACTACGATGTTCCCGAGAATGAGCCTATTCCCAACTTTGCATCGCTCTTCGCTATCGTTCGCGAGCACCTTCGCGTTGAGGGCAAGGAGGTACATTTTGAGTTCGGCCGTTCGCTCGTTGGCGAGTGTGGTGAGTTGATTACCAGCGTGTTGTTCAACAAGACTACAGCTACAGGTCGTCGTCTGCTGATTATCGATGCATCAATGACCGAGCTCATCCGTCCTATGCTCTACGGCTCATACCACAACATCGAGAACATCACCTCGCAGGAGGATATTTTCACCAAGTACACCGTTGTGGGTACGGCTTGTGAGTCTACCGATGTATTCGACGAGAATGTAAGCCTCAAGCGCAGTAAGCGTGGCGATTTGCTCGCCATCAAGTCGGCAGGTGCCTATGGCCGTTCGATGGCATCGCAGTACAATATGCACGATCTGCCCAAGGCTGTGTATAGCGACCAGTTGACAAAGTAATAGAGTTCAAGCGCAAATAATATAAGGAGTGCCTAAATAAATATCGGGCACTCCTTATTTATTTTAGAAAATTTTAGTACTTTTGGGAAACTATTAATTCCGGAAAATTATGAACATCAATCTTATAAAATCAGAGCTTGAGAAACTCTCGCTTATGCTCTCATCGTGGGAGAATGAGCAGGGCGTCTCAGCCATCGAACGCGACATTGCACTCGACAAGCTGAAGCGCTTGTACGACCTTGTACGTTTCGACTCTCAGCCCCAGCCCACACCCGTTGTACCCACCACTGAGCCCGAGCAGACTACCGAAGAGCCTACCGAGGAGGAGAAGGATGTGGAGGTAGAACTTATTTTCGCCGAGGATGAGGATATGTTCACCCTGCCTACTGCCGAGCTAAGCGAGGAGAATACATCTAACGAGGAGACAGACTCTCCCATCTCGTTGGCTTCGGAGATTCTGGCATCAGCCATTGGCGTTTCGGCCGCTAAGGAGGAGCTGGAGCCCATAGCATCCGAGCCTGCGGCACAAGAGGAGATTCAGACTGAGGAGGCTGATGATGAGGTTACCGTAGAGGAGCCTACAGCGAGCGAGCCTGAGGTGCTCATCCAAGAAGTGGTTGTTGAGCAGGAGGTCACACCCGTTGAGGTTACACCCGAGCCTGAGGTTGAGCCTATTGCAGAGCCTATTGCGACTATTGAGCCTGAGCCCACTCCTGAGCCCGAACCTGAACCGGAGCCCGTTGTAGAAAAAGTCGTTGAGCGAGATGAGCCCAGGTCGCTTAACAACCTGTTTGGTATGGAGGAGGTTAAGCGTCGTCCCCGCACCAAACATCAGCGAATGATGTCAATCTATAGCGACAACGAGCCACGTCAGGAGAAGGTGGTAGACATCTCAAAAATCTTCAATATGGAGATTGATGCGCCCATTCCTATGACCTCGAAAATTACAGATTTCACACCCGAGCCCGAGCCTATGCCGGCACAAACGGTAGCGCAGGTAGTTACACCCGAGCCCGAGGTGGAGATCGAACGCCCCAAGACCTTGGCCGATGCTATCAGCCCCTCGACACAGACTCTGGCCGACACGCTCGCGGCACCTACGGCACTGGGTGAGGAGATACACAACTCAAGAATTGCATCGCTACGCGACGGCATTGGTCTGAACGACAAGTTCCTGATGATTCGCGACCTATTCGATGGCGATGGCGATGCCTACAACAAGGCTATCGCTGCACTCGACGAGTTGGAGACTATGGATGACTGCATAATTCACATCATCGAGAATTATGAGTGGAATCCCGACTCTGAGGGCTCGAAGTTCATTATGCAACTCTTGGAGCGTAAATTATCGTAGTTTATGTCGAAATTATACATAGTACCCACCCCTATCGGCAACCTCGACGATATCACTCTGCGTGCCATCAACACGCTCAAGGAGGCCGACTACATACTTGCTGAGGACACACGCACAACATCGTTCCTGCTCAAGCATTTGGGCATCGAGAAGAAGTTATACTCGCACCACAAGTTCAACGAGCACGCCACATCGCTTTCCGTAGCCGAGGCCATTGGCGAGGGTCGCACGGTGGCGCTGGTGTCGGATGCCGGCACACCCGGAATCTCAGACCCCGGCTTTTTGCTTGTGCGTACCTGCGTAGAGGCCGGTATCGAGGTGGAGACTCTTCCTGGTGCTACGGCACTAATCCCCGCACTTGTACAGAGTGGATTCCCCTGTGACCGCTTCTGCTTCGAGGGTTTCCTTCCGCAGAAGAAGGGTCGTACAAAGCGTCTTCAGGAGCTGGCCAACGAGAGCCGTTCAATCATCTTCTACGAGTCGCCCTACCGTGTGGTTAAGTGTCTGGAGCAATTTGCCGAGATATTTGGCGAGGAGCGCAAGATATCGGTTTCGCGAGAGTTGACAAAAAAATTCGAGCAGACCGTGCGAGGCACCATTGCCGAGGTGTTGGCTCATTTCCGCGAACACGAGCCCAAGGGTGAGTTTGTAATCGTGGTGGCAGGCTGCCCCAAGGCTGAGACAAAACAGAAACAAAATCGTTATCGCCGCGACGACGCGGAGGAGTAATCATCGGCCAAATGGATAAGCAAAACCCAAATCTTACCCGTAAACAACGCATTGCATTGGAGCTGCTGTGGGCCTTGTGCCGTGGCTTTGCTCTTATGCCACACTTTGTGCGCCATCATATCGTTGGTTCGATATGCTACTTTGTCCTTTGCGATGTGATACACTATCGTCGCCGTGTGATTATGGACAACCTTCGCAACTCATTCCCTGAGAAGAGCGAACAGGAACTGAACAAAATCTGTCGTGCCACATATCGCAACCTGAGCGAGCAGATTATAAACACACTCAGTCAGGCTGGCGTGAGCAACGAGATGCTTATGCACCGAATGAAAGTGCTCGATGCCGACAAGGTACGTGCAGAGATTGGAGACCGTAGCGTGATTATGCTCACGGCCCACTACGGCCCGTGGGAGGCTGGCAGCACGGTTAGCCTGGTTGTTCCCGACCAGACCTTTGTTGCCGTATATCACAAAATCACAAACCCCGTAATCGACGAGTTGATGAAGCGCATACGCCGCCATAGCAACGTCGAATTGGTGGAGATGAGACATACGATGCGTCACTTTGTCGACAATCGCAACAAGCGCCCGATGGCTATGGGACTCATTGCCGACCAAAATCCCGCCTTGCGTGCAAATATGCATTGGTACAAATTCCTGCATCAGTGGACAGCCTTCTTCGAGGGTGGCGAGACTCTTGCAATGAAGTATCATCTGCCTGTGTATTACTTCTCGCCACGTCGTATCAGCGCAGGCCACTATGAGGGTGTTTTCACTATGATTTACGATGGCGAGGAGCAGGTGGAGCCCTACACCATCACCGAGCGCTACGTACGTCTGCTGGAGAACGATATTAACGCCCATCCCGAGATGTGGATGTGGTCGCACCGCCGCTGGAAGCACATACCCCCTGCAGAGTTGCAGGCACAAAAGATATGATAAAAACAGCCGTAGTAATACTTAACTGGAACGGACGCCAGCATCTGGAGCAGTTCCTGCCGAGCGTGGTGGAGCATACCCCAGCATCGGCACAGATTATTGTGGCCGACAACGGCTCAACGGATGACTCGGTGGCATTTCTTCGCGAGCACTACCCCTCAATCGACATCATATCATTACCCCAAAATTACGGCTTTGCTGAAGGGTATAACCGTGCCTTGGAGCAGGTCGATAGCGACTATTTCGTGCTCCTAAACTCCGATGTGGAGGTTACAGCAGGATGGTTAGAGCCCCTAGTAGCAACTCTAACAAACGATAGTAGCGTAGCGGCCGTAGCACCCAAGTTACGCTCGTACGGCTACCGCGATCAGTTCGAGTATGCAGGTGCCTCGGGTGGCTTTATCGACTTCCTGGGTTACCCCTTCTGCCGAGGACGAATACTCTCAACCGTGGAGCAGGATAGAGGCCAATATGACTCGCCACGCGAGGTCTTCTGGGCAAGTGGTGCTGCGTTCTGTTGCCGTGCCGATTTGTTCCGAATACTTGGAGGTTTCGACGCCGATTTTTTCGCTCATATGGAGGAGATCGACCTCTGCTGGCGTATGCAATTGGCGGGATATCGCATCGTTGTAGAGCCTCGTAGTGTGGTCTATCATCTGGGCGGCGGCACACTGCCCAACGAGTCGCCACAGAAACTATATCTTAACTATCGCAACAATCTCGCGATGCTCTTCAAGTGCACCCCCACATCGCAACGTCTGGTAGTGGCCGTAGCACGCCCAGTGTGCGATATGCTCTCGGTCCTGCTCTATGCAGTGCAAGGCAAGTGGCCACTTGCTAAAGCTACGCTTAGGGCCTATCGCGACTTTATCGATGCTCACCGAGATTTGAACAAGAAACGTAAAGCCACACGCTCAGCACGCAAAGCCGAATCCAAAATGATCTACCGAGGCTCGATAGTTCTGCGCTACGCCTTAGGCAAAAAGCGATTCGAGAATATGCTTTGATATCGAAGAACGCAAACATAATAAAACACAAAACCACCCTGCCAAGGATCTTTTCAGCAGGGTGGTTTTTGTATATGCTAATAGAGTGGTTTACTCACCAGCCAACTCAGCAGGAATCTCGCAACGAACATATACAGTTACATCGTCGGCATTATCCTTGGCAACCCAAGTCATCGACTCGGTGGTCAGGTTACGCACATAGTAGCGGTGCGCCCACTCGCCTACTCCGTAGTCGTAGTTACCACGAATTATAGCACCATTATCGGCTGCATTCTCGATATAGTAACGGCCTGTGAGAGTACGCGCCTGCGCACTATCAAGATTCTGATACATAGTAAACTGGCGGTCTGCACGCTCAAACTCAATGTAGACAAAACTACCCTCGGCCAAGGGTGAGCCATTCCAGCTCTCAACTCTCCACTGGCCGGCAATGTTATGAGGCGTAACATCCAACGAGGGTTCAACAACCACATCGTCGTCGCCACCACAAGCCACCATCATCATCGACAATACGGCCAAAAACATTATCTTAAATAAATCCTTCATACTATTATATTTTTACTCTTTATTCTGCAATACAATCATTCGCTCGCGCGGAGCAAGTGTCAAACCCTTCAGGTAGAGTCGTAGGCTCTTCTCTTCGGTCGGCTCGTCGCACTCTATAATCAGATCACCCTCAGCACCGGCCTCGAGCCTCGCTGGCTCGGTGTAGGCCTTGATTCCCTTTGACGAGAGCAGGGTGTCGGCCACAATCTGCAACCACGTCTGCCCCGAATTCATACAAGCCACACGATAGCGTCCCGAGCCATCCAACTGCACCCCATCACTACGCAGAAGCAACACACCACGCGAGTAGGGATAATCACCACTACGATTAGCCGAAATAGTAACCTTACCCTCAAGCGTGAGAACCAACGTAGGTCGTTGCTCATCGAGCGATGTGTACACGAATAGTCGCTGCAACACATTGCCCGGATGACCCTTGGGGTTATACTTAACCGCCACGTTGCATCGTTCACCCGCTCTTATTACTCGCTCCGCAGGCTCGCCCTGTAGGCAAGAACAACTACTCGATATGTTGCGAATAACAATCGGCGACGACGACTCATTGACCAGAACTACGCTCCTCTGCCACACGCCCCCATCTTCGGCAATGGTGCCAAACGAGAGCTTGCTGCCACCTTCAACACGCAAGGGGCTTGAGGCAAGAGATGATATGTTATTTACGCTGTCGCGTTTCTCGCGGGGAATGATGCGTATCTGTGCCGATGCCCTCTCCATCGTAAACAGAGCGGACACGACAAGCAACACAACCAACCCACGACAACGCATACTACAACCATCCATTATTATTGGCCGACTTACGAACGGTGATATTGAACGAGTGTACCTCACCATTCGACGCCTTCACCTTAGCGGTAGTAACGCCATCAGCCAAGCCCTTGAATACAAATTTATTATCCTGCTTGCTGCACGAAACGATATCGCCATTGTCGATAGTAAACTCATAGCTCATATCGTCGCCATCGACAAAATAGATCGACGGAGCAACAGCTACGCTCTCACCTGTTGAGATATAGAGGTTAGGGAAGTGCATCTTAACACCCGCACCCTCGATAGCTGCCAACAACGCTGCGGCATTCACCTGACCACTACCCATCTTACCCTTATAGCTTGAAAGGTTGATGGTCATAGGCTGCTGGGGACCAATATCAGCCACATAACGAGTATACATCTTCTTGCCAGTCATATACTGGTCGAAGGGAGTAGCAGTCTGAATCAACAAATCCTGCAACTCGCGAGCCTTGAAGTGGCGACGAGTCTGTGCCGCATACGACACACCAAGAGCAACCACACCCGACACGTGGGGACACGCCATTGAAGTACCCTCCATATAGCCATAGCCCGACTCACTGACGTGATAAGGCAGAGTAGAAAGCACACAGCCCACCTCGCCATAGTTATGCTCGTCGTCGATATAGTCGTAGTAATAATCCTGGTCGCCACCCGGTGCTGATACCGAGGTACCAGGACCATAGTTGGTATATACGGCAGGAGTAAAGTCTGCAGCGGTAGCCGCAACAGAGATATAGTCATCAGAAGCGCCAGGGTAACCAGCCTGCGCTGCCGACTCGTTACCGGCAGCAAAGATTGCTATACCGCCATCGATGGGGCCATTGGGCGAACCTGCGTTATGCACGAAGTAGTCCAAAGCATCCTTCTCCAGCGGAGCGGCAGTCTCCCAGTCCTCCTGACTTGCAAAGCCTGCTTCACCCCACTCATACTCGTTGGCGACGCCAGAGACATATCCCCAGCTACACTGAAGGATTACAGCACCATTATCGGCCGCATACTTAATAGCACGTGCTACGGCAATACTGCTCGAACCTGTGTTGCCCGAGAAAATCTGGCACACCATAATCTTAACACCAGGATTTGTGGGCGAACCACCAGCTACTGAGCCGATGCCGATACCATTACGATTCTCGGCAGCAATAACACCTGCTACGTGTGAGCCGTGACCTGAGTCGTAGGCGTTGTTCCAGGTGATGACACCCGTATTAAGAGCGAAGTTATAACCATTATAATCGCCCTTATAGCCATTCTTATCGTTATCCTGCTTTGAGCCCTTAACCTCGGCAGGGTTTACCCATATGTTGTTCTTCAAATCGGGATGCTCAACAAAAACACCCTCATCGAGAACAGCCACAACAACAGACTCATCGCCCATAGACTTCTCCCAAGCGGCCTCGACCTGAACATCAGCGTCCTTAACCGACTTGGTAATCTCGCCTTCGGTAAACATATCGCCGTTGTTGATAAGGTGCCACTGCTGGCCAAGCAACGGGTCTTCATCCGATGAGCGGGTAGAAGAACGTGCTATACGCTCCATCTTCTGCTGCGAGAGAGGTGTGGCCACGCCATTGTAGGCACGCTTGATGGTGCGGTTGAAGTCGATGCTCATAACCTCACCCAACGGTTGCAGCTGCTGTGCTACCTGCTCGGGGGTATAGGCACTGGCGTAACGCACTACATACCACTGATGCAATCCGTTGTCGCGAGTGAGCTGTTCACGTGTATTATCCACAGGAAAGACTCGCTCAATCTGGTGAGTGCCAATAATCTGCATCACCTGATCGATGGTCTCGACACCACTACGGGTGACGTTGCCACTGCGGGTAACAGACGCTGTCTGGAGCAAATCAGCCACCTCGGGAGTAAATTTAACTAACAACTCGTTCTGCGCGAATGGTTGCTCGGGAGCAGCAGAGTCGTAGGCTGCATCGTCCTTGACACACGACGTGATGCTCAAAAGAGCGAGCAGCAACAAAGGATATAATACTCTATATTTCATCATTATACTTTTTACCATTTTTACGACAGCGTCTTACTGCTGATTGTTATACTCGTCAGCCTGCTTCTTGTTGGGGTAAACCTCGTAGTAGTAGTTCAGGTTAAGCGGCTCGTTATCGAATACAGCCTCTGTTCCATCAGCAGCACGGCCCTCCTGCGGGAATACCAAGCTGTAGGGTACCCACCAGTCCAGAGCGGGGTGATAGAGCAACCAATCGGGCAACTTACCCGACAAACGGTTGAAGTTAATAGCAAAACGCTTGGTAGAAGGCATAACCTTCTTTATTTTATTGTCGACCAAGTAACGGGGCAAGGTGTCGGCCTCGATAAGATCCTGCTCGGTGTAGTAAGGCACGCTTGCATCATCCTTAAAATCGGGCAGCTCACCACTCAGATAGTTAACCGACAATACCAAAGTATCCAGATCCCACTTGATAAGATCGACAGGGAATTTGGGCTCATCGATAAAACCACCCACATTGGTACGGGTGTTATTGCTCAAATCGTAAACCACATTACGCTGGTTGGCATTGAGCACCAGTGTGCGCAGATTGGGAAAATTATCCTTGGTAAGCACGTCGGGCACGGTCTGGAAGTTATTTGAGCCTAAGTCTAGGTACTCCAAATTCTTCAACTTAGCCAAACTCTCGGGCAACGAAATCAAGCCGTAGCTACCGACTGTAAGGCGACGCAACTGTGTGAGGTTTGAGATATCATCACCCAACTCGAGGTTACGCAAGAAGGTGTTTGAATTACCAAAGAAATACAACTCATCGGCTGCGGTGAGGTATCTTACCTCGAAGGGCAACTTCTCCGATGTGTTGAACATTGTAAACTGCACCGACTTAACTCGACCCTCCTTCTCGGGGGTGTAGTCAGCCATAGTCTCGTCCCACAGCACAACGTTGTTCCACTGAGTCATAGGCACCGAAGTGTCATACGAAGAGAGTGTATTCAACGCACGCTCGATGCACAGTAAAGCAATTGAGTCTCCGGCACGTGTATCGGGGATGATGGGGTCGGCAGCCTGCTGACGCACGCTCATAATATCGGCACGCGACATCTCGACATTGCTCTTGGGCTGGAACTTAACTGCCACCTCGCGCTCCTCAGAGAGTGAGTTGATATCCCACTTGAAGCGAACCTTCACCTCGCGGGGACGCACACCACGATTAAGATTGATGGCATAATCCTCAACCGAAAGCCACTCCTGAGCATCTGCGGGGATATCTACAGTGAAATCCACGTTAGACTTAACCTTGACATCGAAGTAGCGGTTCTTCAAAACATCGTAATTATCGATATTCACATCAACATTGCTAACCTCGATGCTATAGGGGAAACCCTTCTGCTCGATAACAATCTCCTTCTCCTCCCACGTTTCGAGGTCCTGAATACGCACCACGCCACGACGTGAGGCGACGGTGAGAGCTGAATCGATTTTGAACTCACAAGTAACCTCGCCAATACCATTAGCGGGCGAGATGGTAATCCAAGGGTTGTCGGTAGATGCTATCCAACGATCGTTAGCCGTCACACGCACCTTATGGACACCGCCCACAGCCTCCATTTCGATGTTGCTGGTCTCGACCGAGAGCTCAACCTTTGTAGCATCGTCGCCACAAGAGATAGCCATAAAGGCAAGAGCTAATAATATATATATCTTCTGCTTCATAATTCAATCGTTTATTCGAGCATATAGTCACAATTCAAGATTGTCTGGCTCTTATCGTATACCAGATAGTAGGCACCCTGTCGCCAAGCGTAGCAAATATCCGAAGCATCGAAGATGATGTTGGGGTTATCGCTAATATCAAGATAGTAAATCAATGTAGAGATAGTATCGGTGATACGGCGCAGGTCGTTAGAGCCGATGTAAAATCCTCGCAAACCCTTGTGGTTGAACAATCCGTTGGGCCACTCGCGCAAGCTACGCTCACCCTTGGCATTACGCTGCGAACGCAAGGCATACACAGTAAGGTCGGCGCAGTCGAGCGGCTCGTAGGGGAACGACTCAAATGCGTTGAACGAGAGCTCCACACCATAGAGGTAAGGCATATTGCCGGCGTGCATCTCACGAGGCAGGTCGGTGAGTTTGTTGTATGAGAGGTCGATCGACATCAAGTCTACCGAATTTTTATACACAAACGAGCCCTCGGGGATGGTCTCGATACCGCAAGCACGCAGGATAATGTATGACACCGATGAATTCGATGCAGCCAAAGCCTTGGGATAACGCTTCATATTGGGATTTATGGCCAAGGTGAAGGTCTCAACGTTGATACCACGATAAGAACCATCCTCCTCGCCCTCGAAGCCTGTAATATCGTTACCGGTAAAATCTACGTTCTTGATACGGCTATTGCTTGTCGATGAGAAGATATTGGGCACCTTCTTCAGTTTGTTATTCTTTACCGAGAAGGTCTCCATACCGTTGTAGCCACAGAAGTATCCTTCGGCATCAACGGGCAGGCTCTCAAGCTGGTTGTTGTCGAGATACAACTGCTCGAAGATAATATCCTTACCCAGAGGCGAGATACGGCTAATCTTGTTATAGGCCAAATCCAACATCGTAAGACGCAACATATTACGGAACGATGCAGGCAACTCCTCGAGTGAGTTCTGGCGGGCATACAAAATCTGCACCATCTCCTTCGAAGGTCCATTAGCCAAAGCATCCAAACCTGCATACAGATCCTCGGCCGACCACTGCTTGTTGTTCGAAAGGTTAAGCGCCACCAGGCTAGGCATCTGTGCGATAGCCATCGGGAACTTTGTAAGGTTAGGACAGTTATAAATCTCAAGGTCACTACAAGCCTCCAACTGAGCAATCTCGTCGGGAAGACTCGCAATCTCGCTATTTGCAATGTAGAGATACTCCAGACGCTTCAGATTGCCAATCTCGGCGGGCAACGAACGCAAGCCGTTGCAGATTGTACCGTGGTTGGTATCCATCGGGCGGATAGCCAACTGCTCGCCGTTTGACATATTCAAAATCTGACGCTCGGTCATAGTCTCGTAAAGCTCCGTAGCACGAATCGAGATATTATGCTCGGCAAGTGCACGTGCAATAGGCTCGGTGGTCTGCGTCACAGGGTGAAGCATATTGAGCAAGCGAGCGTGATTCTGCTTGCGGTTGCGGCTACGCTCGGCAAGCGAAAGCGAAGGATCGAGCGTGGGGTCATACTTCAGGATGTTGTTATCGTTGTGTGTACCCAAATACAACTCCACCAACTCGGTCAACTGACCCAATGCAGGCGACATATCACCAGCGAAGCCAAAGTCGCTGATGTCGATACGGGCCACACGGCCGTTGGCGTGCAACTGCACGCCAGGCTGGTCACCCCACAAGTCGGGGTCTTTGTTAAAGTTCCAGTTTGAGCCATCGGGGAAATTCTCGCCATAGTAGTACCACTTCTCGCCACCCAAGCTCTTCCAAATCTCATACAGAGCATAGTAGTCCTTGAGGTACTCGTCGCTCTCACGCAAGAGAATCTTAACGTCTACATCGGTGGTTTTGTTGTCGGCCACCGAGAACTCCTGACGCTTGGGACTAGGATTGGTCTCGAGCAACACCTTGCTGTTATCGAAGAGCTCGTAGTTGGTTATACGATAGTTACCTGCAGGCAACGAAAGCAACGAATCACACGAGAGCATTGAAATGCGATAACCCTCGTTGTCGCTATACTCATTATCCTCGTCGAACTCCTGGCTGAACTTTGTAGGCAACATCTCAAAGCGTGTGGGATTGGTCACATTGCCCGAGCTGAGCACCTGCGCTACAGTGAGGTTTACGTACTTGATCTCGTCGAAAGTATATTCACGCACGGCAGCACGTGTTGCGGGATTCGACGTGAAGTCCGACATATCCTTCTTGAATGAGAAAATCACACTACCTCGAGGACGTACATCGACGGTCAAATCCTGCACCGACAAAGCGCCCGAGCTAACGGTCAGCGTGGCTATATCATCGGGCTTACTATTGTAGATTACCTCATCCATACTGTCGTACAGCACGAAGGCAATCATATTGTATTCGCCCGTAAGCAACTTCATTTTATCACTACGCAAACCCCACTCGGCTGCAGTCGCATCGGTGGCCGAGAGGTTGAGTGTCTGCGCAATTGTGGTCTCGCCATAGGTCAGCGTGACTCTGATTTTACAAGCATCGGCCAAGTAGTCGAGAGTCGACTGCACGGCACGCGAAGCCATCTGTTCGGCTGGCTCATACGATGCTTTTTTGTAAAGTTTGAATTGAGCGTATCCGTACTCCTGCTCGCGGTTGTCGATAACGTCGTCGCTACTACAAGAGGTAGCCACAACTCCCAACAGCAAAGCTAGCACTACGCATACTGAAAATCGAAAATTCTTCATCATTTCAATCAGTTCTCGGTTGAAATTTTTGTTTACAGTTCTTAAAATATATGAATCGAAATTCAAAAGTAAAAAACAGCACCCCACCCCATAGAGCGGGGTGCCGTGAAAGGGTATGAGTTAATTACTCTAATACAATTGAACAGATAAGTACCAAGGGACAACCAGAGCCATCTGAGAATACGATATAACCTGTATCGGTTACTGTTGAATTCATCTTAATTGTTGAACCACCCTCAGAGTACTCAAAGTTAATCCAATCACTCTTCTGGAAGATTGTCCAACTCTCGTCAAAGCCGGTTACCGCTGACAAAGTGGGTGAAGTAGTGCTGTATGTCAACTCCCATACAGCTGCAGCACCAAACTCACCCTTAGCAAAATCGTAGAAATCGCCAGAAGTAAGCTCAGTCAAGGTAGAACCCTCCATAGGTGCGTACATAGGATTTGCAAATGACAACAAAGAACCGCCACCAACAACAGCATCCTTGCTATATGCTACTGAAATCACAGCAGATGTACCATCGGTAAACTCTACTACTACAACAGCCTCATATACATTGCTCATAAGATTGAAAGCATACTCAGCATCAGCGTGGTTTGTATCGAAGTCCTGAATCTTGAATCGATTACCAATACCGTTGAGCCATACACCATACCAAGTATCGTCATCCTCTACCAAATCACCATTAGGCTGATAAGCATAGGTCTTAATTGCGTTGATTGTCTTATCATTTGCGATAAACGCTGTATCCTCATACTGCCAGCCACCGAAGTTCAATGTATAGAACTCCTCAGCATCGCTGAACTGGCTGAAAGGCCAACCATTACCCTCAACTGACTCGAAGGCAATCTCCTCTGCAAAATTCTCACATGTGATAGAAGCTGTAGATGCAGACTCTGTATCCTCCTTATAGTGGAAGTAGATACCTGAGTAAGTGCCATCGGTGTACTTAACCAAAATCACAGCCTCAGCCTCACCTGTAAGAGCAAATACTGAATCGTTGAACGAAGGAACTGAGGGATCAACAAAGATATTGAACTTAACCTTCTCTGCGCCGAATGTTGAAGCAGCAACCCAAGATGTGTCATCAGTAAGCTGCGCAAAAGCACCCTCTGCATTGTAAGCATAATACTCGAATGACTCGATAGCGCGTGAAGCGATGAAATCGTTGTCGCTACCCCACTCTGCATCAGCACCGTAGTAAGAGATATCGTAACGGTTACCAATATAGAGATTGCTCAAGTTACCCTCAGTGAACCAGAAGTTAACATCGCTACCTGCAGTTGCGAACTTAGTAGTAGTTGTATCGAAAACATCCTCGTCGATTGAGATTGTTGCAGGAGCAGTGTGCTGCATAACAGTTGCAACATAGTAAGTATCGGCATCAGCAGAATCGATATCGAAGCTATCAGCCTTAGACTGAGGTACAGCGTAGATGTATGCCTCGCGTGAAACAGCGCCATCGTTCTCCTCAACGTCAGAGATGGTCAAGATGCGAGTCTGAATAGCAGCACCTGCATCATCCCACTGCTGAGCAGCAACGGTGAACCACTCGATAGCATCACCATTCGCGTCGATAGCCTTGATGACTACGTTCTTTGAAGATGTAAGGGGACGTGAAGACAACTTTGCTGAGTTAGCAGTGAGAGTACCATCATATGTATACTCAACGAGCAACTCACTAACATTACCCTCCTCGTCGAGGTTCTCAATTGCGAAGAAGTTGTCAGCACCTGCAAGGCTAACCTTGAAGCTTGCTACGGGCTCCTCGCTATCAGAATCAACCAAGATGTCGATAGTAGCCTCGGTAGCGTCAGCGGGAATCTTAGTAGGATCAGCCTTGATGATTACCTCGTTGTCGCCAGCTACACCTGCATCCATTGCAACCATCCACTCGGGACCTGCGATGATGAAGGGGAAGTTAGAGGCAAGCTTAACAGGAACAAAGAAAGTTGAATCCTCGCCGTTAACGGGAGCACCATAAACCATCTCAAGAACATCGTCCTCGGCGATAGCCTCATCCTCGTAAGTACCCTGGAACACGCCATACTCGTTGTATACGGGAGCGTAAACATCGAATGTACGGTCGGTAACGGGGTAAGTGATGGTAGCGATTACCTTCGACTGATTGTTCATAGTAAGGGTAACCTCGGTAGAGGGTGCGTTGTCGTAAATAGTTACGTCGGCAACCTTAACCTTGATGGTGATATCCTCACCCTTTGCACCAGCAATAGTCTTAGCTGTATTCTCGCCATTAAGCAACTGGAAGTATGTGTAAGCCTCATCAGAGATTGAAGCTATCCAGTTGTAGTTAGCGTCGAAAGTGAGCTCGATAATCTCACCTGCAGTAGCAGTCTTAACTACAGCTGCAGGGAATGAAGGCTCCTCGGGGGTGGGAGGAGGAGTACCCGCATCATCCGAACAAGCTGTTCCGAGCAAACTAATGCTCAGGAGCATACTGCACAGAAGTAAAAAATAATTCTTTTTCATAATTGATTGTTTATTTTAATGAACTGTAAATAAAAATGTTATATTATTATTACTTACTTATCTTCTTAAATGGTCATTGGTTTACATTCCCTCGCTACGCAGACGCTCGGCCTCCTCGTCGCTCACCCACTCAAGGATTGAGTAGAATTGACCTACCGTACCGACCACCTCGCCCAAGTTCTCGACATAGACGTGGTTCCACAACTCGACAAAACGCTGACACGAGTTGAAGTACGAAGGATAGTAGGCGCTATGTGTCGTAAGAATGTGGTTGTCACCCAAAATCTGACCAAACACCGATGCCTCGTCGCTGAGCAACTGGTCCTCATCCATCGTAACCAACGGATTGGCGGGGTCGGTCGGATCGAATGTGATGGTCAAATCGTAACCGTCGTAGAAGCAGTCGTGCAAGATGACTGTGTTCTCCTCGGTGGGATGCACCTCGGTATAGATAAGACGCTGGTATGAAGTGTTGTCGCCCGGATAAGAGTTCAACAGGAGTGAAGTGACAACGCACCAACCCGAAAAGTTGTTTACATCGAACGGACAGCTCTTATACATAACCACCTTGGTAGTGTTATTCTGCTCGTAGAGATCCCACTTGAGCTGCTCGGGCATAACCAGACGCATAACAAAACCCAATGAGTCGGTAGGCTCGATGTTGTCGTACATACCAATAACATTCACATTGGCCACCAGCTCACCTGCGGGGATAGTAACCGAATTAGACTCAAGGCGATAGTGCTTGCCCTCGATAGCATTGCTACCACTGTCGACCACCTCGACACCGAACGTACGGTCGTAGTCGCACGCAACCGTTGAGGCCACGGGCACTGCAAACGAGCTGGCGTCGGCAAGAACCATATTGGTAGAAATCGAGTCGGCAAACATAACATATTCGGGACCCGAATAGGTTACATACTGCTCGTCGCAAGCCACAAAGCCCGCCACGGCACAAAGAGCCAAAAGGCTATTTTGAAGTATCTTTTTCATCGCTGACATATTTCAATTATTTGTTGCTATCATTTCCTACAACCTCCGAACCGGGAGCCTCAATCTCGTGCTGCGGGATAGGCCATACGAACATAGGATTGTCGAGGCTTACGCTCAGTGAGCTACCCTCCGAGAGCGAACTACGCTGGGGAGTACGAGTGAAGCCCTTGCCATTATTATATAAGGTACCCCAACGCTTCAAATCGTTCAGGCGGAAACCCTCCATATAGAGCTCGCGAACGCGCTCGTCGGCAATCTTCTGGATGAAATCGTCGGCCGAGAGTGAAATAGCACCACCACCTGCCGAGTAACGTGCGGCACGCAGAGTTGTCAAGTCCTTCGATGCAAGACCGAAGTTAGGCTCGGCGCTACGGCAATATGCCTCGGCACGAATCAAATACTGCTCAGCCAAGCGGAAGGGCTTGGGCATAGAGATGTGGTAGAGCAAGTTGTTGTTGATAAAATCTTGATTACCATAGTACTTAATCAACAAAGGCCAGCTCAACTGATGGTCATAACCAGTCTGCGCCTCGTAAAAATAGCTACCATAGCGCAAATCAGCATCATCGTAGAGATTCAACACCCACTGTGCAGGCACATAGTCGGGATAGAAGTATGTATAGTCGTTGTTGAAGTGCAAGAACACCGAACCCAACGAGCCACCGTACGATGTGGGGGTAAAGCCTATACGCCAGATAACCTCGGTTGCAAGGTCATAGTTCCACATATAATCGAAGAACGACATATTAGATGTGTAGAGGCTCGATGCCGATGAGAGTGAGTATACTCTATCGGGGTGGTCAATCACCTTTGAAGAGTACTTAATGGCCTCGTCCCAATCCTGCATATTGAGCGCCACACGCGCACGAAGGGCGAAAGCAACCGACTCGGTGATGTAATTCGAGCTATAGGCATCATACTCAGAGTCGAGCAACTCCTCGGCCTTGGTGAGGTCATCCAACACGAAAGCGTAAGAGTCATAGAGCGAAGCGCGCTTCGAAGGCTCGGGCTGAGAGTAACCCTTGCGCAGAACAACTCCCAACTCGTTCTCGGCAGTGGCGGGGTCGTAGGCCTTGCAGAAACACTTCAAGAGCTCCGAGTAGGCCATAGCACGAATGGTATGTACCTCACCGGTATACTGCTCGAGGATAGTAATGTGCTCGTCGCTAACCTGCGCGTCCATCACGCGACCGATATTCTCGAGGAAGAAATTACAGTTAGAAATAACGTTGTACAATGCCGCATACACCGACTCAATCTCGGCATTCGTGGGGCGGATATCCCACTGCCAGAATGTGCCATATACGTTAGTATAGCCATCGACAGCATACACCAGGTCTGACTGAATATCGGGCAGCAGTGTAAGATAGCCGCTATACAATGCACTGCTCTTGAGCAACGCGTAGATACCTGTAACGGTCTGTTCGGCATCGGAGAAAGTCATCATAGCCTCCTGCTCGGGGATAGCCGACGAGGGCACCTTATCAAGGCGAGATGCCATTGAGAAGCAGGTGATGAGAATTAAGAATAACTTTATATTACGAAACATAGTCTTCATTGCTCATTAAAAGGTTAAGTCGATTCCGAATGTAAACTGACGCGACATAGGATACTGTGCAGCGTAGATATTTGATGAGCCTTCAGGATCAAGGCCTGAGAACTTGGTGAAAGTCAACAGATTCTGTGCCTGTGCATAGATTCTTGCACCTGAGAATGCACGGCTCTTCTTCAACATAGCAGAGGGGAGCGAGTAGCTCAACATCACATTCTTCAATCGCAAGAACGAAGCATCCTCAAGCAGACGGCTATCGAACTCGGTGTACTCGCCGTGACGAGGGATGTCGGTCACATCGCCGGGCTTCATCCAACGCTCGAGCAAGCGGTTCGACTGGTTGTACGATGCGAAACGGCCGTTAGACTCATCGAAGTAGCGGTCGTTGTTAAGCATCCAACGATCGGCCACCCAGCTGAACTGTGCGCTCAGCGACAGACCTCTCCAGTTAAGAGCCGTACCAAAACCACCCTGCCAGGGCGCGATATAACTCTTGCCTACCAAAACCTTGTCCTCGTCGTGCAACTCGTTGGTGATGTTGCCATCCTTGTCGTACCACAGAGCATCACCATTAGCGGGGTTAACACCTGCATAGCGGTTGATGTAGAACTCGCCCAGAGGGTGTCCCACAACAAGCTTGGTGTTGGTATTAGAACGCTCATACTCCTGCACGCCGTTGTACAGCTCAACAATTTCGTTGTGGTTGTATGATACGTTGGCATTTACCGACCAGCTGAAGTTCTTTGTGTTGACGAGCACTGCGTTAAGGTTAATCTCAGAACCCATATTCACCATAGCACCCACATTATCCCAGTAGTAGCCATAGCCTGTTGTAGAGTAAGGTGCAGGCACCTCCATCAACATATCCGATGTACGCTTGTAGTACAACTCCAAATCGACATTGAGTCGGTTCCAGAAGCCGAAGCGGAAGGCAAGGTTGCTTGTCCAGGGCTTCTCCCAGCCGAGATTCTCGTTACCGGGCTGCAACAATGCCACACCGGCATCGCCATTATAGTCGAGGCCACCACCAACCAAAGCCATATGCTCGTAGTTGGGGATTGACGAGTTACCCGATGTACCTGTTGAGGCTGAGATCTGCGCAGTGGTGAGCCAGTGCGTAGCACCACTCAACATCTCCTCATTACGCATATCCCACATAAAGCCCAACGACCAGAACATAGCCCAGCGACGTGAGCTACCGAAACGCGATGAGCCATCGAGACGTGCTGCCGCCTCAAAGAAATAACGATTCTTGAGCGTATACTCACCACGAGCAAAGAACGAGAGGAAACCATAATCCGAGTCGGTCGTGTCGCTCCACGATGTAGCGCGCGTACCGTTAGAGATGTTGGTCAAACGGTCGTTGTTCTGACCCTCTGTCATAAGGCTGAATGCCTCATAGTGGTAGTCGACACCCTCCTGACCAAGCATAAAGTTGAACGAGTGGTCGAGACCAAGGTCGAACGCATAGTTTGCTGTATTGGTGATTGTCAAGTTATAACCATCGGTTGTGCTGCGTGATGCAGAGCCCTGACCCTGATTGGGGGCATAGCTCGGATATGAAACGCCGAAGCCTGTTGTGTGCGAGTAGTCAACACCCACCTGCGAACGCAAGGTCAGACCCTTGATGGGAGTTGCCTCGGCAAATGCAGTTGCGATAAGCTTGTACTTCTGGTAGTGTACGGGGTTATTGGCCAACCACTCGAGCGGGTTCTGGCCATTACCGCGCCAGCTGCCGTCGGAGATAGATGCCAACTCACCGTTTGCCTTATGGGGATTCCAATATGGCATCATAAAACGTGCAGCCGAGATGGGAGTAAGCAGGTTGTAAGAACCCTCGTCGGCCTGCTGAATCTTCTGGAAGTTAAGCATAAGGTTGCTACCCACCTTCAACCAGTCGGCTGCCTTACGATCGAAGTTGGTACGCAACGAATAACGCTCAAAAGTAGAGCCTACTGCTGTACCGTCCTGATTGTAATAACCGCCCGAGATGTAGTAGCTGCTCTTCTCGTCAGCGCCCGAAATCGAAAGCTCGTAGCTCTGCAACATAGCCGATGAGTTGAACACCTTATCCTGCCAGTTGATGTCAATCTTGCTCAACACGTCGTAGTTCTGACCTACGTCCATACCAATCTGCTTCTCATACTCGATACGCTCGCTGGTATCCATCAAATCCCACTTCTGACCATTGGCCACCTGCGAGAAACCGAGCTGCATACGATACTCGATGCGGGGACGCTCCGAGGCACGACCGCGCTTGGTGGTGATAACGATCACACCATTTGCTGCTCGCGCTCCGTAGATAGAAGTCGACGATGCATCCTTGAGTACCGACAACGACTCGATGTCGGCAGGATTAATTGTGTTGAAGTCGCTGCTCGAGATGGGCACACCGTCCAAGATGTAGAGCGGAGCCGTACCCGAATTAATAGAGTTTGTACCTCGAATAGTCATCACAGCCGATGCGCTGGGCTCACCCGTATTGGAGAGAACAGTCAAACCAGCCACCTGACCCTGCAGTGCCTGATCGAAGGCTGCCGTCGGGGTATTCTCGATCTTCTCGGGTTTCACTGTAGCCACCGAACCGGCAACGGTGCCCTTCTTACGCACACCGTAGGCGATTACGACAACGTCGTCAATCGACTCCGACTCGCTCTGCATAGCCACATCGTGCTGAACCTCTGCCACGCCAACGGGCACTGTCCACTCGATGGTCTGAAAACCAAGATATGAGAATGTTAATACCGAGCCTGCCTTGACTTTGATAGAATAAGTACCATCTATGGACGAGGTGACTCCCTGAAATGAATCCGATACGATAGAGACGCCAATCAAAGGCTCATTATCCTCTGCCGAGGTTATCGTACCACTAACGGCCACTACCGCCTCGCTTTGCGCAAAAGCGCTGGGAGGAGGCAACAATAACACGCTGAAAATTAGCAGTGTAAGGCCTAAATACCATTTGTGATTTTTAAGTGTAAACATATGGGCGCAAAGGTAAGAAAAAATATCCACACATACAACTAAAAATCAGCATAATACAAAGATTGGTTTTGCGCTGAAATTTCACCTTGCATCGGCCCCGATATCGTCCTTATTCGAAAGGATGAACAACATCATCAGAAATTAGAACATTGCCAAAATAAAACTCCCTACCCTACCTACCCCACGACAGGCGAAAATTAAGACAACAAAAGGGAATTCCCCCTGCCCGATGTTATACAACACATCGCAACAAAAGCAAGTGCGAGGAAATGGGGACTTCGCTAGGGTTCGAGCCCAAACGAATAAAACAAAAAAAAGAGAAGAACTCTCGTTCTTCTCTTGTACCCCCTCAGGGGCTCGAACCCTGGACCCCAACATTAAGAGTGTCGTGCTCTACCAACTGAGCTAAAGAGGCATTTTTGCAACCGTGTCGCTTTCGTTCCTGATTGCGAGTGCAAATATAGGGCACTTTTTTTTACTGTGCAAATTTTTCAACAACTTTTTTCAAAAAAAATGCATTTTTCTTAATCACTATTCCACTCGCCAGCCACCTCTTCATACACTACAGGGCGCTTTTTCTCCAGCGATTTCAAGTACAAGTAACTATCATACAAGCTAATACCATTAGCCGAATCCTTAGCCAACACATAACCCACGACACAAGTGCGATTTTGTGTGGTTCGATAAGTAGTTTCTACCCTATCAAGGTATGCCTCGCGCCAAAGAGGATCGTTCGAGGGGTTGCCACCCACCACACGCGACGTACCACTTTTAGATGTATTGATAGGTACTTGGGCGTAAACATACATTCCCAAAGAGTCGCACAAAGCATAGGCCTGCTGGGGAACGGCACCCATCTTAAAGCGTACGGCATTCTTTCCCTGCTCACGAGCCGCGACAATATCGGTAGCCTTTACACTATGGGCATCGGCATCAATATATGATAGAGCCACCTGCTCACCATTTATAATAAGGTTACCATCGGCATCGCACTCCACAACACGGAAGCCAATCAGGTGAGTCTGATACTCGGCATAGCGACCCTCAATCTGAGTCGAAAGATTCAGACGATAGAGCGTAGGCGACGAGGCGCTCCACAAAGCCTCGCGGGGAATCTGCGCCATAATCTTAATGGTATCCTCTGAGCGCATACCCAACTCTATGTCACGATGGCCATAGGTTACAACCGTAGTATCAGGTGACATCAGCTCATAGTGAATGCGTGCCTTCTTGGGATTAAGCGATTCTGTCTTTACAACCATACCAACCTCGACGATAGCCTCCTCAGTACCGGCATCGATACGGGCATTATGCAACACGTCACGCAGACGAATCTGCGGCTGCGACATAACATACACCTCACCCACACTCGGCGTGCCAGAGGCAATGTTATCCTCCAGACGGTGGCTCCAATGATTTTTGAATATGCGAATCTCAACGGTATTCATATCCTCCTTCGAGGCCTTTGTCACGTCAAACTCAGCAGGCGAGAAGGGATTAGAGGTATATCCCACCCTCTTGCCATTGACAAGCACCTCGTAAGCTCCCGAAGCCTCGCCAACATAGAGCGTAGCCAGACGGCTGAGCCACGAGAAGGGAATAGCATATTGCGACTTAAAGACTATAGCATCATCCTGCTCAGTGCGGCTCCACTCGCTCACCACACGTATATACTGCGACTGCACAGCCTCGGCACAATGCTCCGCGGCAAGTTCGGCCGTAGGATACGACACAACGCGCGAACGTGCCACGTTACGTCCCGCAGCGACCTCATCGGGCGCGAGAGACTCCTGCGCGGCAAGCGGCATAAGTGAGGCAAATAAAAATGCTATGATTGAAATAACAGGTTTCATATATTGCTCGATTATTCGTATATTTGTGTCAAAGTTATAAAATTTTTCGGTATTGCGATGTATTCTCCACCAAAACTCAACTTCCCGAAGATAAATTTACGCGCCAAGAGCGATGGGCATCGCACGCTGGTATTTGATAGCGTGCGTCGCACATACGTTGTGCTCACACCCGAGGAGTGGGTGCGTCGCCATCTGGTGGAGTATCTTGTCGGCCATTGTGCTGCGACATTACAATCCATCGTGGAGGAGTATCCCGTAGAGATAAACGATATGGCACAACGAGCCGATGTGGTGGTGCTCGATGCCAATGCACAGCCATTGCTACTTGCCGAATGCAAAGCGCCCGAGATAGCACTCGACAACCCCGCCATAGCGCAAGAGGTATTCTTACAAGCTACTCGCTACAATGCCATAGTCAAGGCTCGTTACATAATCATCACCAACGGCCTGCGACACTTCTGCTTCGAGCAGACCGAGTCGGAGTACGTAGCACAAAGCTCATTCCCACACTTGGGATAAGGCTACATCATCTGGGTGGGATGGATACTTTCGACGTAGTCGCGGAATGAATCACGATAGTTCACACTCACGGGCACACTATCGCCATTATCGAGCGACACCTGACCACGGGCATATCCTGTGACGTGTTCCAGATTGACAATATAAGATCTATGCACACGCATAAAGCGCTCCGAGGGGAGTGCCGTTTCCATATTCTTCAGGCGGAAGAGCGACATAATCTTTTGTCCCGACACCAGATGAAGTCGAACATACTCGCCCACACTCTCTATAAATACAATATCGGTATAGCGCACCAGCGTAACTTTATAGTCAGCCTTGATTGAGATGCAGTCGTTAGCCTTGCTCTCCTGTGCGGGCACAGCCTCACCCAACTTGGCATCCTTAGCTTCTCGCAAGCGAAATAGTTCAACCAGCGATCGAGCCTTCTCGACAGCACGCTCAAACTCGGCAAACGAGAATGGCTTGAGCAGATAATCCACCGCATCGAGACGGAAGCCTTCGATTGCATACTGCGAGTATGCGGTAGTGAAGATTACCAAAGGCGGGTTCTCCATATCGCGCACGAAATCGACTCCACTCTTATCGGGCATATTGATATCGACAAAAATCAACTCCACAGGCTTCTCCGAGAGCACCTGCTCGGCCTGTGTGGCATTATGACACAAGGCAACCAACTCCAACGAGGGCAGTCGCTTAATATAGGTTTCAATCTGACGCAATGCCAACGGCTCGTCATCAATGGCTACGCATTTTATCATAGGTAATAGGTATTGATAGTTTTGCTATATATTCGTCGCTACGACTACCATCGAGCAACAACTCATAATCCTTTCCGAAAATCAAATCCAGACGCTTGCGCACATTCTCAAGTCCCACACCGCCTCGCTCGACACGCAACAACGGATGGCGCGAGTTACGCACCTGACAGATGGTACGGTCGTTATCGCACAACAAATCGATGTAGACATACGATGGCTCGTCGTAACTCACTCCGTGCTTAAAGGCATTCTCCACAAAAACAATAAAGAGCAGCGGCGGCACCTTGGCATCGATTGGCAGCGGATGATGCACATTGAGTCGCACATCGACGCTATCGGGATAACGAATACGCATCAACGACACATAATTTGCAATAAAGTGTGCCTCCTGCGTCAGGTTGGCCTGCGTCTTCTCTGACTCATATAGCACATATCGCATCATCTTCGAGAGTTCGATTACGGAGGTCTTGGCCGCCTCAGGATCGAAATCGATCATTGCGTGGATGTTATTGAGCGTATTCATAAAGAAATGGGGGTTGATCTGATACTTCAGATACTCCATCTCAGCCTGCAACATCTGACGCTCCATTGCAATCATCTTCTGCTCATCCTGAATCGAACGGAACATCAGTTTGATAGCACAGTTAGCTCCCATCATAAACCAGCCGAGCACCACATTCCAGTACCACGCCAAATCGGTAAACGACGCACGTCCCTGCACAACGTAAGTGATACCTCCATCGGGGAAGACGATTCGGCGCAAAGGATCCTGATAGTACTCCAGCGAATAGAACAACAGAGAAAGCATCGCCAGTGTCACGACTGTATAAGTAATGTAGCGACGGTTTAAGAGCAGTCGCGGAAGAAGAATAAAGTTGTTGATTGCGAATATAAAGATATAAGGCAATAGCTTACTCCATACCAAAAGTACGTTAGTAAGCACGACACCATCCTCCGACATCATACTTGCGTTGAGGAATGGCACAAGCAACATCATACTCCATACCAAGAAATAGAGTAGATTTTCACCGAAACTGGTTTTATTTGGCTTCGCTCTCATACCAACAAAGATATGAAAAATTCCCATTCTTTGAAAAAAAAGCTTATATTTGTCTAACTATAACTCAAAATAGTCATCTTATGAAAAAGTTTTTCACCACGCTACTTATTTGCTTATGTGCTATCACAGCCGTAGCCAAACAGAACACTCCCCTAACCCTATATGCTCATCGCGGATGCTGGAGCAAGAGTGCCACAGGTGAATTTATCGTCCCCGAGAACTCATTGCCCGCTGTAGCAATGGCCAAGAAGATGGGATACACCGGTATCGAGTGCGACGTGCACTACACCAAGGATGGAGTGATGGTAATTCTGCACGATGGCACCATCAACCGCACTATGCGCCGAGCGTCGGACTACTCACGTCTCGATAAGCCCGTGCGTCTTGCAGACCTTACATTCGAGGAGTTGCGTCGCGACTATGTGCTGGAGTCTACAAACCCCGAGTGGCGCACACCCATACCTACCCTAGAGGAGCTGCTCACCGAGTGCAAGAAGCAGGGCATAGTGCCTATGTTGCATAGCAACCTCGTACCATCGTACCGCGTGGCACAGCAGATGTTCGGCAACGAATGGGTGGCATTTACTGCCGATTATGAGCCTCTTTTGGAGGTACGCAAATTTTCCGACTGCATAGTTCTCTATTCGATTAACGAAGGTACACCCGACCAGATTACACCTCGTCTGGAGAGGATTGGCGGTCGTTGCGGTATTTCATCGATGCAATATAAGCTCTATACAGCCGATTTCTGCAAGGCACTCACCGATCGTGGCTACATCGTGCAGGCCTCTATATTCCCCGCACCAAACGAGGCCATCGCCCAGCGTAACGGCATCACATACCAGCTAACAGACTTCTCGATTATGCCTACCCATAAGCCTATTCACAAAGGCAAGGGCAAGGTCGATGCAAAATCACCCTCCCCGAAGTGGATATGGGAGAGCAACGAGAGATTGGAGCGCGGAGCCTTGACTCTGGACGTAGAGTTTATAGGTGAGATTGATGTTATGATAAATGGCGTAAGAAAATACACCATCAAGCGCGACAAGATGGGCAAGGATATTATCGGCGACCGTTTCTTCGACAAGGGTTCATCAGTAGAGGTTGTTGCCAAGCCTGGCGCCAAGGTCAAAAAGGCCAAAGCTAAAGTATATAAATACTAAAAGTATATAAATATCAACAAAAAAATGGTGTCCCGTGGGACACCATTTTTTTTACTCTGTAGAATTGTATAACAAGAGATATTTGGAAGTTGGTCGAAGCCCGAGAAAACGGAGTTTACTTTAGCGAAAAGACCATTTCGAGGGCGAGCCAGATGCCAAAATATCCTTGTTAGGCAGCTCCTACTTATCCTGATAGAGGAATCGCTTGATAGAACGCTTGGGAGTCTTCTCGAACTCGCTGCTGCGAATCTCAAACAGAGCCACCTTCTCGTAAGAGGCCACCTGAGTGTTGAGCAACTTGATATTCTCCTCCATCATCTTCTGCAAGCCCTCCTTGTCGATACCCTCCTGTGTAGCGCTATCGTAGTCAGGCACGATCAATGCCTTCAACACGCCACGGCTCTCGATGATGAGCGACTCCAACACCATAGGCAGGTTATTGAGCTTATCCTCGATCTCCTCGGGGTAGATGTTCTGACCTGTACCGGTAAGAATCATAGTCTTGCAACGACCCTTAATGTAGATAGTACCATCGGGATCCATCACACCCATATCACCAGTGTGCAACCAGCCATCCTTATCGAGTACGGCATTTGTTGCCTCCTCGTTCTTATAGTAACCCATCATCACATTCTCGCCACGAACCAAAATCTCGCCTGCGATGTTCTGAGGATCCTTCGAGTCAATCTTCGCATCCATCAATCCCGGCAATGTACGACCACAAGAGCTCTGCTTAAACTCGCTAGGAGCCGTTACACTAATCAAGGGAGCACACTCGGTCATACTATAGCCAATAGTGAGCGGGAAGTTAATCTTACGCAAGAACGACTCAGTCTCCTGATTCATAGGAGCACCACCCACGATGAAAATCTTAGTCTCGCCACCGAACGACTCCAACAACTTAGCCTTGATAATTGCATAGAGGGCTGTGTTCACAAAAGGAATCTTCATTGCGATGCTCATCGGGCCCTTCTCGAGCATAGGCATAATCATCTTGCGATATACCTTCTCAAGTACCAGAGGCACGCAACAAATCATCGTAGGCTTAACGGTCTTCATAGCCTCCACCAAAATTGTGGGCGACGGCATACGACCTAACAATGTGATGTGACCACCTACGACCAACTGCGCGAGGAAATCGAATGCGGCACCATAAGCGTGAGCCAGGGGCAAGAATGACAACACGCGACCACGCTTGAAGAGGAACGGAGTGCCGGTCTCGGGATTGATGAAGCCACGACCAAAGACCATATTACCTGTAAGGTTGTTGAGCGAGAGCATCACACCCTTCGATGAGCCTGTTGTACCCGATGTATAGTTCAACAAAATCATCTCATCGTTGGGAATTACGTTGAATTTGATATCCTCAACATGGAAACCGTTGGGATACTTCTCTGCAAATGACGCATCGATAGTGGCCACAGCATCGGCAACAGTTGTACCCTCCTTCTCGTAGATTACGCTGTAGTTCTTGAGCGAAACCGCAGCCTCGAGCTGAGGCATACGATCGGTATCGAGTGTCTGCCAGTGAGAATCACTTGCGAAGAGAATGCGGCTCTCCGAGTGAGTTACGATGTTCTCAACATCGGCAGGGTTGAAGTCCTGAAGAATGGGAACAATTACAACGCCATAGGTGATGGTAGCGATGTAGGCAACACACCAGTTGATATCGTTGCGACCGATAAGCGCAATCTTATCACCGTGCTTAACACCCAACTTATCGAACAATATATGAAGGCGAGCCATCTGCTCAGCCATCTCGAAGTAGGTGATCGTTCTTTTACCGAAGTAATCGGTCAATGCAGGCAAGGAGTGGTTTTCGCGGAAGCTCTCCTCGTAAATTTTAATCAAATTTTCTTGTAACATATACTATTTTGATTAGTTATCTATCATTCATCTTTTTGGGGCGGCTTGCTCCAAATGTAAATCTTCGATTCTGTACCAGCCTTCAGTCGCTCTATGTTTTTGCGGTGCGACCATATCAACAGACCTGCCACCACAAAAGAGAAGAGTATAAAGGTGAACGAGACGTCGTGACTACGCGACCACTCGCTCGACGAGTAAATTATCACAAACAACGGGAAGCAGCAACCTGCTGTCATCGATGCCAGCGACACATAGTTAGAGAACATAAACACCAGCGCCCACACGGCAAAGCAAAGCAGGATAATCTGCGGATAGATACCTGTAATGGCACCCACAAGAGTTGCTACACCCTTACCGCCTTTAAAATCGGCAAATATGGGGAAGATGTGGCCCAACACAGCAACGAATACACCCAAAATCTTCAGGTTGATGAGCCACGCCGAGGTAATCTCGGGGTCGTATCGCATAAGGCTCATAAGCGACACTGCGGCAAAACCCTTAAAGAAGTCAAGCACAAATACGGGGATAGCGGCACGCTTACCCAGCACTCGAAGCATATTGGTTGTTCCGGCATTTTTACTACCGTGTTCGCGGATATCGATACCGTAGTACTTTTTACCAATCCACACAGCACTTGGGATAGAGCCGAGCAAATAGGCCATAATCAACATCGACAGTACACAATAGTATGTAATAACACTCCAACTTGCCATAATCATAAAATTTAAACGCGAAGAAAGGGGCAAAAAAACACTCGTTGCCTGCCATCTTTCCACCGATAGTTAAAAGATAAATTCGGACAAATATACACTAATTTATCGAAGAGCCCAACTTTTAGGCATAAAATCTGCTTGTCCTACCAGTGTGTCGTGTTTAATTTTGCCACAAAAATCTACTTTTTTTTCTTCATTGCAAAAATTATGTGATAAGTATCTAAAAATGGGTGTGAATGATCAACCTAAGTGACATAATACCCCATTTAGTGGCGAAAATTACAACGAAAAGTCATTTTTTTGCTCAAAATCGAGCAGTCTAAGGCAAAAAACCTGCTATAAGAAAAGGCCGATAATTCTACATATTCGCAAAATATTACTACATTTGTGTCCGTAAAAAATAGCATTTGCATATGTCAGAAAAGATGTCAATAAAAGGTCTTTTGACCGATGTGGTGTGGTGGCGCGAAATGATCACCATAGTTTTGGGTTGCACGATGTGTGCCATAGGTTTTGTATTCTTCATCAATCCTTATAATATTGTCCCTGGTGGAGTATACGGTTTGGGCATCGTTCTGCACAACATCTTCCCTTCGATTCAGGTCGGAACATTTGGTTATATGATGGATATTCCGTTGCTGACCATTGCCATCCTGCTCTTCGGCAAGCAGTTTGGCGGTCGCACGCTCTTTGCGGCATTCATCACACCTGGTCTGATGAACATTATCTCGGCAGCAGCCTACCCCACCAAGGAGGCACTGCAGTCACTCGACCCGTCGTTGCTCGTTGGCGGCGCAATCGACCTCTCCGACCACCTTATGCTCTCGTGCATCCTGGGTGGAACAATCATCGGCGCAGGCCTGGGTCTGGTGGTGCGCAGCAACGCCACTACGGGTGGTACTGATATTATTGCGATGATACTCAATCGCTACCTTCACATCCCCTTCTCGCGTGGCGTTCTCATTGCCGACACCTGCGTTGTGCTTGCGGGATTGGTGGTAATCGGTTTCGGTATCGGCATTGACGATGGCAGTGAGGCTGGTGGCTGGTTACTCTCGCTCTACTCGCTTATCTGTATCTTCGTAGCATCGCGCGTGGTTGATTATGTTATCGATGGTGCGTCATACGACAAACTGCTGTTTATCATCGGCAACACCCACTCTGAGCCCCTGCGCCAATATATTATTGGTGATATGGAGCGCGGAGGCACATATATCAAGGCTTCGGGAATGTACTCAAAGGAGGAGAAGGAGATGATTTTCCTGGTTGTGAGCCGCCGCGAGGTTGCTCAGGTACAGCGTAAGATTCGTGAGATTGACCCCACGGTATTCCTCGTTGTGACCGATGCCTACGACACCTACGGCGAGGGCTTCAAGCCATTCCCCGAGAAAGACACAATGCTTAACAACTAAGAACTTATGATAAATGTAAATACACTGCGTCCTGCCGTTGGCGACGGTCGCAAACTTTTTGTCGAGACCTACGGTTGCCAGATGAATGTTGGCGATACCGAGATTGTCGTATCGATTATGCAGGATGAAGGCTACTTCTACACAGACGACATCAATCAGGCTGACATCATCCTCATCAACACCTGCTCGATTCGCGACAACGCCGAGCAGCGCATTTGGGGACGTCTGACCGAGATGCGTCGTCTGCGCAAGCGCAAGCCATCGCTCATTATTGGCATCATAGGTTGTATGGCCGAGCGCCTGAAGGAGCAACTCACCGAGGGTGAGCTGGCGGTCGATATCGTAGCGGGTCCCGACACCTATCGTGATCTGCCCAACCTTGTGCGTCAGGCCGAGGCTGGTGGCAAGGGCGTGAACACCCTGCTCTCGCTGGAGGAGACCTACGCCGAGATTGCACCCGTACGTCTAGACAAGAATGGCGTAAGTGCCTACATCGCCATTATGCGCGGATGCAACAACTTCTGCTCATACTGCGTTGTGCCCTACACTCGTGGTCGCGAGCGTAGCCGCGAAGCCGCAACCATCATTGCCGAGGCTCGTTCACTCTTTGAAAATGGCTATCGCGAGGTTACACTCCTGGGTCAGAATGTGAACTCCTACCGCACAGGCGAATACGACTTCCCTGCCCTGGTAAAGGCCGTGGCCGAGATTTCACCGCTATTGCGTGTGCGATTTGCAACATCGCACCCCAAAGATATGAGCGACCGCTTGCTTGAGGTGATGGCATCGATGCCCAATATCTGCCGTGCCATACATCTGCCTGCACAGTCGGGTTCTACGGTTATGCTCGAGCGTATGAATAGAAAGTATACACGCGAGTGGTATTTGGACCGTGTGGCCGCCATACGTCGCTATATGCCCGACTGCGCCATCACAACCGACCTTATCGCAGGCTTTACGGGCGAGACCGAGGAGGATCACAAGCAGACCCTCTCGCTAATGGAGGAGGTAGGCTACGAGTTCGCCTTTATGTTCAAATATTCTGAGCGCCCCGGCACCTTCGCCCAGCGTAACCTTGGCGACGACATTCCCGAGGATGTGAAAACAGCACGCCTTACCGAGATTATCAACCTACAGAATCGTCTATCGGAGCTGAGCAACAAGCGCGATGTAGGTAAGGAGTTCGAGGTGTTGGTTGAGGGCACATCGAAGCGAAGCGAGGAGCAGCTCTTTGGTCGCACATCACAAAACAAGGTGGTGGTATTCGACCGTGGTGACCATCAGGTAGGTGACTATGTTCGTTGCCGCATCATCGGTTGTTCGTCAGCGACGCTCTTTGGCGAGGAGATTAAATAAGATACGGCACAGGCAAATCGCAGTAGCAAAGATTTCGCTTTCAGTGTCAAAATTTATATTTTTATCGGGGATCAGTGTGATTCCCGATATTTTTTTTTGCATATTTGTAGTGTGGCATAAACATTGTATTAAACCCGCAAACTCCTAGGCAATGAAACAGAAATTACTTTCCATTCTTTTCGTGCTGGCCTTATCGCCCGTCGTATACGCACAGCAAGACTCATTACAGACTACACAACACCAACTCGATATCGACGAGGTAGTAGTAACCGGTAGCCGCATCGCTACCGACCGACGTCTGTTGCCGATGACCATATCGGTGCTCAACCGCGACCAGATCGAGAGCGACAACCGCCCCTCGCTACTGCCCACGTTGGCCGAGCAGGTGCCGGGTCTGTTTATCACCTCACGCGGAGTGATGGGATATGGCGTAGCATCGGGTGCAGCAGGAGGTATATCTGTACGTGGTGTTGGTGGCTCACCCACCACAGGTGTGATGGTTCTTATCGACGGTCATCCACAATATATGGGTCTTATGGGACACCCTATTGCCGACGCCTATCAGTCGATGATTGCCGAGCGAGTGGAGGTAGTACGTGGCCCCGCATCGGTACTCTACGGCTCTAATGCTATGGGTGGTGTGATTAACATCATCACCCGCCAATCCAAAGAGAGAGGTTCTCATACCGACCTTCGACTCAGCTATGGCTCCTACAACACCATCGAGGCCGAGGCTGCCAACCGCACCAATCTGGGACGTTTCTCGATGACTACCACCGCATCATACACCCGCTCCGACGGCCACCGCGAGAATATGGATTATGAACAGATTGGTGGCTTTGCCCGCTTGGGTTACGACCTAGGCCGCAACTGGGAGTTGATGGGTGAGCTGAACATCACTCATTTCAATGCAGCAAACCCTGGTTCAATATCAAGTCCTATTATAGATAACGACTCGCGCATAACACGCGGAACATCATCTATCGGCATACGCAACGCTCACGGAGCTCTAAACCTGTTCCACAACTGGGGCGTACACCGCATCAACGACGGATATTCGCCTGGCGATGAGCCTTTGGACTACCGTTTCCGTTCTGAGGATGCAATTACGGGTGCTATGCTCTACCAGAGCTTCTCGCTCATCGAGGGTAACCGTACGATGCTGGGTGTAGACTATCGCCACTACGGCGGTAAGGCGCTCAATCGCTACCAAAATGGCGACCCCGACAAAATGGTTGCCGACAAGTCGCTGGACAACGTAGCGGCATACGTCGATATGCAGCAGCAAATCACAAAGTGGCTAACGCTCGACGCAGGTGTGCGTATGGACTACAACTCACACATCGGCACAGAGTGGGTCCCGCAGGGCGGAATATCGATTCAACTGCCGAAAAACACCCAGCTCAAGGCTATGCTTAGCAAGGGCTTCCGCTTCCCAACCATACGCGAGATGTATATGTTCCCGCCGCAGAATCCCGACCTCAAGCCAGAGCGCATATGGAACTACGAACTATCGTTGCGCCAGCAGGTGGGCAACTTCTCGTATGGCGTGAGCCTCTTCTACATCGAGGGCGAGAATATGATTCAGACACTACCAGTCGATGGTCGTATGATGAATGTGAACACAGGACAGATAGAAAATCTCGGCACCGAGCTCGAGGTTACGTGGCGTGCCACGGAGCATCTGTCGCTGATGGCCAATTATAGCTACCTGAAGATGCGTCACACGGTTATCGCAGCACCTGAGCACAAGCTCTACGGTGGCATAACCTACACCGCTGGCCGTTGGCGACTTGCGACCGATGCCCAGCTTATCAGAGGCTTGGCCACACAGCTATCACCCATCACACGCGAGAACTTCTTGCTATGGAACTGCGACATAAACTACCGTTTAGCCTCTTATTGCCAACTCTACGCACGAGGCGAGAACCTCTTGGCCGAACGTTATGAGGTAAATGCCGGATACCCAATGCCTCGAGCTACGGTCTTTGCAGGAGTGAAACTTTCATTCTAAAACGGAAATAAATATGCAAGTATTAAAATCATTTCCGCTACATCCAACGCACTACGCCGACGATGTAGCGCAGATTCTCATACCCTCAATCGAGCGTTATGGTGAACGTGAATGGCAGGTCATAGTGCAGACAAACGAGTTGCACGGCCACCTGGGAATATACGCCACAATAGGCGCAAAGATGGGCCTATTTGCGTGCGAGCAACTCAGAGCGCGCCATATGCACGTCATCTCATACGCAGGATTACAGCCACCATTAAGTTGTATGAACGACGGCCTGCAGGTGAGTACAGCCTCGACGCTCGGTCACGGTCTCATAAGCACATTCGACGATAGGCCTCGACCCGAAGCACGTTTTCGAAGCGAGAATGGCGCAATTTTGGTACACTTAAAGCCTCGCTATGCCGAGCAGATTGAGCGCGACATTGCCCACGGACGCCACACGTGGGGAACTGACTCGCCCTTGTATTGGGACTATGTGCGACACCTTGCCATACGTTACTGGATGGAGATGGATCGCGAGAAGATCTTTGAGATAGTATCAGACTAATAGATGCACCACACGGACTCTTATCCGCCCTACGGCAAATGTGGCACAGCCTTTGCAACTAGATACAACAACTGCAGCAATTAAGCACTGCTGCAGCGAGGTTTCTTCATTTATTTAAGTTTGGGTTAGTAGTTTATGGAACTTCTATTGTTCCGAGGATAGGCGGCAATCGTGAGATTCCCGCCTATTTTATTTCAAAATCAAATCCTCTACGCACACTTTGGGTACATAATGCACGCCATCCTGACGATAATAATTATGATTCTCCTCCGCCGAAATCTCCGTTAAGCGTATATTATCCTTACCACGCCCGATAGCAAGCACCAGCAGAGGGTCGCAAGGCAAGCCTAGCTCCTCGCGAACAGCCTTAGCATCGAATGCGCCTATGCAGATGCCATTAAGACCGATCTCTACAGCCTGCAGCAGCATACTCTGCGCCACAATACCCAAATCCACGCTCACATAGTGCGACGCTGGCACCGTAGAGCAGATGACGATAAAGGCTCGAGGCTCCTCCCCCGCCTTTGGCAAATGTAACTCTGGTAGCGCACCACCCAAACGGATATGTGGCAACACCTTCTCTGCCTCGCCATCTAACACCATACGAAAGCGTAAAACCTGCTGATTACGTGCCGAGGGGACTTTGGTCGCCACCTCTACTATGCGACGTAACTGGTCCTCACGGACCTTGAACGAAGTATCGAAAGCACGATGGCTACGGTTACGCTCCAAAAGGCGTGAGAGCGAGTGTGAAGTGCGCTTTGTGGGCGCGGTAGTGCGGAGGTGATCCTCCATCTTTTTACCTAAATAGTTGTCAGCCATAATCATCCAATCTTTATACAAATCTCATAACCACACCCGAAAGTATATAAGCCAGAATAAAGCAGAGCGCAAAAATTGCTACCCCTCGCCCATTCTTAAGATTTGTTGCCTCGGCAAATGCCTTATAACTCCAATAGAAGTACCACACCGAAAACAAAGAAGCGATAAGTCCTACCGCCGTGAGTAGATTCATATACTCCATAGCCGTAGCGATGCTTCCATCCATCATAAGCCCCATAACGCTTCTTACCATAGGGATGGCGAAGATAAGCAGGCTTAAATCGAAGGGAATACGCGCAAAGAGATTAAACGCTGCCACATCCCAAAAGCGCACCTTTGAGCGTGAGAACAACATGCCCGCACCATACAACACAACAGCGAAGAGCAACCAAGCCACAATCTGCTGCACGGTAGCGCTCGCCAAAGAGCGACCTGCATAATTAACCTGCGTGATAGAGGTCATCCTAAGGCCCGTCTGCCAGCAAAAGATGGCCGTGAGGATCAATGCCGCAATACCCCAACAAAAAGCCTGTCGCAGGGGTAAGTAACGAAAAGGATTAAGAATCTTATTCATCGTAACAACTATAATTTAGAACACACTTACTTTTCCGCCACACGATGGGCATATTTTAGGTAAAACACCTTTTTTCTCCATAGCGACTCGTTATTCAATCATACTTTTACAAAAATAAGTAATAAATAAATTTTATGCAACCACATTTTAATTTCATCAAACCACCAATCCACCTTTGTTCACCTATGGCAAAAAAAAAGCGGCTACCCTAATTAGGTAACCGCCTTGTATGATCGTTACACCTTGCGGTGTGTCGAAATTACTGAGCCTTCAACTCGTTCAAAGCCTTGTTGTACTGCTCGTACTTAGCCATCATACCCTCCTCATCACGAAGACGGAAAGTAAGGCTCTTCAAAGTCTCCAAAACGCCGAGGTGCTTGGGATCGAGCTTGTGAGCAGCCTCCAATACGGGAACTGCGGGCTTGTAAGCGTCGATAACCTTCTTCTGGTCAGCCTGGAAGTCAGCGTTGCTCTTATAGTCGCGAGAGTTCATCTCGTCGTTCATAGCATCACCCTGGAAGATGTAAGAGAGAGCCAAGTTGTAAGTAGCCTGCACGTTCTGGGGATCCAACTCAACAACCTTCTGGAAAGACTTGATTGACTCGGGATAGTTCTTCATACGGTCGAACATAATAGCGCGGCTGTTCCACAAGCTCTTATTGTTAGGATCACGCTCCAAAGCGCCATCAACCATAGAAACCAACTCCTGAGGATCGCCTACGGGGTTCTCGCGGTCAGTGTAAAGACCGATAAGACCCTCAACGATGAGTGTGTTTGCAGGATACTTAGCAAGACCCTCCATAAGGATAGTCTTAGCACGCTGCAAGTTAGCAACACGTACAGAAGAGTCCTTCTGGCCGAAGTAAGCGTGGAAGAGGTAGTAGTAGATGTTACCCTGCTCGTCAGCATAACCTGACTCCAAAGCCTTTGTCAAAGCCTCAGCACCCTTAACGAAAGATGCGGGGTTCTTCTCACCGTCCATAACGTAAGTCAAACCAGCGTTGTAGATGAAGTCACCGCTCTTCTGACCAGTGTAACCAGTCATGTTCTGAACAGCGTCAGCAGAGATGTACATCTCAGCAGCAGCACCAGCGTTACCAGCCTTGTAGTTTACTGTACCCATAGTGCTGTAGTAGTTCTTAACCTTCTCAAGACCCTCGTTAACCTTTGAAGCCAACTTAGCGTCCAACTGACCAGCCTTTACGTAAGAGTTAGCTGCCTCCATTGCCAAATCACCAGCCTTAACGGGTGAAGTTACAGCCCAAGAAACAACCTTACCGCCGGCAACATAAACCTTAAGCATAGGATAAACGTACTCAGTGCAAGCTACACCACCAACGTCTACACCCTCATTCTGAGCATTAGCACGACCAAGAGCTACAGCAGCAACTGTGTAGTCCATATCGAGGAAGATATCCTTCGAGGGAGCCTCAGCTGCCTCCAAATATGCAGCACCACGAGCCAACCAAGTAGCGCCCTTTGCGCCCTTCTTAGCATCCTGTGAATCTGCATCAACCTTAGCCAACTTAGCTACAAGAGCCTCCTTGTTGACCTTCTGAGCATTTGCCATTGGTGCTGCCATAACTATTACGGCCATCACCGCGAAAATTAATTTTTTCATAAATCAATTAATTTCTGTTTTTAAAGAAACGTTTTACTGTTGTATTTATTGTTTTAGTTTTGTTTTTTTTCTACTCGGCACTCTGCACAGAAGTCTCAGCTACGGTCTCAGCACCTGTTGCAGACTCTGCTGCTGCACCCTCAACTGCAGTCTCTGCGGTCTCAACCTCCTCGTCGCTCACGGGCACAGCCATCACCGAAGCAATAACATCACCCTCGCGCAAGTTGATAATCTTAACACCCTGCGTTGCACGACCCGCCAAACGAATCTGCTCAACCTTAGTACGGATAGTTACACCCGAGCGGTTGATAATCATCAGGTCGTTCTCGTCGGTCACAGCCTGGATAGAAATCAAGTCACCTGTCTTTTCGGTGATGTTGATTGTCTTAACACCCTTACCACCACGGTTGGTTACACGATACTCGTCGAGGTCGGTACGCTTACCAAAACCATTCTCCGAGAGTACCAATACATCCTGCTTAGACTCGGGCTCGATGCAAATCATACCGATAACCTCGTCACCTTCATCGAGTGCAATACCGCGAACACCGGCACCTACACGGCCGATAGGACGAACTGTGCTCTCGTTGAAGCGGATTGCCTTACCACCACGAGCCGCAATCATAATCTCGGCTGTACCGCTGGTAATCTTTGCCTCGATGAGCTGGTCACCCTCGCGGATAACTATAGCGTTCACACCATTCTGGCGAGGACGTGAGTATGCCTCCAACTTGGTCTTCTTAACGATACCCTCGCGAGTACACATTACGATGTAGTTGTTATTGATATACTCCTCATCATTGAGGTTCTTGGTATTGATATAAGCACGTACCTTGTCGTTAGGCTCAATCTGGATGATATTCTGGATTGCGCGACCCTTCGATGCACGTGTGCCCTCGGGAATATCGTAAACCTTGAGCCAGTAGCAACGACCCTTCTCGGTGAAGAATATCATTGTATTATGCATTGATGCAACGTAGATATGCTCGATGAAATCCTCGTCACGTGTTGCGCTACCCTTCATACCTACGCCGCCACGATTCTGGATACGATACTCGGCAAGCGGTGTACGCTTGATGTAGCCCATATGCGAGATGGTGATAACCATATCGTCGTCGGCATAGAAATCCTCGGGGTTGAACTCCTCAGAAGAGTATACAATCTCGGTACGGCGCTCGTCGCCATACTTAGCCTTCATCTCCTGCAACTCATCCTTGATGATCTGCATCTGCATATCGATGCTTGCCAACACATCGTTAAAGTAGTTAATCTTGCGCTCGAGCTCAGCGTGCTCAGCCTCCAACTTCTCACGCTCGAGACCTGTGAGCTGACGCAGACGCATCTCCACGATAGCCGCAGACTGAATCTCGCTCAAGCCAAAACGCTCCTGCAAGGTCTGCTTAGCTACGTCGGTACTGCGCGAAGCCTTGATGATCTGTACAATCTCGTCGATATTATCCTGAGCAATGAGCAAGCCCTGCACGATGTGCATACGCTCCTGCGCCTTTTTCAAGTCGAAACGAGTGCGGCGAACAACAACATCGTGACGATGCTCGACGAAGTACTTAATCATATCACGAAGGTTAAGCAGCATAGGACGGCCGTTAACCAACGCAATGTTATTAACTGCAAACGAAGTCTGCAACTCGGTGTTCTTATAGAGTGTATTCAGCACTACATTGGCCGAAGCATCCTTCTTTACGAAGATAACGATGCGCAAACCCTTGCGGTCACTCTCATCGTTGATATATGAGATACCCTCCAACTTCTTCTCGTTGACCATAGCGCCGATCTTCTTAATCATCTCGGCCTTGTTGACCATATAGGGAATCTCCTTGATTACGATGCACTCGCGACCTGACTCAGTAGTCTCAATCTCGGTGCGGGCACGCATAATAACACGACCACGACCTGTGAGCATAGCCTCCTTGGCACCCTCGTAACCATAAATAAGCGCACCTGTAGGGAAGTCGGGACCCTTGACATACTTAAGCAACTCCTCACACTCACACTCGGGATTGTCGATGTATGCACAGCAAGCATCAACCACCTCACCCAGGTTGTGGGGGGCCATATTGGTTGCCATACCTACAGCGATACCGCTTGCTCCGTTAACGAGCAACAAAGGAATCTTGGTGGGGAGCACGGTAGGCTCCTTCAATGTATCATCGAAGTTGGTTGTCCAGTCGATTGTCTCCTTCTCGATGTCGGCCATCACCTCGTCGGTAATCTTCTGCATACGCGCCTCGGTATAACGCATAGCCGCAGCCTTGTCGCCGTCCATCGAACCGAAGTTACCCTGACCCTCTACCAAAGGATAGCGCATAGCCCACTCCTGAGCCATACGAACCATAGCCTCATATACAGAGCTATCGCCGTGGGGGTGGAACTTACCAAGCACATCACCCACGATACGGGCAGACTTACGGGTAGGCTTGTCAGAGTAAAGATTAAGCTCGGCACTCATATCGTAAAGGATACGGCGATGTACGGGCTTCAATCCATCACGCACGTCAGGCAACGCACGCGACACGATAACCGACATCGAGTAGTCGATATATGCCGATTTCATTTGTTCCTCGATATTGATAGGTATGATTCTACCCATCAATTCTGGGTTCTTATCGTCTTGAGTTGTCATATTCTTGATGGTTGTAAAATTAGCACCCTTTAGTGCGCATTTTTAATTGAGCAAAAGTACTCATTTTTTAGAAAACAACCAATTTTAGGCTCCGATTTCACATTAATTTAAAGTTAAGATTTTCAAAACACCCGTTTTTTGCCCATTTTTGGGCGATTTGAGGGCAAAAAAAATTTCTCTCGACACTATGCCGAGAGAAATTTAGTTTTATGCTTTGCGAAATGTGAAATAGCGACCCGAAAGATAGCTATAGACAACACACACTGCCGTAGTGAGTGCCTTGGCCGGCGTAGGCCAGATGTGACACACCTCGACAAATAGTTTTATGCACACATAATTTAGCAACAACGAGCCTGCAACGGTCAATGCATAGCGAAAAAGCTGCACTCCCTGCCCCACCCCTATCGAGCGGAAGGCTACATTGCGATTGAGCCAAAAGCCTGTAAAGAATGTTATAGGGAAAACCACCGCAAGCGATGCCACGTGAGGCGACACCACAACAACACCCAAATCGATGAAACGCAAGGCGATGACGTAATGATATATAAGGTAATACCACACCACGTCGAGCACCATATTACCCGCACCGCACACAGCGTAGCGGAACATCGTGGGCGAGAGATAGCGCGACAAGGGTCGCACATAACACAAATCAATCAGGCTACCTATCTTATCGGCTACGCGCATTACTTCTTGTTATATACCCACAAATCGGGATAGACGTCGCCATAGGCACCAATAAAGAGGTTACACTCGCTGCGCGAATTGCTACCAAATGCCGTAACCATATACTTATCGCCATAGGGCAACACCTCACCCGTAGCCTCCTTAATCTTCGAGCGCAACTGCTCGACTGCTCGTGCAGCATTCTGCTCGGTAGAGAAGACTCCCATAACGACATAATACGAATGATAGGTCGGCGACTCAATGGGGCGTGCAATGGTTTTGGTATTTGCATCTGCATTTGAGTCGGCATCGGCCGTGGGCTTCACATCAGCCTCGGTCACCACCTCTGCGACGGGCTCGGCAACGGTCTCAACCTCATACTTCGACGTCTGCTCGCTAAGGCTCCACTCCGAACCCCACTGCAGGAAGGCAAAGATTGCGAGAGCTGCTACCACGGCCACACCGCACAATATATATATCCAAGCATTAGAACGGCGACGACGTACAACAAGAGTCTTCACACCCTTGGGATTGATGGCCGCAGCGAAACTCTTATCGGCTATAAAACTCTTACCTCGCAAAACACCAATGCCGCCAATGGTAACATCACTACCCTGGAGAGTCTTCTCACGCCAGCGGGCGTATATATCCTGCGCCTGAGATTGCTGACAGCCTGCGATGGCTACAATCTCGTCAACGAGCGAAGGTGCCTGCTCCTGCGATGAGAAGGTAACCACATTACGCGGACTCAGCAGACGATCCTTGGCAATGCGACGTGCACCCTGGCGCTCGATAAAGAGCGTGCCCACATCGGGCAGATAGACTCCGCGACCGCTGATGAGCATATTGTAGATTATCTTATTTACCTCTTCTACCATTATCTCTTCTTGTTTGAGTTTGTTTTACGCTCGGGCTTATTCTCAACCGAGTCGGGCTTACCGACCGGCAACGTACCCTTCAAGCCACGCCAGATGAAGTAAAGTGCCAAAATAATGAACGGCACACTGAGCAGCTGACCCATATTAAAGAGCATACCCTCCTCGAAGGCCTCCTGATTTACCTTCACAAATTCGATAAAAGGACGAGTAGCAAAAACACCCAGCACACCAATGCCGAACATAATACCCGGACGGCGACGTGCCATATCGTACTTATAATAAAGTACGCACAAGATGGCAAATGTGATTACATAGCATATAGCCTCATACAACTGCGCGGGGTGCTGTGCAGGGATAGCCTCGATGGGCATATTGGGATGCAGGCGCACGAACTGGAATGCCCAAGGCACATCGGTAACCTTACCTACGATTTCCGAGTTTAGCAAATTACCAAAACGCACCAGCGCACCGCCAATCGTAACGGGAATCATAATGCGGTCGAGCCACCACACATAGGGCATACGATGCTTGCGGCAGGTCATCCACATACCGAACAACATACCGAGCGCCGAGCCGTGACTAGCCATACCACCGTTGCGGAACTCTGTAAGAATAGCCCACGGTTTGGTGATATAGTAGTCGAACTCATAAAACAAGCAATGTCCCAGGCGGGCACCAAGCACCGCTCCGAGTACAATCCACACAAAACCGGTCTCCACGACCAGCTGGCCAAAGCCCTCGCGACGAACGTAATTGGTGAAGAATCGCTCGCCAATAAGGAACGTGAGAGCCCACATCAAGCCGTAGTAGCGCAACTCAAAGCCACCGATAGAGAACATCACAGGGTCGGCATCCCAAACTATGTAGAGTAAATTATTCAGCATTGTATCAATTCCAACCTAACTATTTCACTTTCTTAAGAGCAAAGGCAAACGTAGTACCTGCGCCCAACTCGCTACGAACAGTGATACGCTCACCGTGAGCCTCGACAATATGCTTAACGATAGCCAGACCAAGACCCGTACCGCCCTGACCACGCGAGCGACCCTTGTCGACACGATAGAAACGCTCGAAGATGCGGGGCATATCCTCCTTGGGAATTCCAATACCTGTATCCTCAACCTCAACCAGAACCTTGTCGGCCATATCGCGGAAACGGATACGGGTAGAGCCACCATCCTTGCCGTAGTTGATTGAATTAGCAATAAGATTAACCAACACCTGACCCACAAAGTGCTTGTCGGCCATCACGCGGAAAGGCGAAGGCAACGAATCAGAACCCTTAACCGAGAGGCGGATACTACGCTCGGCAGCCTTGATCTCAAGCTGCTCGGTAATCTCCTTTGCCAAAGCAACGATATCGAACTGCTCCATCTTCAGACGGTTCATATCGTTCTCAAGTTTTGAGATTGTATCCAAATCATTTACGATATTAATCAGACGATCGATGCTCTTTTCGGCACGCTCGAGATATTTTCTATTGATGAGTTCATCCTCCAGACCACCATCGAGAAGAGTAGATATATAGCCCTGTATATTGAAGATGGGAGTCTTCAACTCGTGAGCCACATTGCCCAGATACTGCTTACGGAAGGCCTCGTTCTGCTTCAGGCGAGCAATCTCCTTGTCGTTATCGTCAGCCCACGCGGTAAGTTCCTCCGAGATATTTTCGACGTGCTTATCCTTCATCTCATCGACAATCTCAGTGGTGTGCACATCACGCGAGAGCACCATCGAGTAGATAGGCTTAAGCTTATAGGCTACATATTGCTTCATCATATAGAGCGAAAAGAGCGCCATCAGAGCAAACACACCGACGGCCACACAAGCCACAATCCACCAAGCAACACCGCACACTGCAAGCGCTGTTGCCACCAAAATCGTTGCCACCAAGGCCATCAATAAAGATGCATTCTCTTTTGTTTTTACTCTCATCATAGTCTGTCTATTATTTTTCTCGGTTATTAATACATTCTAAAACTTCCCACCACACGGTAGATTGCATCCACCTGCTCGGGGCTAACTATCATCTCATCGTAATTCTTATTCGCAGGCTCCAGCTTTAGTCGCATCTGCCCCGCATCGTTGTAGCAGAGGCGTGCCCTACGCAAAATTACATAACTTGGACAAACAATAACGTACAACGCCCCCGAAATAATTGCCTCGATGCCTATTTGTTTCAAAAATAGTATCGAACCCACCATTACCTCATCAGCCATAGCGTCGTCGCTGCTACGTACCGCCAAGTCGCACCCCACCATTGCGGGCAACGAGAAGACCCCGTCGGGCTCACGCTCACGCGAGCATTGACGGCAAGCGCCCAGGTCGCCATCGTAGAAGGGCACCGCATCGGCTCGCTCTCTTCGTCCGAACATATCGCCCTCGCCCGAGAGCAACCAGCCGAGGCTCACCTCGGGGAAGTGCTCAACTATACGGGTAGCCAGCGCACGCGAGATTCCGTTCTTTCCAGCCTTGATCTGATAGAGATTTTCGGCACGCGGTAGACCGATGTGAACACCAAAGCCATTAATGGTCATCTGTGCCCATCGTATCACACTCTCCAGACGTTCCCAGTCGCTACTACTATTTGTCATATTCATTTTTTTTTGCAATCTTTGCACTCGCGGCCTCGTAGTTCAATGGATAGAATATAAGATTCCGGTTCTTACGATGAAGGTTCGAATCCTTTCGAGGTCACACGTATGCAGGAGAGCTTTTACGGCTCTCTTTTTTTGTCTAGAGCGTGGCGGCATATTGGCTTTTGCACCTTTGGTGCCTGCCTTACAGCTACACCTACAAATTCCACACGCCACACTTTCAACATTGTAGCCAACATTGCATTTTCTGCAATGCTTTTAATTTCCAAAGATAGCATTTTTATTTTTATTTACAATAAAAAAAGTCACAAGAAATAGAAAAATCAGACAATCGCACATTTTTTCTCGGCACGGCCACCGAAAAACCTCATTTCGTCTATCACTTCAGCGCGTTATTATTCTGCCTTTTGGTATTTTTTGCTATCTTTGCGTTAATTATGGCTATTGAAAGAAATATGAGAAACATCGAGAGCGATCTCGAATACGAAAACCGCATACGCCCGCAGGAACTCAACAACTTTGCGGGTCAGGATAAGATTGTCGATAACCTGAAAATCTTCATCAAGGCGGCTCTTATGCGTGGCGACTCGCTCGACCACGTATTGCTGCACGGCCCTCCGGGATTGGGCAAGACTACGTTAGCAAACATCATTGCCCACGAGATGGGAGCACAACTCAAAGTCACCTCGGGTCCCGTTCTGGACAAACCGGGCGACTTGGCGGGTCTATTGACAAACCTCGATGCCGGCGATGTGCTCTTCATCGACGAGATTCACCGTCTGAGCCCCATCGTCGAAGAGTACCTCTACTCGGCTATGGAGGATTACAAGATTGACATCGTGCTCGACAAGGGCCCCTCGGCTCGTTCTATCCAGATTGAGCTTGCACCATTCACATTGGTGGGTGCAACGACACGAAGCGGTCTTTTGACTTCGCCCCTGCGTGCACGCTTTGGCATCAACTGCCACCTTGAGTACTACGACACACCCGTTTTGGCGGGCATCGTTAAGCGTTCGGCCCGCATTATCGACATATCGATTGACGACGACGCTGCCCACGAGGTGGCTTTGCGCTCACGCGGTACACCCCGTATTGCCAATGCTCTGCTGCGTCGCGTGCGAGACTTTGCCATGGTCAAGGGCGAGGGACATATCGACCTCGAAATCACACGCATAGCCCTGCAGGCGCTGAACATCGACTCGCGCGGACTCGACCAGATGGACAACAAGATTCTGAGCACCATCATCGAGAAATTCAAGGGAGGTCCCGTGGGTCTTAACACCATCGCCACAGCCGTTGGCGAGGAGTCGGGAACCATCGAGGATGTCTACGAACCATTCCTCATCAAGGAGGGCTTCATCAAGCGTACTCCCCGTGGTCGCGAGGCCACCGAGCTGGCCTACCGCCACCTGGGATTCACTCCCACACCCGACGAGGGTAAACTATTTTAGTGCGACAACTTAAAACAATTTTATATGAAAAAGATTTCCACTCTGCTTTGCACGTTGCTCGCTGTATGCGTAGCATCGGCTCAGACCTACAAACCCAAGGGTGAGCCTCAGATTCCCGTCTACCCCACCCTTCAGGACCAGGCATCGTTCAGTATGATTATGGTGCCCGACCCACAGAGCTACACCAAGTTTGCAGCCAACCAGCCTCTGTTTGATTTGCAGACTGCGTGGATTGCCCAGAACATCGACCGCCTCAACATCAAGGCTGCCCTCTTTACGGGCGATATGGTCGAGCAAAACGGCAAAGTGATCTCTGCTCCAAAGCCCAACGAGTACAACGGCGACCAGACCGGCCGTCAGCAGTGGGAGGCCGTGTCGCGTGCGCTCTCACGTCTTGACAACCGCCTGCCCTACGTTGTAGCACAGGGTAACCACGACATTGGCGAGATTACCGCCACCGACCGCCACTCTGTTATGCCCAACTATATTTATCCCGAGCGTAACATCCTCTTCGAGAAGAGTCTTGTTTCGACTTGCGCCAACTGGCAGGGTGTTCACACTCTTGAGAACTCGGCCTACGAGTTCCACGACAAGGCGTGGGGCGATTTGCTCGTTATCACAATGGAGTTTGCTCCGCGTGACGAGGCTATCGCCTGGGCTAAAGAGCTGACCGAGTCAGAGACATATAAGAATCACAAAGTTATCATCCTCGTTCACTCGTGGCTCAACACCAAAGGCGAGCGCTACCCACAGGAGGGTTACACACTGCGTCCCTGCAACTTCTCTGAGCAGGTATGGCAGAAGTTGGTTTACCCCTCGAAGAATATCTGCCTAGTATTGTGCGGACACTCGGGCGATGCACCTAAGATTACAACCGACGTTAAGAGCACTAACTTCAAGCCCACTTCATCGTACCGCGTCGACAAGGCTGCCGATGGTCGCGACATTCCGCAGATGATGTTCAACTCACAGCAGGGCGACGGCGACTGGAATGGCAATGGTGGCGACGGCTGGTTGCGCATCTTGGAGTTCAAGCCCGACGGCAAGACCATCAGCGTGCGTACATTCTCGCCCTTGTTTGCTATCTCACGCCTTACTCAGCACTTGGCTTGGCGCACAGCCGAGTACGACCAGTTCGACATCGTGATTAAGTAAACCTATTTATACAATAAATAATAAGGAGTCACCCCCCACATTCGGGGTGGCTCTTTTTATTTTTTGCGAAAAATTTTGCCAATCGCTCGTTTTTTTGTACTTTTAGGATACCAATTTAATCATAATGAGACTGCGTGGCGTATATCCTCGCCTCCTTGATTATACTACAGGGGGGGGGGTATCTTGTTGTAACACAGCAAGATAGTCAAGTCCTCGCGCACATTCCCGAACATATTTTACACTACATTAAGCTCGCATCCTTAAGATGCGGGCCGTTGTTGTTTTTGCACTGCTCGAATTATTCATTAACATAAAAACAATCACTATGAAAAAGTACTTACTATCAGCCTTTGCCATCGTGGCACTGCTCTTTGCGGCGTGCGGTGGTGGCGACGACGCTCCGACAAGTGTTCCCGTATCGGGAATAAAACTCGACAAGAGTTCGCTCAGCCTTGAGATTGGAGAGAAGGCTACCCTTACGGCTACAATTGCGCCCTCGGATGCAACCAACAAATCGATTACCTGGAGCTCGGCCAATAGCTCTATAGCCACGGTAAACAATGGCGTTGTGGAGGGTGTTGCTACAGGCGAGACAACCATTACTGCCAAGACCAACGATGGTGGATTTACAGCATCCGCTACCGTAAAGGTAACCCCCGAAGCAGTAAAGGTTACGCAGATAAAGTTGGTGGGTGTGCCCACAACTGATTTCGAGGTGGGACGCAGTGTCACTATCTCGGCTGTAATCACGCCTAATGATGCTACTGACAAAAGCGTAACCTTTACAAGCAGCACCCCCGAGGTAGCAACAGTTGAGTACACAAAAACCGAGGACAACTACTCGCTGGCACTGCTTAAAGCCGTTGGCCCTGGTAAGGCCACAATTACCGCCACCGCTAATGATGGTAGCGGAGTGAAAGCCGAGGCTGAGATTGAGGTCGTAAGTGCTACGCCAACGGCAGTTACATTTGACGGTCAAAGTAAGGATAAAACCTTCCTTACATGGCACGGCAAAGAGGTAGATTTGAAAACAAAGGTAGAGCCCAGCAGCATTCCATTCACTTCACTTAACTGGTCTTATTATACTTGGACAGATGGTGGCGAGTATTTCTCATTAAATGTAACCAAGGACAAAGCTACAGCTGTAACAGTTATCCCTACCGAGGAGACTAATCCGCAGGACATCAGAACAAATGTATCAATTGCGAAAGACAGTAATTCAGTAGCAATGGCACAATGTACAGTTGTATCAAGATGTAATTTCTGGGCTTGCTATAGTACAGATGGCAAAACAATTGGTAATGAAATTATGATTTTGCATTTTGGTCCCACATTCTTCCACCAGGAATCGTATTTCCGCTGGGATGCGACAGGTACGAATACATACAAAAATGGTTGGTATTTTGTTGCCGCCTGTCCACCCCTTACGTATCAATTAAACGCAGCTTTGTCATACTACAAAGATAGCTATATTCCCACAAGCGAATATACATTGACGTCGTCATCGGCAAATGTCAAGATAACAAAGACTTCGGAGAAACTCTATAAGGTGGAACGTACACAATGGGATACCTACGAGGAACTTACGTTGACATACACCTGCGGTGATTATGTGTACAATATACCCGTTAAATTGATACCGTAAGTTAATTTAAGAATCCGCCTTTCGAGGCGGATTTTTTATTTGAACATAGCCTTAAACTCCTCGACAGGCATCTTCTCAACAACACAGTGGCCTATATCGTGCGGGAAAACAACATTAATCGCGCTGCCCTCGGCCTTCTTGTCCTTGTTGACCTCTTTGAGTAGTTGCGACACCGCAACGGGAGGCTCAAGCTCAAAGCCTGCACGCTCAAGCAGATTGCGTATTCTCTCGTTTTGCTCGGGCGCCAAATCTCCACGCCTACAAGAGGCCTCAGCCACAAGGTTAAGACCACACGCAACGGCCTCGCCGTGGTTGAACTTCGACGACGACTTCTCGATGGCGTGCGCCAGAGTATGACCCAGGTTGAGCAGGCGTCTGTCACCCGACTCACGCTCGTCGCGCTCGACAATCGAGGCCTTCACACGAATAGCACGATAGACCAAATCGGCGAGCAGATGCGCGTCGGACTGCAGAGCCGAGAAATCGGCCTCTTCGAGTAGCGAAAAGAGCTCCTTGTCGGCAATCACTGCCGCCTTAATCATCTCGGCAAGGCCTGTGCGAAACTCACGCGCCGAGAGTGTGCGGAGCATAGACACATCGCAGATGACAAAACGGGGCTGCGAGAAGGAGCCGACCATATTCTTATAGCCGTCCATATTAACACCATTCTTTCCACCCACCGAGGCATCGACCTGACCAAGTAGCGAGGTGGAGATAAAGCCAAACTCAAGCCCGCGCATAAATGTCGAGGCGGCAAAGCCCGCCACATCGGTCACGATACCGCCACCGATGGCAAGCACAAAGCACGAGCGGTCGACACCGAGTTCGATGAATTGGCGATAGATAGCATCGAGGGTATGCAGAGTCTTGCTGGTCTCGCCCAGGCCAATGAGGATGTGGTCGAAATCGCCCACAAGCGAGTGATAGTGGCGATCGATATTGGTATCGGAGATAACCACCACACGACGCTCGGGCAGAAGGCGTGGTAACCACTCGGCCACGCTACCCACAACGACTTGACTACGATCTTTGATATTAATAGTGTAATTCATACCCACTAATGCTTGAATAGTGGAACAAAAGTAACACATTTTGCCGAAGATTTATTAACTTTGCACGATTAATTTCAATTACTATGCAAAAACTTCGCAACATTGCAATCATTGCCCACGTCGACCACGGAAAGACAACACTGGTGGATAAGATGATTGTCGCAGGCCACCTCTTGCGCGGCGACAACAACTCGGGCGACCTCATTATGGATAACAACGATCTGGAGCGCGAGCGAGGTATCACCATCCTCTCGAAGAACGTTTCGGTTAGATATAAGGACTACAAGATTAACATCATCGACACCCCGGGCCACGCTGACTTTGGTGGCGAGGTGGAGCGAGTATTGAATATGTGCGACGGAGTGTTGCTACTGGTGGATGCCTTCGAGGGTACTATGCCGCAGACTCGTTTCGTGTTGCAGAAGGCCTTGTCGCTGGGCAAGAAGCCTATCGTGGTGGTGAACAAGGTGGATAAGCCCAACTGCCGTCCCGAGGTGGTGAATGAGCAGGTGTTCGACTTGATGTTCTCACTCGATGCTACAGAGGAGCAGCTCGACTACAAGACCATCTACGGCTCGGCAAAGCAGGGCTGGATGTCGCACGTATGGAACGAGCCTACGGACTCTATCGCTCCGCTGTTGGACGCTATCATCGACGAGATTCCCGAGCCCGAAGTGGTGGAGGGCACACCGCAGATGTTGGTAACATCACTCGAGTATTCACCCTATGTTGGTCGTATTGCAGTGGGTAAGCTCACACGTGGCGAGTTGCACGCTGGACAGAACGTAACACTTGCAAAGCGCGACGGGCAGACAAAGATAAAGACCAAGATTAAGGAGTTGATGGTATTCGACGGACTTGGCAAGGCAAAGGTTGAGAAGGTGGAGTGTGGCGAGATTTGCGCCATCGTAGGTATCGAGGGTTTCGAGATTGGCGATACGATCTGCGACTTTGAGAATCCCGAGCCCCTGCCCCCTATTGCCATTGACGAGCCTACGATGTCGATGCTCTTTACCATCAACAACTCACCCTTCTTTGGTCGTGATGGTAAGTTCGTGACATCGCGCCACCTGAAGGATCGCCTCGACCGCGAGTTGGAGCGCAACCTCGCATTGCGTGTTGAGCCAGGACAGAATGCCGATTCGTTCATCGTATATGGTCGTGGTGTGTTACACCTATCGGTTTTGGTGGAGACTATGCGTCGTGAGGGTTACGAGTTGCAGGTAGGTCAGCCCAAGGTTATCATCAAGGAGATTGATGGCATAAAGTGCGAGCCCGTGGAGGAGATGACCGTGGATTGCCCCGACGAGTGCGCAGGAACGGTTATCGAGATGGTAACAAAGCGCAAGGGTATGCTTACAAATATGGAGTCGGATGGCGAGCGCACACGTCTGGAGTTTAATGTTCCCTCGCGTGGTATCATCGGCCTGCGTTCAAATATGCTTACCGCAACAGCTGGTGAGGCTATTATGACACACCGTCTGAAGGACTTCGAGCCCTGGATGGGTGAGATTGAGATGCGAACAAACGGCTCGCTCATCGCTTCGGAGACGGGTACGGCCTACGCCTACTCGATCGACAAGTTGCAGGATCGTGGTCGCTTCTTCATCGCACCGATGGACGAGGTCTATTGCGGTCAGGTTGTGGGCGAGAGCACACGCCAGGGCGACATCACAATCAATGTAACCAAGGCCAAGCAGCTTACAAATATGCGTGCGTCGGGTGCCGACGACAAGGCTGTAATCGTACCTCCCAAGGTATTCTCGCTGGAGGAGGCGCTGGAGTACATCAAGGCCGACGAGTATGTAGAGGTTACACCCAAATCGATGCGTTTGCGTAAAATTCTGCTCAATGAGGTTGACCGCAAACGTGCAGCAAAACAAGAGTAAATTTAATACACATAATAGATATGAAGAAATTAGGCTTCGCTTGCGACCACGCAGGCTATCAGATGAAAGAGTTTTTGGTGGGTTATCTCTCAGCCAAGGGTTACGAGGTGGTAGATTTCGGTTGCCACTCTGAGGAGAGCATCGACTACCCCGATTTCGGTCACGCTTTGGCTTCGGCTATCGAGGCAGGCGAGATGGAGCAGGGCATCGGTCTTTGCGGCTCGGGTGAGGGTATGGCTATGACACTGAACAAGCACCAGGGTATCCGTGCAGGTCTGTGCTGGAACACCGATGTAGCAGGTCTTATCCGCCAGCACAACAACGCCAACGTAGTGGTTTTGCCTGCTCGTTTTATCTCTAACGACGAGGCTATGGCTATCGTTGAGAAGTTCCTCTCGACCGATTTCGAGGGTGGTCGCCACATCGCTCGCGTTGAGAAGATTGCTTGCAAGTAGTCGACTCTACAGCAAAACAAAAAGGCTGCTAACCCGAAAGTTAGCAGCCTTTTTATCTCTAATTGAACCTATCCTATAGTTGTAATATACTACAAACTAAACTTCACACCCAACATTGCCTCGGGGGTCGAACGATAGTAGTGCAACCACTCATACACCTTGCTACCTGTCAGGTTGCGGCCCTCGGCATATACGGCCCACTTGTCGTTTATGCGCCACTCTACCTCAATGCCAAGTGTCAACGTATCATTTGTCTGCGTATATCCAAACAGAGGCTTGCCATCAACCTCGCCATTGAGAGTCATCCACTTAATTGCGCTCGCATAATTGACATCTGCTGTAGCCTTAAATCGGCGTGAGAGGAAACGCAACGATGCACCCACATTGAAATTGGGGCGGTTACTATAGAAGCCATCGTAATTCTCCCACACATATACCCCTGCACGCACCTCAGCCTCAAACTTACCCGAAGGACGCAACAATACGTTTCCATCCAAATGCAGAGTATGCTGGTATGCATCTGCAACAAAGTAATCAGCGCCTACGCTATACCAATAGAGGTGATTGTCGGCCAGCGACAACTCAGCCGAGAGATTGTAGGCAAACAATCCGTCACCAAGATTACCGCCAAAACCTACTCTACCGTTATACGATGTTTCATTAGGCTGTGCTGCAATACCCTGGGCAAGAGCATCATTAGACAACAAATAGGGATTTGCGTAGATAAGCGAGGCATAGTCGTTGCGACTGAGCTCACCATCGACCTCAACAAAAGGCACAAAACCCAGAGAAGAGTTCTTCCAACCAAGTTTCAGGTAGGGGAAGATATGGTGAGGGGCATTGGTCGACTCGGCCACCTTATCGTAGTAGTAATCGGCACCCAGCACTATCTCAAAACGCTCCGACTCGAAGCCATAGCGTGCGCCCGCAGAGAATATGTTATTCTTATAACCCTCCAATGTCTTTCCACCGAAAGCACCATCGTAACCGGCATCAATACGCAAAAGGTGACGGCCCGCAATCTGCTTGCCGAGCGAGATTTTTCCCACAAGATTTGACTCGTTGAAGCCTTCGCCCACGCCATTGACAAATTGAGCTCCACCCACCTCGATATTGAAATTCCATCGGCTTAAATCGGTGAAATCGTCACCAAAACGAATCTTGCCTGCACCACGCCCAAACGCAATCTTATCGCCACCCATAGGATAGCGGTGACGCAAACGATGGTCGCCCGTGATATCAATCTCAAGGATGCGTGGACCGAGGAATAGGCCTGCACGGCCTCCGATTCGGTTGTTCATCTCGGTAGTATTGCTTGAGACCTTCTCGCCGGCAATGTTATAACGGGAGCGATAGTCACCCCAATGGTTAAGATAGGCCATAGCGTAGCCACGATCCTTATTGTGCGTAGCGATATATACATCAGCCTCGCTTGCCAAAGGCACACCCGCTGCAGCACGCGCATAGAGGGGGCGTGAACGCTGATAATCCCAATACGAAATTGTCGCAGGGCGGAAATTCTCGGTCATAAGCGAGGTCTCGAACGAACGAGGCGAGATGGTGTAGTCCACATCGGGGCGCATCATCACCGTATCGGTCATATCAGGCACTATCGAGAGTTTCTGTGCCGAGCCAACGGTGGGAATATACTCTTTCTCAACGACCACCTGTTTCTCAACCTGCGCCAGCACAGAGGCAGGCACAAGCAAAAGCAACACAACTATTGTATATAAAAATCTCTTCATCTTCTACTCCATTTTAGCAATTTTACCCTTAGCCTCATCCACGATGCCATCGTCGGCAGGTGCATAGCCATCAACTACACTCTGATAGGTGGCGCGAGCCTGGAACGAATCACCACGGCTCATATATATGTCACCAAGCAAGATAAACGCCTTGGCCAACCAGTAGTTCTGCGGTGTCTTGCTATCAGAGAATGCATATACCATCTGCTCGGCACTATCGTAGCGCTTGGCCTCATACTCAGCCTCAATCAGACGGAAACGAGCCTCGGCACCCTCGGCACTTTTCACCTCCGTAGAGAGTTGCTTAAACACCTCAAGAGCCTCCTGTTTCTTGCCCTCGCGCATCAAAACACCCGCCTTGGCGTGGCGTGCCTTGCGACGTGCAACGTCGGTCACGTTACTCATACCCTCAACATCGTTTGCCATAGCCACCAGCGTAGCGTCGTCGCCATACTTGAGCGTAGATGCTATGTAGCCCGATGCGGCATTGGTCTTAGCCGATGTGGCCGACACCTCATCATAGAGTGAGCGGTAAGCCTTGGCAGCCTGCTCGAAACGCTCACGCTCATAGCACATCGTAGCCAGACGCTCCAACACGCGCTCCGAGTATTGGGTATGACCCTGCTCGGCAAGTTCCGAAAGAGTTACGATAGCCTCCTCATCGCGACCATCACGCACGTAGCAGTCGCTGATGAAGAACAACGCATCGTTGCGGTAATAACCTTTGGGATAATTATTCAGGTAGTTACGTAAGCTAACAGCCGCCTCCTGCGTCTTGTTGTCGAGATAGAGTTTCTGCGCTGCTGCATACGAAAGCGAATCACGTGTCATAGCACTCACGTTACTCTCCAGACCAACGCTCTCGGCATAAGTGAAGTAACCATCGGCATTACCCTGCGACATATAGATATCGCGAATACCCTGCAGTGCGCTCTTCGACTGCGCCGACTGAGGCGAAGCCTTAACCACCCTATCATAATACTCCAATGCTTTGTCGCGCTGACCAAGGTTCATATATGCCAAGCCCAAATCCGACAACGCCTGTGTATAGTACTGCGACGAAGGATAGGCTGCGATAAACTCCTCGAGCGTCTTCACACCATTGGTATACTGCTCGTCGGCAATATATGTACGACCCAGTTCATAGGTTGCAGCATCGACATAATCGCCTCTGTCGGCACGCACGATGCTCTGCAGCGACGATATCTTCTCCTTGCTCTTGTTCTGCACGCCGAGCGTAATGGCTCGCTGATACTGAGCGTAGTAACGCTCCGTAGCGTCGATACTTATCGCCAGGTCGTAGTATTTAACAGCCTCGGCAAAGTTACGTGTTGCGTACGACACATCGCCCATACGATTCAGCGCATCGGCACGATATGCATCCTTCCTTGCGTAGAGCGACAGGAACTCGCCAAAGGCTTTCTGGGCAGAGGCCATATCGCCATCGTTAAAGTAGCAATAACCCATATTGTATTGTGCCATAGCATACTCGCCTCCCGAGCGTGGAGCTCGAGCCACAAAGTTACGATAGCGCTGCAATGCCGAACGAGTATCACCCTTCGAGTAGGCAATCTCACCAAGCCAGAACGAAGCCAGTGCGCTATACTTTGCATTCGACGAGCCCACAGCCAGCGACTCAGTGAGCGAAGCCTCAGCCTCAACCAACTCACCATCGTTATAGGCCTCAAGACCATTAAAGTAGGCTATCTTCTGCAACGCCAGCAGAGCGTCGTTATCGGGATTTGGCATACTCTTGATTGCCACATAGGCATCGGCATAGTTATGCGAGTTATAGTACGCCGCAACCAGCAACTTACGTGCATCGGCCAGACGAGCCGACGAGGGGTAGAGCGTAATATAGCGGTTGAGCACATTGATAGCCTCGTTGAAGTGGCCACCACCCTGCTCGTAGAGTAGTTTACCGTAGTTGAACATCGCATCCTCGGCAATAGCCTTGTCGTACTCGGCACTCGACGCCATAGCAAACGAGTGCATAGCATTGGTCTTGTCGCCCGCTCTGAGGTAACAGTCAGCCAGATGGTACGATGCATTCTGCGTGAGCATATCGTCGGCACCACACGCCTGACGCAGCAATGGCAACGCCTCGGCATAGAGAGTCTGGCGATACTGCGAATAACCCATTATGTAGTTCTCCAGACGACCCATCTCACCACCCGACGAGCGGTAGGCGTTCATATACTTAACGGCTGCGGCATAATCATCCAATTGAAACCACGACTCAGCCATAATACGGCGTATCTGCAGAGCCTGCTCGGCAGTGGTGCGCTCAATAAGAGCATCACCTTGCGCCACAACGGCACGGTAGTCGTTCTCCTTGAAATCAATCTGCATCAGATAGAAGGGCATAAGGTCACGATAGACGGGACTCTGCAACAACTTCTGAAAGCCCTGACGCGAGGCGTCGTAATTGCCATCGGCATAGGCAATGTATGATGTGTAGTAGGTTGCGTGGTCGGCATAGTCGCTACCCTCGGCAATGCGAGAGAAGTAGATCTTGGCATCGTCGTAGTGCTCCTCCATAAAGGCCATATAACCCATACGCAGGTCATAGCGGTCACGCTGCTGGGGTGAGAGGTATTTATAATTCACCTTTGAGAGCTCCTCCTTGGCAAGTGCCATATCATCCTCCATCGAGTAGTAGGCTCCAAGAGTGTACTGCACATCGTTCTTATATGACGACGAGTGGTAATCCGACAGAAAACGCTTCAGGCGTGCATCGGCATCCTGCATCTTAAGCTCCACGTCGCACATAGCCAGATAGTAGTCAATCTGCTCGATGAGCGCACGCTCGTGCACACTCGACAGACGGCTGCGCACGGCAAGCAGTTCGGTGCGGGCCTCAATCCAATGGCCGAAGTCATACAACGACACAGCTCGTTCGATGGCGGCATCCACGCTCGCACGCTCGGTGTTTTGGGCCTGCAACTGAGCCACAGCCCCCAGCACGAGCATCATTAATATACATATTTTTCTACGCATAAAATATCAATGTTTGTAATACACAAAGGTAACTATTTTCAGACAAATAATCTAACATAGGAACGATTATTGTCACTCGATTATTATCCCGTTCCACTGTATTGAGCCAACATTGTGGCGCAGGGGAACAAATATCGAACAAAACAAGTTATTATGAACAACAAACAAAAAGTAACAGTAGAATTGCGCAACGGCAAATTTCGTCTGCCGAGCGGTTGCAAACTCGATGAGCTTAATCCCAAGGCCCTGCTTCTGTGTGCTACGGCGCAGTGTGCAGGCTACACCGTGATGGGCATACTGAGCAAGGAGCATATCACCCCCAAGCGATTGGAGATATGCATCGAGGGTACACTCGACACCCCAAAATTGCAAGCCGAGAGCCGTTTCTTGGGTTTCAGTGTTGCCTACAACGTCGAGTGTCGCACAATTAGCGACCAGCGTGCCGTGAGCGACGCCATCAACGCAGCGCAGGATAGCCTGTGTGGACTCATCGCACTGCTCAAATGTGCCGCACCCATCTCGCACGAAATCTACATCGTAAGCAACGAAACTGTGAAGGTGTAAAAAACAAAGAGGGTGTCTAACTTGGTTAGCGCCCTCTTGATTTTTTAGGAATTGTATAACAAGAGCTAATTTAATGCTGTTACACGATAATACTCCGACACTGCCACGGCATAATTAAAACGGGCCGTGATGGCATTAGTGTAGAGTTGAATCCAGCTTATCTGAGCCTGCAACACATCGAGCACGGTAGCCTGACCCTCGCGGTAGGAGTAGGTGCTAATCGAGAGGTTTTCGCTGGCAATCTCCAAGTTATGCAACGACGAACGCATCTGCGAGTAACTGCTCTGCATTGCGCTCCACCCATCGGCCTCCTGCTGTGCGGCATCACGCCTGAGTTGCACCACCCCATTTTCGGCTCGACGCACATCATCCACAGCAATAGCCACCGAGGCTCGTCGCTCACCCCAATGAAATATAGGCACGCTTAGTCCCAACACCACAGCTCCATCGACATAGGTCGAGCCACCAACGTTTGGTGCGTGGGTCTGCCACGCACCGCTCACTGCAGCCGTAAGGCGAGGATTATATTGTGCAGTTGCTACCTTCACCCCCTGCTCGGCCGAGGCTATGGCAAGTTCGGCCGACCGCATATCGGGTCGACGAGCCAACATCTCGTTTATACTCACACGGCGTGGCAATGGAATGGAGTCGACAATGGAGTTGGACAGAGTAACTTCCAGAGACTGTAACTTACCACGCAGATTGTTGAAACGGTGCAGAGCTACCGAGTAGTTGTTGTCGATTTCAAGCAACGAGTATTCGGCCTCGCTGAGTCGTGTCTCTACCTGCAACAAATCACCCTTGGCGACATACCCCTCGCTAAAACGCTCCGCAACAATACGATACAACGAGCGTATAATCGACACATACTCCGCAGTGGCCGCACGATAGAGTTGCATTGCCGATAGAGTGTAATAAGCACGGTCGGCCGCATAACGCACATCAAGACGCACCATACGTTCATCCTCCACCGCTGTCTGACGCTGCACCGTGGCACGTCGGTGCGAGGCTCTGACTCCGCCACCTGCATACAACACCTGCTCGATGCGAGGCTGGAGTGTAAAACTCCATAGGTCGGCGCCACCCGAATGGCGGAAATCGGTTGTAAAGGAGCCCGAAGCCGAGAGCGAAGGCAGGAAATCGATTTGTGCGAGTCGCTCACGAGCCGAGGCTCTATCAATTTCGATGGAGGCATCGAGCAGTTCAATACTATTCATATAGACACTATCGCGATATGCCTCAAGCGAAAGCGTCGATTGTGCAAACGAGGCCACAGAGAGCAACAAGGCAAAGAGAGAAAGAGGTAGTTTAAGCATAATTTTCAGGTTTTATTCGATAGAAGATTGCATAGAGTGCCGGCAGCACAACCATAGTGAGCAGAGTAGCCACCAGCAGACCGCCCATAATGGTGGCTGCCATCGACGCAAAGAGCGAATCGAAGAGTAGCGGAATGAGTGCCAGAATGGTGGTAATCGAAGCGAGCGCCACGGGCACAAGGCGGGTCGATGCAGCATTTACGATGGCATCGCAAGGTTGCTCGCCTAAGAGATGGCGTTCACGAATTGATGCAAGCAAAATGACGGCATTCTTGATATTCATACCTACAAGACCAAGCAGACCCAATAGGGAGAAGAAATCAAACTCGTTGTGAGTTACAAGCAGCCCCAGCACTACACCAATGAAGATAAGCGGAGTCATCAGCAGAACAATTATCGGATCACGATAGTTATTAAACAGGATAAGCAAGGTGATAAAAATCAGCACCAGGGCCAATGGCAGATAGTGTCCCAAAGCACGATTTGACTCATCCTGCGACTCCTGTTCACCAAAGATCTTGAGCGTATAACCTTCGGGGATAATCATTTCGGACTCAACACGACGCATTATCGACTGCAGCAATTGTCGGGCATTAACCCCTTGGGCGGGGTCGCACTGCGCCTTCATCACTCGCTCGCGGTTATATTGCTTTACCACTCCCGTGCGATACTCAAAGTCGAAGCGTGAACTTGCCTGCTCGATGGAGTACACCCGCCCACTCTGCGAAAAGATGGGCATCGACTGCAGGTTACCCAAATTATAGTCGTCGATATCCTCATCCTTGAGAAGTATAGGCATAAACTCATCCCCACGTCGGTACTCGCCCAAGCGATAGCCCTCGGTAGCGAGGGTAATCCACTGAGCCATACGACTACGGCTTACGCCTATGCGTTGTCCCTTAATCTGCGAATACACAGGCAGCCACGTGGCGATACGATTACCCCAACTATTGCGTACATTCACTGCACCACTCTCCGCAAGCATAATACGTTCGACCTGCGAGGTGAGGCGCAACAGGGTATCAACATCATTACCAATAAATCCTATCTCGATGGTAGCATCGGGCACGGGCGATAGCTTGAAGAGCGACGAGCGGAGCCACACATCGGGATACGTAGAGGCCACATACTCGTCGAAGCGCTGCTTGACACTCTCCGTCGAATGCGGAGAATCGACCTCTACCAATATATTTCCGAAGTTTGGACGCCCCGCCACACTTCCACTTGCGATATAATAACGCACGGGCGTAGCACCTGCCGTAGTAGATACCCTCACCACCTCGGTCTGATGGTTGAGCCACACGCTCATCGAGTCGAGGCATTGTTGTGTGACCTCTATATCGTAGCCCTCAGGAAGAATCACATCGGCTCGGAAATAGGGTTTATCCAGCTTCGGGAAGAAGTTTTGTGGCATTATACTCATAACCCACACCGCCCCGACAAATAGCACAACGGAACACCCCACAACCGCCCAACGGTAGTGCAACATTTTGGCAAGCAGACGCTCAAACCACACATAGCGACCAACACCTCGCTGAGCATCTTGTTCCTGCAACATATCGACCCCCAACATAGGCACCTGGGTAAGAGCAAGCACCCAACTCAGCAGTAACGACAGAGTCACAACAACGAACAGGGGTTTTACTATCTCGGCCACCGACGATGGAGCAAGATAGAGTGGCAGAAACGAGAAAACGGCTATAAGTGTAGCCGCCAACAAACCCCACTTGGGTGTGTCGGCACCACCGATAAGGGCTTCACGTCGAGGCACACCACGCGCCATAGCACGCAGAGCGTTGTCGGTAACAACGATGGCATTATCGACCAGCATACCCATAGCGATAATAAATCCCGCAAGCGAAGTGCGATTAATTCCCTCGCCCAGCATATACATACACACCATAGTGCCGCCAATGGTAAAGATGAGCGACATACCTATAATTGAGCCACTACGCAGCCCCATCGATAGCATAACGACAAGCACTACGATGGCTACCGAACAGAGTAAATTGAGCATAAACGAGAGGTTAGCCTCGCGTGCAATCTTATCCTCGGGATAGAGCGATACAATCTCCATTCCTATGGGCATCTGACTCTTGAAATTTTGCAGTACACGCTCCACATCGGCTCCCAGACGTACCACATCGGCATCACCATCCGACGATACACCTATGGCCACGGCACGACGGCCATCGACTTTAAGCAACACATCGGGCGGTGAAGTGTAATCCTCCTCAATGCGAGCCACATCGCTCAGGCGGAACTGACGACCATTGGGAGCGATGAGCAGTTGGTTGGCAATATCCTCAATCGAAGAGTATGCTCCAGGCTCAAGGATGCGCACACGCACCTCGGAGGTTGACATCTCGCCCGTGTCGACTATGTTGTTTTGCTGCGAAATCATCGAGGCTATCATCTCGGGGGTAATGGAGAAGTTGGCCATCGTAGATTTTGTTATATATACATTCACCACAGGCTGTTGCTCACCCTGCAGTGCTACCTTCTGCACGCCATCGATGGTTACCACCTCTGTTTTGATGCGTTGTGCCCACTCGCGTATCTCATCCCACGCAAAGCCGTCGTCAGCTACCAAGGCGTAATACAACCCATAGACATCGCTAAAATCGTCGTTTACCCGAATAGGACCCGCCTGCGAGGGTAGTTGCGATGATATATTAACCACCTTACGGCGCATTTCGTCCCATAGTTGCGGTATCTCATCGGCACGTACCGAAGGCTCCAACTCGACCACGATACGTGAATGGCCATAGTAGGATTCCGAGGTAACCTTCTTTATGCGACGCATCGACTGCAACTCGCGAGAAATAGGTTCCGATATAAGTTGCTCCACCTCGAAGGGTGTAGCACCGGCATAGTCGCAAGTTACAACGGCACTCTTCAGCACGAAGGTCGAATCCTCCTTTTTGCCCATCTTTATGAACGACCACACGCCGCCGACAACAAACAACGCAAGAATAAACCACACCACCGCACGGCGCGAGAGTGAATATTGAGTAAAATTCATACGCTTAACGATTTAGAATTTTTACCTTCTCTCCCTGCTGCAAGCGATAGACACCTGCCACCACAATGCGCTCACCAGCCTCAAGGCCCGAGGTGATAACCACCCTATCGCGACCCAATATGCTACCCAGCACCACCATTTTTTGCTCAACACAGTCATCGGAATTCACCACCCACACATAGGTACCACCCTGTGAAGGTGCATAAACGGCCGAAAGAGGAATAGTCACATCCGATCTGCGCTCGTCGGCTGCACGCATCGTTATCTGGCAAGTCATACCGGGCGAGATGTTATACCCTACTATTGCTGCCTTGTCAATTTTAAGCGATACGGGGAAGCCCGAGGCATCGGAGGCAGTCTTGGCATAGGTATCAAGACGTGCCTTAAAACGTACGTTAGGATAGTTGTCGAAACGCACCACAAAACTGGTCAGGGAGTCGGACAACAGCCACAGGCTACTCTCCGGCATAGTGAATTCGACGGTGGTGCTAATGGGATTTACCAGACGCAGAATGGTCTGACCAGCCGTCACACGCTGGTAGGTATCGACATAGGTACGCTCGATGACGCCTGCAAACGGGGCTCGCAAAGTGGTCTGTTCGAGCAGGTCTTTAGAGTTCTCATAGGTCGAACGGGCCTGCACCAACGAGCTCTCGGCTGACTCATACTCCTGCTGCGATACGGCATTGTGTTCGAGTAGACGCGAGACTCGCTCAAACTGCAATCGGGCTCGTTCATACTGCGCCCTATCGGCTGCTACCTGCAACTCCACGTCGCGTGAATCGAGCCGAGCGAGCAACTCGCCACGACGGACATAATCACCCTTCGACACGTCGACACCAGCCACCTGACCCGCAATCTTGAAGGCCATATTCACCGCATCGTCAGCAGTAGCCATACCTGCAAAGTCGCGGTCGAGAAAATCGGCACGCTGCGCCTGTGCAGTCTTAACGGGTTGGGGTGTAGAATGTGTTTCGTTCGCTCGACGACAAGCCGCAAAGCCAAAGGCGAAAAGCACAAAGCATAATAAGTATCTGTACATAGCAAAAAAAAATTGACCTTTGCCAGAGCAAAAGTCAATTTCTATACCAATCTATGTGATTTGCTAATCCAGATCTATATTGCGGCAATTATATTTTCCGGCAATGACACCATCACGCAACACCACAACTCCGCTTTCGGCACGCAACATAGTCTTCATAACAGTGGCGTCGATATTATAGCATCGCACAGGTTCGCTATCGCCAAAACTTCGATATGTAACCTCGCGCAAGGGCTGTGGAGTAATACATACCACCGAACCACCACGACTGCGGGCAACATCCACTACCGACATAAGATTATTTATGCATTTGTCGGATAGTTTATCCAGCGAGGTGACGCAAATAAGATACATCTCGCCCGCATGGGTAAGAATCTCCTGCGTAGCATCGCCCTCACTATCGGTGATGGCAAACTCGCTGACGAGGGTCTGAATGGGCGACGACTCATTGTCGACACGGGTTTCAACCCACTCCCACTTCTCCTCATTCTGCCACTCGGTGTCGTCGATATTAAACTCACGCAGACGGCCCGTACGGCGGTTGCGATAGATGAGCACATACTCCTCCGACGACATAGCATCGTGACCCGTATCGTGCTGTTCCTCGATCATTGCATAGATGTTTGCACCAACTTTATAGGGAAGGAAATCAATCAATGGCAGATGATAATAGCAATAGGCACCAAGACCCATAGCAAGGGTACAGAAAACTCCCGTGAATACAATCTCCCAACGTCTAAAGGCAAGCACGCGCTGATGGCGATGGTGCAACCACACCACTACAACAAGCGGCATAATAAACAAGTTCTTGAGGAAGGTCTGCCAAGGGGTAAGTTTCAGAGCGTCGCCAAAGCAACCACAATCCTCAACGGGAATCCACGTTGCACTTAGGAAAGTGAGAATCGTAAAGAAGGTCATCGACACCAGAGCAAAGATAGATATGAGGCGTGTGCGCACCCTGAAGGTGAGCATAAGACCCATCATAAGCTCGGCACCGCACAACCAGATAGAGAAAATCATCGAGGCTGGCTGCAGCTCTTCGATGCCATAAATCGAGAGGTATTCGTTAACCTTCAACGCTGTGCCCCACGGATCGACAGCCTTCACAAATCCCGAGAAGATAAATATCAGACCCACAAGCACACGGCATAGGCCTGCAAATGAATAGGAGTGGCGCAACTGCATTACTTATCAGATTTAATATAAGGTGCTACGACACCCATAATACGTTCAAAAATTTGCTCGGGAGAGGCCATCTCGCCTTGACAGCTACAATCGACTACGTGCATTGCCTCGTCCCACTCAGCAGCGTCGATATATACCTGACGCACGGCGCGCTGCAAATCCATCGACTGCTCGTGAATATCCTTCTTACCATTGAGATAGGCACGGTCGTCGCCCTCACGCTGCTCCTGCAACAGCTTACGCTCGGTAAAGGCAAAGGGCACATCCAGAAAGAGCGACACATCGGGACGCGGAATGGCGAAGTAGTCGTACTCGAGCGAAAGAATCCACTTGCGGAGCTTCTCGCGCTCCTCCACATCGGCAACCTTTGCACACTGATAGCCGATATTTGAGTAAACATAGCGGTCGCAGATGACAACCTTACCCTCGTTCATCCAGCCACGAATCATAGCCGCAGCGTCGCGTCTGTCGCCCGCGTAAAGCATAGCCACAATGTAGGGATCTACCTGCTCTATGCTACCCAACTCACCTCTTAGAAAGCGAGCGATGAGTTCACCAAAGTAGGGCGCATCGAAACGAGGGAAGTGCAGATATTCGGTAGGAATACCTTGCTGGGCAAACATCTCGCGTAGTTTGGCAATCTGTGTAGATTTACCCGACCCATCAACTCCTTCAAGCACAATGAACATATCTCTTCGTAGTTTGGTTTCTTTTCATTTTATCTTAGCATTCTCACTGCACGCTCGACACCTCGCACCAATGCATCCATCTCCTGCTGAGTGTTATACATTGCAATCGAAGCGCGACACATACCTGTAATGCCATAGTGCGCCATCACGGGCTCGGCACAATGTTGTCCCGTGCGGATGGCAACGCCCAATTTATCGAGTATCATACCCAAATCGTAATGGTGAACGCCCTCGACATTGAACGATATGATTGAACACTTATTTTCAGTTGTACCGTAGATTTGCAAGCCATCGATACCCAACAACTGCTCCTCGGCATAGCGCATCAGCTCGCACTCATACTTATCCACAGCCTCCAAATCCAGGCCTCGCAGATACTCTACAGCCTCGCCCAAGCCTATGGCTCCGATAAAGTTAGCCGTGCCAGCCTCATACTTCAGGGGCAAAGGTGCGTAGGTAGTCTTTGCGAACGATACCCTATCAACCATATCGCCACCACACAAGAATGGAGGCATCTGCTCGAGCAACTCACGTTTACCATAAAGCACTCCGATACCTGTAGGAGCATAGAGCTTATGACCCGAGAAGGCGTAGAAATCGCAATCCAAAGCCTCGACATCCACACCGCCGTGTACCACACCCTGACAGCCATCGACCATAACGTGGGCTCCCACGCGGTGGGCCTTCTCGATAATCGGACGTAGGTCGGGACGCGTACCGAGGGTATTCGATGCCTGTGTAACGGCAACCATACGGGTGTGCTCGTCGAGCAACTCATCCAACAACTCCACCTTCAGGCGGCCATCTACATCGAAGGGCAGAACACGAATCTCAGCGCCCTTACGCTCGGCCACAAGTTGCCACGGCACGATATTGGAGTGGTGCTCCATCTCGCTAATGATGATATTGTCACCAGCCGTAAGGAAACGCTCGCTCCAGGCATAGGCGACTGTATTGATAGAGGCCGTAGCACCAGCCGTGAAGATAACCTCCTCGCGCAATGCGGCACCGATGAACGAACGCACGCGCTCACGCGCCTGCTCGTATAGTTCGGTAGCCTCGGCCGAGAGTTGGTGTACTCCGCGGTGGATATTGGCATTCTGTTCGCGGTGCATACGATTAACGGCCTCGATAACTCGCTCGGGCTTCTGCGCCGTGGCTCCGCTATCGAGATATACCAATGGCTTTCCATTAAGCTTGCGCTCAAGGATAGGGAAATCGTTGCGTATGCTATCTACGTTCATCTTATAATCTTTCAAGTTTTGCGGTCAGCTCCTCGCCCAGCATCTGGCCAAGCTCGCCAGCCGAGAGAACGATATCGTTAACAAATCCCTCGATCTGCAGACGACGTGCCTGCTCCTCGCTCAGGCCTCGCTGACGCATATACAAAACAGCATCACCATCCAACTGGCCTACGGTAGCGCCGTGTGAGCACTTCACATCGTCGGCATAAATCTCCAACTGAGGCTTGGTGATAATCTTCGACTCTGAGCCGATCTCTATATTACGGTTTGTCTGGCGAGCATCGGTGCGTTGTGCATCCTCAGCTACATAGACCAGGCCATAGAACTCTCCTACCGACTTGCCACCTGCAACACCCTTAACGAGCGAGTCGCTCTGACAATCGGATACATTATGATTCACTCGCAGAGCAATCTTGGTATGCTCCTCACCACCTGCGATATATACCGAGCGAACTCTGTTCGATGCGTTTGAGCCATCCAAATCGACAACATAGTCGGCCTTTGAGCCCGCTACGCTGACACTCACCACTCGGCACTCGCTATCGGCCTGCTGACGAATGTGACACTCAGAAGGACAATCAGCCGTAAAGAGCTCCACCATATTGAGCGATGCGCCCTGACAAATATCAAAATGCATCTTGGCAGCCTCGGTCGTAGTGTGCACAACAAGCAACGAGAGCGAAGAGCGCAGAGTACGCTCCACCTTCGTGGGGTTGATAACAACCTCCCACGCCTGCCCATCGCCCAGCGTACACATTCCCGTGTTGGCACGCAAGCCTCTACTCTGTAAATAATCGAGTAACACCATCGCCTACTCCTCCTGCTGGTTAATGAGCCAATCGTAACCCTCCTTCTCAAGCTTCAGGGCCAACGACTTATCGCCCGAATAGATTATCTGACCCTTGTACAAGACGTGAACATAGTCGGGCACGATGTAATCCAACAGACGCTGATAGTGGGTAATTACAATGGTAGCGTTCTCCGAAGTGTGCAACTTGGTTACGCCTGTTGCCACGATACGCAGAGCGTCGATATCAAGACCCGAGTCGGTCTCATCCAACACAGCCAGCTTGGGATCAAGCATAGCCATCTGGAAAATCTCATTCTTTTTCTTCTCACCACCCGAGAAACCCTCGTTCACAGCACGCGATGTGAGCTTTGAATCGAGCTCCACAACGGCGCTCTTCTCGCGCATCATACGCAGGAACTCGCCAGCAGTGAGGGGCTCCTCACCACGGAACTTACGCTGCTCGTTGACGGCCATCTTCATAAAGTTGGCCATCGTAACGCCAGGAATCTCGACGGGATACTGAAATCCCAAGAACATACCCATACGGGCACGATCCTCAATAGATAACTCCAGCAGGTTCTGACCCATAAACTCAACCTCACCCTCGGTTACGGTGAACTTTTCGTTGCCGGCCAACACCGATGCAAAGGTACTCTTACCTGAGCCATTAGGGCCCATAATGGCGTGAACCTCGCCCGGACGCACCTCGAGGTTGATACCTCGAAGAATCTCCTTGTCGCCAACCTTGGCGTGCAAATTCTTTACACTTAACATATCTGTTTACTTTTTATTCCTAATTAAATCTTTAACCGACCGAGCCCTCGAGGCTAACGGCCAACAATTTCTGCGCCTCAACGGCAAACTCCATCGGAAGCTTGGCAATCACCTCACGAGCGTAGCCATTAACGATAAGACCCACTGCATCCTCGGTCGAGAGGCCTCGCTGGTTGCAGTAGAAGAGCTGCTCCTCCGAAATCTTCGATGTGGTTGCCTCGTGCTCAAGCACAGCCGTTGGATTGTGCGAATCAATCTCGGGGAAGGTGTGGGCTCCACACTTATCGCCAATCAGAAGCGAATCGCACTGCGAGTAGTTGCGGGCATTATCGGCTCCCTTTGCGACACGCACCAGGCCGCGATAGGCGTTTTGGCTCTTGCCTGCCGAGATACCCTTTGACACAATGCGGCTACGGGTGTTGCGACCGATGTGAATCATCTTTGTGCCAGTATCTGCCTGCTGGTAGTTGTTAGTCATCGCTACAGAGTAGAACTCACCCACCGAGTTATCACCCAAGAGCACACAGCTCGGATACTTCCAAGTAATGGCCGAGCCAGTCTCAACCTGAGTCCACGACAGATGGCCTCCCTCACGGCAGAGGCCACGTTTGGTTACAAAATTATAGATACCACCCTTGCCATCCTTATCACCCGGATACCAGTTCTGCACCGTAGAGTACTTAACTTCGGCATCCTTCTCCACTACAATCTCCACCACGGCGGCGTGCAGCTGATTCTCGTCGCGACGCGGAGCGGTACAACCCTCCAGATAGCTTACATAAGCACCCTCGTCGGCTACGAGCAGTGTACGCTCGAACTGACCTGTACCCTCGGCATTGATGCGGAAGTAGGTCGAGAGTTCCATCGGGCAACGTACACCCTTGGGGATGTAGCAGAACGATCCATCGGAAAATACAGCGGCATTCAAAGCAGCGTAGAAGTTATCGGTATGGGGCACCACAGAGCCCAGATACTTCTTCACCAAATCGGGATACTCACGCACAGCCTCCGAAATTGAGCAGAAGATAATACCCTTCTCGGCCAACGTCTCGCGGAAGGTGGTCTTTACCGACACCGAGTCCATCACAGCATCGACAGCAAAGCCTGCCAGCGAGAGCTGCTCCTCGAGCGGAATACCCAACTTATCGAACGTACGTTTCAATTCGGGGTCGATATCATCCATCGTGCCCTCCTTGCGCTGCTTGGGGGCGGCGTAGTAGATTATATCCTGAAAATCGATCTCAGGAATATCGAGGTGTGCCCAGGTGGGCAACTTCATTGTTTGCCAATGACGAAAAGCCTTCAAACGACGCTCCAGCATCCACTCGGGCTCCTCCTTCTTGGCCGAGATAAGGCGGATTACATCCTCGTTAAGACCTCGCGCAATGGTTTCGGTCTCAATGTCGGTCGTAAAGCCGTACTTATACTCGCCATCTATGTTATCAAATATTTCTTTATCTTTTCCAGCCATAATATGCCATTATAATTGGCAAAAATACAAAAAAAATACAAAAGCGCCACCTTTTTTCGTTAAGGTGGCGCATTATATTGCATTTATACAACGTTAAACTTTCAAAAATATCTTCTGACGATAGAGGAAGTAGAGGAACAACCAGCACACAAGCACATAAGCTGCACCATTGACCACAGCCGCCCACGGCTCCGAACAAAGTCCCGCGATACCACCGAAGAAGAACTTGGCGATGCCTGAAAAACCAATAATACTCTGCGCCAGATAAATCGTGATTGAGTTCATTCCAACAACGCGGAACGGCAGAGTCCACTTCTGCCAGCCCTTAACATCGACAATGTAGTAAAATATCGCCATCATAGCCAGCGAATATGAGCCAACGGCACAAACGAAAGTGCTCGACCACAACATCTTATTAACGGGCACGAAGTAACTACCCAACCAAGCCACAACGGCCAGCACAACGGCGCCGATGAGCATCATCACGGTCTTGCGCTCGCCCGAGAATTTCTGCTCACGGATAAGCTCTCCGGTAAACATACCGAGCATAGCCGTAACTACCGCAGGTACAGCCGAGAACAAGCCCTCGGGGTCGAATGCTCCGTCGAGATAGAGCAGACGTCCGGGCAGGAACAGACGGTCGATATAACCCACCAACGAGCCCTCCATCGAGAGAGGATCGGCACCCACCACATCGGGCGCACCGACAAACTTACTCAACAAGGCATAAATGACCAATATAGCTGCCGCAATACAAGCTCTGGTTCGCACACCGAAATTAACGTAGAGCAATGCCGCACCAGCCCACGCAATACCAATACGGGCCAATACGCTCGCCACACGCAGATTCTCGAAATTCAGACGGAACAAGCCGTTATAAATCATTCCGAGCAGGATAAGCATAGCCGCACGGCGGAATATCTTCCAGTAGATTGATTTGCTCGACGCACCTAAGGCCTGCTGTTTGGCAAGCGAGAAGGGGAACGACACTCCGGCAAGGAACAAGAACAGAGGGAAGATGGTGTCGTGATGACGCAATCCATTCCAATCGACGTGACTCATCTGCTCGGCAATAGCATTGGTCACAGCATTAGGGCATAGGGCACACAACGATGCGATTAGTCCCGAGAGGCCCATAATAAAGAACATATCGAAACCTCGCAAGGTATCGAGTGACATTAGGCGTTCGTTCTTCATAATTTGTAGTATTTTAGGTTTAGCCCACGCACGCAAGCTATGGGCGATAGGTTCATCAAGTACAAATATAAGATTATTTTTCGCCTATTCCTACACTTTATGGCGAAAATGTTAGCTCGGCAGTTATGTTTTTAACTCATACAACATCTATTTATAGGGCAGAAAAGGACTATTTTCAAAAATTATAAAAAATTTCCTTACCGATATTTTGCACAATAGTTTTTTTTGTCTACATTTGCACCACTCTTTTAAAGAGAATTCGGTCAGGAAGGATGGGTGAGTGGCTGAAACCACCAGTTTGCTAAACTGACGTACTCGATTAGGGTACCGGGGGTTCGAATCCCCCCCCTTCCGCTTGAAAAAGTAAAATATCAGTCAGAATTGCCTTAGACAGCATTCTGGCTGATTTTTTTGTTGCATATCAATAAAAATCGGCATAATTCGCAACCACACAAAATGCTTCGGTAATATCAAATTCGCATTTTAATGTTGACTGGTTTTATGATAGATTATCTCTATTAAAAAAGTAATACCCTACCAAATACTCGGTAGGGTATTACTTTTACATTAGGCTTTCTTTACTTATTCATCTTTGCCCAAGAGTCTTTAAGCGTTACAGTGCGGTTGAATACCAAGTGGTCTGCTGTAGAGTCCTTATCCACATTGAAATAACCGATGCGCTGGAACTGCAAGTAGTCGAGAGGCTTAGCATCCGCCAAGAACTTCTCAACGTAGCACTCAGTCAGAACGGTGAGCGAGTCGGGATTAATCATCTGCTTCATAGCATCGAGAGCCTCGCAGCCCTGCTCCTTGCGGATAGCGGCCATCTCATCGCGAGGATTCTCCACCTTCCACAAGCGGTCGTACAAGCGTACCTCAGCCTTAAGGCAGTGGTCGCAGCTCAACCAGTGGATTGTACCCTTCACCTTGCGGTTGCTGCCGGGCATACCTGTCTTAGTCTCGGGATCGTACTCGGCATAAACGGTTGTTACCTTGCCGTTCTCGTCCTTCTCGCAACCTGTACACTTCACGATATAGGCGTTCTTGAGGCGTACCTCCTGACCCGGTGTCATACGGAAATACTTCTTGGGTGCATCCTCCATAAAGTCATCACGCTCCATCCACAACTCACGGCTGAACTCGATGGTGTGTGTGCCAGCCTCGGGGTCCTCGGGGTTGTTGATGGCCTCCATAGCCTCCACCTGTCCCTCAGGGTAGTTGGTGATGATGAGCTTCACGGGGTCGAGCACAGCGCTCACACGTGTTGCGCGCTTGTTCAAGTCGTCACGCACGGCGCTCTCCAACAGAGCGAAGTCGTTCAACGCATCGTATGTAGTGTAGCCAATCTTATCTACGAAGTTGCGGATAGACTCGGGTGAGTAACCGCGACGGCGGAAACCGCAGAGAGTCGGCATACGGGGGTCATCCCAACCGCTTACCAAGCCCTCCTTAACGAGGATAAGCAGGTTACGCTTACTCATAAGGGTGTAGTTCAAATTCAGCTTGTTGAACTCATACTGGCGAGGACGGTAGTTGCCCAGGTTGTCGCCCTCCTTAACCCAATCTACGAACAAATCGTACAACGGACGGTGAGGCACGAACTCGAGGGTACACAACGAGTGTGTTACGCCCTCAAAGTAGTCGCTCTGGCCGTGTGCAAAGTCGTACATAGGATAAACCTTCCACGTATCGCCTGTGCGGTGGTGAGGATGGTTTACGACGCGGTAGATAATCGGGTCGCGGAAGTGCATATTTGAACTTGCCATATCAATCTTGGCACGGAGCACCATACGTCCCTCCTCAATCTCGCCGTTGGTCATCTTCATAAACAGGTCGAGGTTCTCCTCAATGGGACGATTACGGTAGGGGCTGTCGGTACCTGCCTGCGTGGGGGTACCCTTCTGCGCGGCAATCTCCTCCGATGTCTGCTCGTCAATATATGCCTTGCCCTCCTTAATCAAACGGATGGCAAAATCCCACAACTGCTGGAAGTAGTCTGATGCATAGTACTCGTTACCCCACTGGAAACCAAGCCACTGGATATCCTCCTTGATGGCCTCTACGTACTCCACGTCCTCCTTAGTAGGATTGGTATCATCGAAACGGAGGTTACATACACCACCATATTTAGCCGCTACACCAAAGTCCAAGCAGATAGCCTTGGCGTGGCCGATGTGAAGGTAACCGTTAGGCTCGGGCGGGAAACGGGTCTGTACGTGTGTTTCACCCTTTGCAATGGCCTCTTCGATGACCTCCTCCACAAAGTTAAGACGCTCTTTGGTCTCAACCGCTTCGATGTTGTTATTCTCTGTCATAAGTCGTTATGTTTTTGTTATCGTTTTTTCTGAAATGAAATATCTTTCCACAAGTTAATCTTCAGCTCCAACATCTGTCGCGTGCCCCAATTCTCGCCATCGCACTGGAAAGCAAAGAATGCATTAAGGCGTACGGTGTCGTTAAAGAACGAGTTGGAGTAACCTATGCGTGTATCATAAAATGTGTTTGAGCTTCCATCACCCCTCCAATATGGCTTAGTGCCGAACAGCGTGCTACCCGCATATAGCTCGGAGCCATAGCCGTTGGCAAAATGATTGTTGGGAGCAGAATAGTAGTATGGCATAAGATTGTCACCCACATATATCTGCTCATCGAGATATAAGCCCCACTTCGACATTCTTATCTGGAGCAATCCTCCACCGGGCTTATGCGAATAATCCTCCACGGCACGATCACGCTGCACGGTGAGTATGCCGTGTAGCTTGATGTCAAAATCGAAAAAAGCATTAAAATTCGCACCGACGTAGGGGTTTACAATCACATTATCGACGACACTGCCAATGATAGCCTCGCTACCAGCGAAGTGAAACATCTGCAAAGCATAACCAGCGTAGAAGATACGATTGCGACCAAAATCGTAACGTCCTGCCGAAAGAACCCTAAAGCGCTCACGTGACTCCATTGAGTACATTCCGCACCAGTCAACCGAGAGCTCCACATAGCCTCTCTCGCCTACATACTGGCCCATAACACCCTGCACACGATTCTCGAAAAAGCGTGCTCGATCGCTGAAGAAGAGCTCAGAGTAATAACCCACCATCTCCTTACGGTCGAAGATTCCTGCATAAGCCTTTACCTTGGGTGTAGCAAAGCGATAGTAAATCTGCGGACGAGCCTTCGAAAAGAACTGTGTATCGTTGCCGAAGTCGTTGAATAGATCAACACCAAAGACAAGCGAATTTCGCTCATCCCATTCTACTCCGATTTTGGGCGACAGACGAGAAGAGAATATAGTTCCCGAACTAGCCGCCAGGTTGGTGCCTGTATATTCCGTATTATCGAAGTAGGTGTCGAAATCAACCCCCAGCACCATCTTCATATTCTCCTGTGCAGAGGCTGCGGTAGCTACAACGAGTACTAGCAACGTGGCAAAAATATATCGTATCTTGCTTTTCATCCTTGAGAAAAGTGAATTTATAATCTGCAAAGTTAATCTATTTCCGCGATTTGTGCTATATTTGTCGCACATAATTATACCCCAAAAATGAGAAAAATTACCAACGAAGAGTTACATCGCCCCACAGTGGACGAGTTTGCCGCGATGGGACGCATTCCCGTAGTGGTCGTTCTCGACAATGTGCGTTCGGCACAAAATGTGGGTGCATTCTTCCGCACCTCCGATGCTTTTGCCGTAGAGCGCGTGATGTTGTGCGGTATTACAGCCACTCCTCCCTCGCGTGATATTCACAAGAGTGCTCTCGGCGCGGAGCTCACCGTGGAGTGGGCCCACTACTCCACAACCGCTGAGTGTGCCACCGCACTACGCGAGCAGGGCTACACATTGCTATGCGTCGAGCAGGTCGAAGGAGCGGTTATGCTCGATGAGTTGGAGGTGGATACGCAGAAGAGATATGCTCTCATATTTGGCAACGAGGTGGCGGGTGTCGACCAGGCCGTGGTGGATATGTGTGACGGCGCCATCGAGATTCCACAGGCGGGCACCAAGCACTCGATAAACGTGTCGGTAGCCGGTGGTGTGGTGCTATGGCCGTTTTTTGCAGCATTGCGCTCGCATATAGCCAATAGGGAGTAGAAAAATTTGCTTTCCCCACAAAACTTATCTACATTTGCCAAAGAATTAACCCGACACCCTGCAAGGTGTCGCATAAAAGAATAAAAATGTCAGTTGCAGGTTCAGTCAGAGCGGTTACGACTCTGCGTTTAACAGAAATGAAACAGCGTGGCGAGAAGATTGCTATGCTCACATCATACGACTACTCTACGGCTAAGATTGTCGATGCCGCTGGTGTCGATGTAATCCTTGTCGGCGATTCAGCCGCAAACGTGATGGCTGGTTATGAGACCACGCTGCCCATCACACTCGATATGATGATTTACCACGCCCGTTCGGTTGTGCGTGGCGTAAATCGCGCTTTGGTGGTTGTCGACCTACCCTTTGGTACCTATCAGGGTAACTCGAAGGTGGCACTTGACTCGGCTATCCGCATTATGAAGGAGACCGAGGCAGACTCAGTGAAGATCGAGGGTGGCGAGGAGATTCTCGAATCGGTTCAGCGCATCATTTCGGCCGGTATTCCCGTTATGGGCCACTTGGGACTCACACCGCAGTCGATTCATAAGTTCGGCACATATAATGTACGAGCCAAGGAGGAGGCCGAGGCCGAGAAACTTATCCGCGATGCTCACCTCTTGGAGGAGGCCGGTTGCTTCGCTATCGTTTTGGAGAAGATTCCCGCAGCACTTGCCGAGCGTGTGTCAAAGGAGCTCACCATCCCCACCATCGGTATCGGTGCAGGTGGTGCGACTGATGGTCAGGTGCTCGTTGTGCACGATATGCTGGGCATTACCAACGACTTCTCACCCCGATTCCTGCGTCGCTATGCCGACTTGCACGGCGTGATGAGCGATGCCATCGCACACTACGTAAAGGATGTGAAGGATCAGGATTTCCCCAACGAAAAAGAGCAGTACTAAAATTGAAAAAACTTGTCATAATACCCACCTACAACGAGATTGAGAACATCTCGCCGATGATCGACACAGTGATGTCGCTTGACGGAGAGTTCGATCTGCTCGTCATCGATGATGGTTCACCCGATGGCACCGCTGCAGTTGTGCGCAAGCGCCAGCAAGAGTATTCTGAGCGTCTTCATTTGGTCGAGCGTTCGGGTAAGCTGGGACTGGGCACAGCCTATATTACAGGCTTCAAATGGGCTTTGGAGCACGATTATGACTATGTTTTCGAGATGGACTGCGACTTCTCGCACAATCCTAACGACCTTATCCGCCTCTACAATGCTGCTCGCGAGGGTAGCGATGTTGTTGTCGGCTCGCGCTATGTCAAGGGCGTAAACGTGGTTAATTGGCCTATGTCGCGCCTTCTGATGTCGTACTGCGCCTCAATTTATGTGCGTACAATTACGCGTATGCCCGTTTACGATGCTACGGCAGGATTTGTCTGCTACTCGCGTCGCGCACTCGAGACTCTGGACTTGGATGGCGTGCAGATGAAGGGCTACGGATTCCAGATCGAGATGAAGTACTCGGCCTGGCGCCTGGGAATGAAGATTAGCGAGGTGTCTATTGTCTTTGTCGATCGCCAGGAGGGCACATCGAAGATGAGTAGCGGTATCTTTGGCGAAGCCTTCTGGGGCGTATTAAAACTCCCGCTTCGCAAAATCCGAGCAAGAAAATAGTCGAAGATATAACAATCACAACACCCTCATTGAGTTATTTCAGTGAGGGTGATTTTTTATTTTCGGCTATATGCTATATTTTTCGCAATAGAATTGTTATATTTGTAGTAATCAAAACCAATTGCCTATGATTAGATAGCGACTAAAGACATATAAATAAAAGGCGTTAGCTTTATTTCCTGCTTTCAGAAAATCGCCAATTTTACAGAAGCAGTCAGGAGTAAAAGTTGATGCTCACGCACTTATGCGTGGGCTTTTACTCGTTTATGACTGCTGGTGTTTGGCGATACCTCTGAAAGCGTAAATAAGTAATTGTCCGCGCTTTTTGTTTTGTCTTATACTCAATGGACAAATCCCAAACAAACAAAAATTATTATTTAACAATTACATCTCTATGAAAAAATTATTTTTCACATTGTGTACACTATTAATTAGTACGAACATATTTGCACAAACTGATAGTGTATATTTTGAATGGCAACCGGATGGGACTATGCTAACAAAAGAAGAGGCCGATTTCTTAATTATTGACTATAAAGAAAAAACGAAGGAAGAATTATTCAAAGATCTACTATTATCATCTTCATCTATATTCAATAGTCCTAAAGATACTATTAGCCCTATTGAAAACCAACTAATAAGTATAAATGCTATACAACCAGTCATATGGAAGGTTGGAGGCCTTTTAGGTGCAATTGAAGTAAACATTCATTATGTTTTAAAAATTCACATAAAAGATGAGAAAATCAAAATAGATGCCCCCTATTTCACTCTTTTATCGTTCTCAACAGGAGGAACTCAAGATAAAATAGAAAGCTGGACTAAGGCTCAAAAATTCTTTAATTCAGATGGTACTCCAAGCAACAAAAAGGGACGAGCTGAATTCTATCAAGACATTAACAATTCATTTAACAATCTAATAGACCAATTACTAAATCATAAAGCACAAGAAGATTGGTAATATAGATGGCTACATGTTTAGTGTATTGTATATTTTTATATACCGCACTCTTTCGAGATTGCGGTATTTTTTTATACCTATATATATTATATAAGGAATCTCCCACCTATCAAAGCTCCAAGATTTATAGTCCCCCTTTGTCAAAGGGGGATTTAGGAGGAATGTCAATATCATTGGCGGAACGCCTCTTCAAGCCATGAGTTGAGATTTTCCGACTCGGCTACGTATAGAATTATCAACTGGAGACGCTACAACATAACTATCTCGCTCCGCTATGCACAAAAAAAAGCCGAGTCGGAATAATCCAACTCGGCTTGAAGAGGCGGCTACCTACTCTCCCACCTAAATAGGCAGTACCATCGGCGTTAGTGAGCTTAACTTCTCTGTTCGGAATGGGAAGAGGTGGAACCTCACTGCTATAACCAC
>JAGBUB010000027.1 GCA_017631035.1 Alistipes sp.
CATCGAGGGTTACTGTTGCAGTAGGAGCGGCAACTTCCTGGCCACCCTTGGGTTCGCAGGCTGTGAACGAAATCGCAGCCGCCAACACCATCATCAGCAAAAGTCTGAATTTTTTCATAGTGTTAAAATTTAGTTAGTAAATAGGTTAATTATGAATGTTTGTTCTATTTTTCGTAGAAAAATTGTCGCACACTTATATATTTAGTAATCAAAATTAAGCATTTTTTCGTAATGTCCAAAAAAATGATGGGTAAAATAGCTATAATTTTGCTAACAATCGCTTAACAATCGGGAACTTTAAGATGGGAATAAGTGCGTGAGCCGGCAGTATGGCGCAGATTGCGTACTCCAATTTGGGTAGCAATCCGGGGATACATCTTCGGCGGTGGTGGAACATAGCACGCAAGCCTTTGTGGGCGAGTTTTTTGGCGGTTGTCATCACACCCAAACGCAACAACCAGCGGCGTGGCTTTTCGCCCAAATCGTATAGCGGAGTATCGACTGCTGAGGGAAAGACGACCGTTACACTCACTCCATAGTCACGCAACTCATACCACAACGACTGCGCAAAACTGCGCAGGTAGGCCTTCGATGCAGCATAGTGCGAAATTGTCGGATAGGGAGTCCAGGCCGTAATCGATGACATAATCAGGATGTGGCCACTACCCCGCTTCTTCATATCCGCACCGAACAGGCGACAGAGATGTGAGGGGGTTGTACAGTGGAGATTTATCAGGGTGTTAATTCGCGCAGGATCGGTGTGTTCGAGTGTCGAGAATAGCAACATTCCGGCATTGTTAATCAGGATGTTAACCTCGATATTGTTTTCGTAACACCAGTCGTAAATCTGCTGTGCCGACTCCGCCTGCGAGAGGTCGGCATAGAGAGGCAAGGCCACTACCCCATACTTCTCGGCCAACTCCGCCGCCACACGATGGTTTGCCTCGTCTTGATTGCTGACAATGACGAGATTGTGCCCCTTCTCGGCAAGTTGACGAGCATACTCAAGCCCAATGCCTGACGATGCTCCTGTAATCAATGCGTAATTCATAGTGCAATAATACGAAAAATTTGGCGGAACTACCGCAAAATATGATTACTTTTGCCCCCGAAACGGGAAAAATGCCCGAAAGATAACTCAAATAAAGATAATTATGATGTTGCGCGGAATCGGCTCGATATTGCTGTTGGTATGCTCGAATGCCTTTATGACCTTGGCGTGGTATGGTCAGATAATGTTCAAATCTCGCTTGGAGCGATTTGGTGTCTATGCCATTGTAGTTTTCAGTTGGCTGATTGCCTTCTTTGAGTACTGCCTGCAAGTTCCCGCCAACCGCCTCGGAAGTGTCAATTTCGGAGGACCCTTCAATATCTGGGAACTCAAAGTTATTCAGGAGGTTATCTCGCTACTTGTCTTTACGATTTTGGTCACTCTCTTTATGAAGAGCGAGCCATTGCGCTGGAATCACCTTGCGGGCTTTGCATGTCTTGTATTGGCAGTATTCTTTATCTTCAAGAAATAGGAAGAATTTGCCTAACAAGGCTCTTTCGGCATCTGCCTTGCTCGAAAAATGCTCATTTACCTCAAGTAAACTCCGCTTTTTCGTTCTGCGAGCAGCTTCAAAATAGCACTTGTTATACAAATTCTTACAGATGACAGCAATGCTCTTTCGGCATCTGCCTTGTCCGAAAAATGCTTATTTGCGAATTTTAGTATTGCGATTTTTTCGATAAAGTTGCCACGAATTGACCATATTTTGCCAGATGATATAGGCGGTCGGAGCAACTGATGATAGCGGATTGAGGAACGACTGCGCCATCCAAATAGCCAGCACCGTATTCTTCTGGCCGAGGGATTGACCTCCGGCTGCAGCATCGCCCCACTTGCCCCCAAGCCACCTGCCGACCCCGAACTGCACAAGGCATATCACAAGCGATATGGCTGCCATAATCAACTCCTCCATACCGTTCTCTGCCGGCTGGTCGATAACGAACGCTATGGTGCGGCCAATGATGATAATTAGCGACACCAACCATATATAAAAAGTAGCGTTCTTGTGCTCCTCCGCCCAGCGGGCTATGGGTTTTACGGCATATCGGCACAGCTGACCCGCCACAAATGGCAAAATGAGTAGTGGTGCTACCTTGCCCATAATCTCGGCAAAGGTGCAACCCTCGCCTCCGGCAAAGTGGAGTATTGCGGGCGCAATCAGCGCTGTCGAGAGGTTGCAGAGCAGCGAAAATGCCGCCATCGAGTCGGTGTCAGCGCCCAGCATTCCGCCAATAACCACCGCTGCCATGGCGATAGGTGCGAGTACGCATATCATCACACCTTGTGCCACGACTTCGTTCAATGGAGCCATCAGCAGATAGATGCCCACGCTGCCGATGAATTGGAATAGTAGTAGCCATAAATGCCCCCACTGAAGGCGCATACGGCGCATATCGACCTTACAATAGGTCAAAAATAGCATAGCAAATATCAGTGCGGGCATAATCCATCCCTGCGACCACTCCTCGAGGGCCGCAATCGGACGGCAGAGCAGTGCTCCGATGACCATTCCGATTGGCATTGCTATTGTTCTGAACTGTTTGATAAGCGCTAACTAAAAGTACAAAATTTAATAGCCAATGGCTAATGGCTAAAAGCCAATGGCTAACTATTTATGACAAAGGTATAAAAAATGTGTTCCAAATGGTGAAATTTAGATTTTATTTTGTATATTTGTTATTACGATTAACTAATCGTTTGTTATTTGACTAACATCTTAAAACTATTAAATATGGCAAAAGTTCTTAAAATCAGGGATTTGACATTGCGTGACGGACAACAGTCTTCGTTCGCAACCCGTATGAATCAGGCACAGATTGATAAGTGCCTACCCTACTACAAGGATGCAGGCTTCTATGCAATGGAGGTTTGGGGCGGTGCAGTACCCGACTCGGTTATGCGCTACCTCGGCGAGAATCCGTGGACTCGTCTCGAGACTATCCACAAGGCTGTGGGCGATGTGTCGAAACTGACGGCTCTCTCGCGTGGTCGTAACCTCTTTGGTTATGCTCCCTATACTGACGAGATTATCGATGGTTTCTGTCGCAACTCAATCGAGAGTGGCCTGGGTATTATGCGTATCTTCGACTGTCTGAATGATGTCGACAACGTGAAGTCTACCATTAAGTATGTGAAGAAGTATGGCGGTATTGCCGACTGTGCAGTCTGCTACACCGTAGACCCGAAGTACCCGAAACTCTCGTTGTGGGATAAGCTCAAGGGCAAGAAGAACCCCGCTCCCGTATTTACGGATGAGTACTTTGTGGATAAGGCAAAGCAACTCGCTGCACTGGGTGCCGATATGATTACTATCAAGGATATGTCGGGACTTATCCCGCCGCAGAGAGTAAGCGCACTCGTCAAGAAGTTGAAGGCAGCAACCGGTATTCCTGTGGATTTCCATACTCACTGTACTCCGGGCTACGGCTTGGCTTCGGTGTATGCGGCTATTGCAGCGGGAGTCGATGTTGTCGACACCAACTGCTGGTGGTTTGGTGGTGGTACGGGTGCACCGGCTTTGGAGCTTGTCTACCTCTTCTGTCAGAAGCTCGGCATCGACTTGGGGGTTAATATGGAGGCTGTGGCGAAGATTAACGAGCAACTGAAGAGTATCCGCACCGAACTCAATACTTCAGTATTTGGCTCGGATAAGCCCGCACCCAAGCCCTTCAATCCTGTGACCGATGCTACTCCTGCCGAGGTTGAGGCTCAACTCGACCGTGCTGTGGCTGCTGCGGCAAAGGATGACTTCGAGACTCTGCTCGATGCAGCTCAGAAGATTGAGGCCTACTTTGGTTTCCCCGCACCTAACGAACTTGTTCAGAAGGCCGAGATTCCGGGCGGTATGTATTCGAATATGGTGGCTCAGTTGCAGCAGCTCAAGGCTGAGGATATCCTGCCTCGTGCTATGGAACTTATCCCCTCGGTACGCTTGAGTGCAGGTCTGCCCCCGTTGGTGACTCCCACCTCGCAGATTGTTGGTGCACAAGCTGTTAGTTGTGCTATGGACGAGAAGGCCGGTCGTGCAATGTATACCACCAAGAGTGCTCAGTTTGTGAGCCTTGTGAAGGGTGAGTATGGTCATACTCCCGTTAAGATTGACCCCGAATTCCGTCTTAAAATTTGCGGTATGCGCGAGGAGACTCCTTACGATACTTCGAAATATCAGATGCAGCCCAATCCCGAACTTCCCGAGGCTGGTGGCGTGAAGCTCGCTGCCAACGAGAAGGAGGTGCTGTTGCTTGAGTTGTTCCCGATGGTTGCCAAGACCTATCTGACCAACGCAAAGGTTAAGGCTTACCAGGCGCAGAAGCCCGTCGAGGCTCCCGCTGCTGAGGCTCCGAAGGTGGAGGCTAGAGCCGAGGAGAAGGTTGCCGTTACGGGCAATGTAATCAATGCTCCGCTCCCGGGTCGCGTAATCTCGATTAAGGTTAAGGTTGGCGATAAGGTGTCGGCCGGTCAGGAGGTTATGGTACTCGAGGCTATGAAGATGGAGAACTCGATTACTTCGGACTTCTCGGGTGTTGTTAAGCAGATTTTGGTGGCTGAGGGCGATAATGTCCAGAGCGATACCGCAATGATTGAGATTGTAGCCGAGGCGGAGGCTCCGAAGGCTGCTCCTGCTCCTGCAGTTGAGGCCGCTCCCGTGGCTGCCGGTCCCAAGAATAAGGTAACTGCTCCGCTCCCGGGTCGCGTAATCTCGATTAAGGTTAAGGTTGGCGATAAGGTGTCGGCGGGCCAGGAGGTTGTGGTGCTCGAGGCTATGAAGATGGAGAATTCGATTAGTTCTGACTATGCCGGTACGGTTGTCGAGGTGCTCGTTGCCGAGGGTGATAATGTCCAGAGCGATGCTCCGATGGTTGTGATTCAGTAATCGGTTGATTTGTAGAGTTAAACTTAAATAAAAGGAGAATAAATTATGGGATTTTTGAAAGAATTTAAGGCATTTGCCGTTAAGGGTAATGTGATGGATATGGCTGTCGGTGTTATCATCGGTGGTGCATTTGGTAAAATTGTGACTTCGTTGGTTAACGATATTTTGATGCCGCCCATCAGTGCACTTATGGGTAATACCGATTTTTCGAATTTGAAGGTTGACCTGTCGGCTATCCGCAACGCAATCTCCAAGGCGAGTGATGCCGTGGTGAATGTGGTTTCGGGCAGTGGCGATGCAGCAGCGGAGGCGGCAGCCGAGGTTGCGCCTATCTACTGGAACTATGGTGCTTTCATTCAGCAGTGTATCGACTTCTTGATCTTGGCGTTCTGTGTCTTTATGATGGTTAAGATGATGAACAAGATTATCAAGAAGGAGGAGGCTAAGCCCGCAGCACCTGCTCCGGCACCTGCACCCTCGAAGGAGGAGCTCTTGCTTACCGAGATTCGCGATTTGCTCAAGGAGAAGAAGTAAACCGCAATCGGTTATCGAATGGTGGCGTTTGAGTTTTCAGACGCCACTTTTTTTGTTCTGCTCGAAGAGCCTCGATATGTAGACCGTGAAGAGGGGCAACATCAACATCCCCGATAGTGGCAACAACACAGCGAGAATCTTGCCTATGGCGGTCGTGGGTGTGAGCGTTGAGCCTACGGTGGTCATATTCATAAAAGCCCACCAGAGCGCATCGCCAAAGGTGTGCAGTGCGCTATTTCTGCCCATTTCGAAGTCGTAGAACGTCAGCGCCGAGAGGTAGACGAATAGCAGTAGTATTAAGGCGTATGCCGCAAATAGGCGCTTGATGCCATCCTCTATGAGCCATTGCACCACGAGATATACCGCCAACACTACCCGCAATATGGGTATTATGGTCAACGCCATTGCCCACTCGTGCGGTAGCGTGAGCCCGAGGCGGGCTATGATGTTGAGATAGGGCACCGACAGTGCCAGGAAGAGGATATTCCGCCCGAGGAAACGCCATTTTTGCTTCTCGGCAGCGATGCGCACTGCGAAGTCGAGCAGAAATATGGTGCAGACGACAAGTTGCAACGACATATAATGTTGCGAGAAGTGGGGCCTGCTACCCCGCAGTATCTCGAATGAGAGCCCTATGAGCAGAGCCACGGCTGCGATGAGGGTTGCTGTGCCGACTAAGGATGTAGCAACTCCACTGACTCTGATATGTTGTTTCATGGGGTGTTTTTGGGATTATGAAGGTCAAAATTGGTGCCAATGCTGACGGTTTTGGGACGTTGGGTGCAATAATTTTGAAAAAAAGTCAAAAAGATTTTGCACGATAGAAATTTTCGCTTATCTTTGCACTCGCTTTTAAGGCATGGCGGGATAGCTCAGCTGGTTAGAGCGCATGATTCATAATCATGAGGTCGAGAGTTCAAGTCTCTCTCCCGCTACAAAGATTGAAGAGGACACCGATTTATCGGTGTCTTTTTGTTTTATAGCTGTGGCGCAAATTTATTTGCAGACGCACGCTATAAAACAAAAATAGATGCGAAGCATTGAACTCTTAAATCTTTGGGCTGTTTCAGGAGGTAGAGACTCATCAAGCGAAGCGCAGATAAGTCTTGTTTAGCTATTAGCCATTGGCTATTAGCCGTTAGATGGGTTAGATGAGTTGGCTATTGGCAACAAAACTCCTCCCCTGTCTTAGGGGAGGTGCCCGGAGGGCAGAGGGGTCTGTCGTTTTTTAGCCATTAGCCATTAGCCATTAGCCATTAGCCATTAGCTGTTAGCCATTGGCTAATAACCTCGTCATTCCGAGGGGTTGTTTGTGGTAACGGTCGAGAGCGAAATGCCCTCTCAAACAACCCCGAGAGAATCTACCGCTTTTTGTAGTGGGTTGCAGAGA
>JAGBUB010000028.1 GCA_017631035.1 Alistipes sp.
AGCCTTACAAGTGTCACTATCCCCGATAGCGTAACGACGATTGGAGATTCTGCATTCAGTAATTGCTCCAGCCTTACAAGTATCACTATCCCCGATAGCGTAACGACGATTGGAGATAATGCATTCTCTGCTTGCTACAACCTTACAAGTGTCACTATCCCCGATAGCGTAACGACGATTGGAGATTATGCATTCTCTTGGTGCTACAGCCTTACAAGTGTCTATTGCGAGGCTACAACACCGCCAAGTTTGGGTGGAAGTTATGTATTTGATGACAACGCCTTAGGTCGCACCATTTATGTGCCAGAGGAGTCGGTACGTCAGTATAAAATAGCAGCTGGCTGGAGCGAGTATGCCGATGCTATCGTAGGCTACGACTTCGAGAATCCCGAAAACAATCCGATATTTACAACATCTAATCTTGTGGTGTCATATTCCGATTTTACACTTGATGTTAAACCACTAAAGGGAGAAAAATCATTCTGGACATACTACATCTGGACTAAGGAGAACTACGAGGAGGTTTTGAACAATGAGGCTCAGGCTAATATCGTTCAGCGCAGCTACTGGGCATTGAACAACCTTGGTCTTGATGCCGGCTTCGACTTCGGCACATTCATCAAAGAGTATATGGGTCAGACAGGCACATTGCAGATCTCGGCATACGAACCTTTGGAGAACGACACAGAGTATGTATTAGTATTGTTCTATATGGATCCTGAGGCTTCGGATCCTACAGATGTTTACGACTACAACTACGCGGCTGTTGAGTTCAAGACTTTGGCTCCAAGCGCCGAGGACTATGCTACATTGGAGGTTGGTTCTCCAATAATCGAATCTGCTGATAACAAATACAACATACACTTTAATGTTAAGACCGACGAGAAGGCTGTTGATATCAAGGTTGGTGCTCAGCTTTGGGCAAACTACGACTTTGCAAAGTATTGGGATGAGACCAACTGGTCGCAGATTCAGATATTCTTTCTCTTCCGCACATCGGTTAGCACAGAGTCTTTGACAGCAGCTAAGACAGCAGATGGTGCAACTATTGCATTCAACGATGTCGACAAGGATGACTATGTATTCTTCTTTGAGGCGCTTACAGAACATAATACTCCTACGCAATATGCAATTCGTGTAACTCCCGAGATGTTCGAGTAGGCAATATTTCGTGGGTTAAATTTCACAGTGCGGGTATTAAAAATAGTACCCGCGCTGTTTTTATTGCGATATAACAGAGAGCCCCCCACGATGTGGGTATGATTTTTAATACCCACGCTGTTTTTGCAGTGTGATATTGTGGATAGCCCCCCCCACGATGCAGGTACGATTTTTAATACCCACGCTGTTTTTGCAGTGTGATATTGTGGATAGCCCCCTCTCCACGATGCGGGTATGATTTTTAATACCCACATCGTAGGGGTAGTTTTTTTAGGTAGGAGTGGGTAGCTGTGGGTAGTTTTGGGTAGTAATGGGTAAGCGAGTGCGGAAGCTTCAGGAGCGGAGTGCGTTCTAAAAGCACGCAAGCCCTCATTAAATTAGTTAAGGAGTTTAGGGAGATTAGGGAGTTTAAGGAAGTTAGGGATGTTAGGGATGTTAAGGAAGCTGAGTGCTTTCCAAAGGCGCGCAAGCCCTCCCTAAATTCACTAATTTCCCTAAATTCCTTTAGCTACCATCACATTAGGGAGTTTAGGGAGATTAGGGATGTTAAGGAGCGGTGTGCGTTCTAAAGGCGCACAAGCCCTCACTAAACTCCTTAAATTCCTTAATTTCCCTTAGCCTCCATTCGCGCACAGGCACTCTTACGCCAACGAAGGTAGCCAGCGACAGCCAACACGCAATAGAGCGTATATAGTCCTGCGGTGAGCGGAATACCCTTATATAGATATAGTCCCACGCTAATCATATCGACAACGAGCCACACCAACCACTGCTCAACCAACTTACGCGAGAGCATCCACATAGCCACGATGCTGAGTGCCGTAGACATAGAATCGAGCAAAGGCACACGGCTATCGGTAAACTCGGTAAGCAGGAAGTAGAGAGCCACGTGCAGCAACGCATATACCACAAAGAGCTTCGCGTACCACCCTGCTGGCGTGTGGCGTATTTGCCCATCTACGCTATGCTTAGGGCGACGACGCCATACGATAAGGCCATAGATACCAGCCAAGAGGTAGTAGAGCTGCATAGCAGCATCGGCATAGATGCCATTGGTTAGATAGAGCACACCGTGCACCAAGGGCATAATAGCACCCACTACCCACAGCCATATATTTGCTCGATACTCGAGCCACAGGTATAGCAAACCGAGCGATGTTCCGATAATTTGAAGCGCTAAAGACCAATCCATAAATTAGGGTTAGAAGTTTACAGTTACATTTGCCAAGCAGTGGATAGGTGCTTGTGGGAAGTAGTAGGCCTCGTCGTAACGCTCGCCATCCCACATATAGGAGTATCCATAGCCGTTCGACTCATAGAGCGTCGAGAAGAGGTTGTAGATAGTCACACCGAAGCGCACCGTAGAGCCCTGCTTCGTAGTAAGATTATATCCTAAATCGAGATTCGTAACACAGTAGGCATCGAGCGATAAGGCCTCAATCTCGTTATTCGTAAAGTACTGCTTACCAACATACTGCGTAGTCCATACAGCACCAAAGCCCTTAACGTGGAAATCGGCCGTAAAGCTACCCATTACCGAGGGCGAGTAGGATATGGTCATATCGCCAAGGTTCTCGCCATACGTTGGACTATCGCGCAGCTCGTCGACATAATCCTTAATCTTATTCTGCGAGAGCGTAGCATTTGCCGAGAGCGTGAGCCACTTCGTAGCGCGCCACGAAGCCATAAGTTCGACACCACGACGGTAGCTACGGTCTACATTTACGTTGAGTGCATCGTCGCCATCGTTGACCATACCCGTAGCCACAAGCTGGTTGTGGTAGAGCATATAATATAGGTTGATACCGAGGCTCAAGCGCGGTGCGATATAGTTATATCCAACCTCGAAATCAATGAGTCGTTCAGGCTCGGGATAGCTGTCGTCGGCAGCAAACATATGGCGGTCGGTGAAGTCGGAGCGAGTAGGCTCACGGTGCGCCATAGCCGCCGAGGCAAACACATTGTGGCGATGGTGTATATAGCTGATACCGAGGCGAGGATTAAAGAAGTTATACTCCTTATCGACATCTATAGGCTGCATCGTAACACCCTCGTCACCCCATATAGCATTGTCGTTCACACCCCACGCCTTGTAGTGTACATAGCGGTACTGCAGGTCGCCAAAGAGGTGGAGCTCGTTATCCTCCCATCCACGCAGCACACACCAGTCGGCACGCGCGAAGATGTTGCCATCGTGTTTCACCACGTCGTTATCGTACCAACGACCAGCAAGCGACGAGCTATCGAGGCCATCCACCCACTTCAACTCGCCCCAATGGGGACAAGTGTAGTAGCTATACGAGCCACCGAGCGTGAGATCGAGGTTGCGCGTAGTGTAGTTTGCCGCGACATTCGCTCCGCCAAGATGGTTGTACATAAGCTTGCTACGAATCAAGTCGGACTGCTCGACATCGGTCTTTAGGTTGGTATAGCTCGCCAACCACGCATCATCCTTATACTGATTATAGTATCCGTAGCCATAGGTGTAGAAGAGCGTAGCGTTGAGCTGCCAGCGATTATCGAAGCGATGATTCAGGACAAGTTGATTGTTGATTTGCAAGTAGTTATCCGTCTCGTCATCGTAATAGGCGACGTGCGTTCCATCGGCCAAAATGTGTGGGCCAGCCGTAGTCTCATACTGTCCCGATGTGTGGTAGCGACGACCATAGAGAGCCATCTCCTCGCGCGACACGCCGTTGTATGTAAGGTAGGTCTTGGCCATACCGCCATAGGACAAAAGTTTTATCTTTGTCTTATCGCCATAGTAGCCCACCTGCGCCATATAGCTCTTCAGGTCGGTAGAGCCGCGCTCGATGTAGCCATCCGAGCCGATATGCGTTACTCGTGCATCGACAACCCAGTGGTCGGCAATAAGTCCCGACGATAGCTGCAATGCCTGTTTGTTGGTGTTGTACGAGCCGTAGCTCAACGATGCCGAGCCTCCGAAGTTGGGCTTCAGTGCGTCGGTGGTCATAGACACGGCACCTCCGAAAGCTCCCGAGCCGTTGGTCGAGACACCTGCGCCACGCTGCACCTGCATAGTGCCTACCGACGAGATAAGGTCGGGCGTATCGTACCAATATACCGAGTGCGAATCGGGATTATTAAGCGATACTCCGTTGACTGTCACATTGATGCGCGTAGCATCCGTACCGCGCAGACGGATCGAGGTTGCACCGATGCCGATACCTGTCTCGTTGGTCGCAATCATCGATGGAGTAAGGGCAAGTGCCGTAGGGATGTCCGTACCATAGCTGCTGCGCACAATAGCCTCACGCGTTAGATTTTCGTGAGCCACGGGCGTTGTTCGCTTTGCGTTGGTTGTGATGACCTCGACAACATCCATCTCATAGACTCGAGTAGTGTCGAGAAGCTGATAGTCAGGCTCGGTAGCCTGCACCCCTGCCGAGAGAGAACCCAACAGGGCTAAAAAACAAAAAATCCTTTTCATACTCTTAATAATTTAAGTTGAAAAGGGGTTTTATTAAAGTTTGAGGTTTGTCGCTCTGCGCCACGTGTCGAAGAGTTATTCACCCAAGCTTTACGAGATGTTTCCAATCCCGGTATCGGCATTACCCGTATCCGGTACAATGGGTCTAATCTCAGCCTTGCCTCCTAACCCGTAACACACCGTACGCTCGTGCCACATAGTTAGCCGACTCAGCACCCCTAAGTTGTGGCAAAGGTAAAACATTTTTCTTGTTTTGCCAAACGACAACTTTCAACTTTCAACTTTTACGTTATTATTATCTACTTTTGTGCGGTTATTTAAATGGTTTTTGTTACCTTTGTCCGATAATACTATGGCTACAAGTAGCAGATTCTAACTAAAACAAAAATATATAATGAGACGAATTATTGCTCCTTCGGTACTTTCAGCCGACTTCGGAAACCTCGAACGCGACATCAAGATGCTCGACCGCTCACAGGCAGAGTGGGTACACATCGACGTTATGGATGGTGTATTTGTACCCAACATCTCTTTCGGTTTCCCACTGATGAAGCCTATGCGTAAGGCTACAAACAAGGTGCTGGATGTGCATCTTATGATCACCGCTCCCGAGAAGTACGTAACACGCTTTGTGGAGGCTGGTGCCGACTATGTTACGTTCCACTACGAGGCTACAGAGAATATCGAGGAGTGTATCAACCTCATCCGCGAGGCTGGTGCTAAGGTGGGTATCTCAATTAAGCCTGGCACATCGCCCGAGGTTCTCGACGAGCTTCTTCCAAAGTTGGATATGGTATTGGTGATGAGCGTAGAGCCTGGCTTCGGTGGTCAGAAGTTTATGCCTTCGTCAATCGAGAAGTGCGAGTATCTCACACGCAAGAAGCAGGAGTTGGGTCTTAGCGACCTTATCATCGAGGTAGATGGCGGTATCTCGGCATCGAACTCACGCCTTTTGTTCGACGCAGGTGCCGAGGCATTGGTTGCTGGTAGCTCGGTATTTGGTGCAGAGAGCCCCGAGCAGGCGATTATCGATATGCTTAACTCGTAGCAGATGATCTCGCTTGACAACATAAGCATTAGCTACGGAGGTTGGACTCTTTTTGACGGTATCTCGTTTCTGATCAACCCCAAGGATCGTATCGGTCTTGTGGGTAAGAATGGTGCTGGCAAGACCACCCTACTGCGCGTAATCACCAAGGAGCAGCAGCCCACCGAGGGTGCTGTGACCATCAATGGCGATTGCACGCTGGGCTATCTTCCACAGCAGATGCGCGTAGCCGACACCACAACACTCGTTGCCGAGACCGCAAAGGCCTTCAGCGAAGTGTTGCGCATAGAGGCCGATATCGAGCGACTGACAAACGAGATTGCCGCACGCGACGACTACGAATCTACAGAGTATGAGGCACTGCTACATCGCCTCAACGACGCTAACGACCGCTACCACATCCTTGGTGGCGACACACGCGATGCCGACATCGAGCGCACGTTGCTCGGTCTGGGCTTCAAGCGTTCGGATTTTGGTCGTGCCACACGCGAGTTCTCGGGAGGCTGGCGTATGCGTATCGAGCTTGCCAAGTTGCTGTTGCAGCGTCCATCGCTTCTACTCTTGGATGAGCCTACCAACCACCTCGACATCGAGAGTATTCAGTGGTTGGAGGATTATCTGAAGAACTACAACGGTGCGGTGCTCCTTATCTCGCACGACCGCGCATTTCTGGATAACGTAACCACGCGCACCATCGAGCTATCGTTAGGCAAGGCCTACGACTACAAGGTGCCCTACTCGAAATATGTCGTACTGCGTGCCGAGCGTCGCGCACAGCAGCAGGCAGCATACGAGAATCAGCAGAAGCTTATCGAGAAGACCGAGGAGTTTATCGAGAAGTTCCGCTACAAGCCTACGAAGAGTAACCAGGTGCAGTCACGCATCAAGCAGCTCGAGAAGATTGAGCGCATCGAGGTGGATGAGGAGGATTTGTCACGCCTCAACATCAAATTCCCACCAGCACCACGCTCGGGCGACATCGTTGCCGATGTCAAGGGCGTAGGTAAGGCCTTTGGCGAGAAGCGTATATTCTCGGGTGCGGAGTTTACCATAGAGCGCGGACAGAAGATAGCTCTCGTAGGTCGCAACGGTGAGGGTAAGACCACCTTTGCGCGTATGCTCATCGGAGAGTTAGAGAAGAGCGAGGGTGAGATTCGCATTGGCGCGAATGTCAACATAGGCTACTACGCGCAAAATCAGGACGACCTGATGGATGGCGAGTTTACGGTATTCGACACGCTGGATCGTGTGGCTGTTGGCGACATCCGCACACGTCTGCGCGACATTCTCGGTGCATTCCTCTTCCGAGGCGAGGATATCGACAAGAAGGTAAAGGTACTCTCGGGTGGTGAGCGTTCGCGTCTTGCAATGGCGCGTCTGATGCTCGAGCCATACAACCTTTTAGTACTCGACGAGCCTACGAACCATATGGATATGCGTTCGAAGGATATCCTTAAGAGCGCGTTGCAGAAGTTCGATGGTACGGTTGTCGTAGTATCGCACGACCGCGAGTTCTTGGATGGTCTTGTGGACCGCATCTACGAGTTCCGCGACGGTGGCGTGAAGGAGTATTTGGGCGACATATGGTACTTCCTCGAGAAGCGCAAGGTGGAGTCGCTTGCCGAGATTGAGCGTCACGACAAGCCCACAGCACAGGCCGACAAGAGCAGTGCACAGACAAACGCAGGTAAGCTATCCTACGAGCAGAAGAAGGAGCAGGAGAAGCTCATACGCAAGCTCCGCAAGGCCGTAGAGAGCATCGAGGAGGAGACAGCGAAGGTCGAGAAGCAGATTGCCGAGTATGACCAGCGCTTTGCTACAGCTACGGAGTACAACGCCGAAGAGTACACGAAGTACAACGCCCTGAAGGAGGAGTACGACCGCTTGATGCACGAGTGGGAGAAGGCATCATACGAATTGGAAATAACTGAACAAAACTAAGAATATGGAGAATATTATTTTTGGTATCCGCCCTGTGGCAGAGGCTGTCGAGGCACGCAAGCAGATAGAGCGCATCTACATCCGCAAGGGTGCTGAGGGTCAGCTTATGGGCGACCTTAAGGATCTTCTTACGCGCCACCACCTACACTGGCAGGAGGTACCCGTAGAGAAGCTCAACCGCCTGACGAAGGGTAACCACCAGGGTGTAGTAGCGCAGATGGCAGCTATCGAGTATGTCGAGCTTAACGACATTCTGGAGCGTGTACCCGAGGATGAGACACCGCTTATCGTAGTGTTTGACGGCGTAACGGACGTGCGTAACTTCGGAGGTATTGCTCGTTCGGCAGAGTGCGCAGGTGCTCACGGCCTTATCACACCGCTGAAGAACTCTGCACCCGTTAATGGCGACGCTATTCGCTCATCGGCTGGTGCGTTGCATAGCATCCCCGTATGCCGCGTAGGCTCTATTCGCAATACGCTCAAGACCCTGCAGGCCGAGGGTTTCCAGATTGTAGCAGCTACGGAGAAGAGCCGCAAGCTCCTCTACGATGCCGACCTACGCAAGCCTACAGCTATCGTTATGGGCGCGGAGGATAAGGGTATCTCGAAGGAGGTACTCAAGCTTTGCGATGAGCAGCTTGCAATTCCACTTATCGGACACACCGAGTCGTTGAACGTAGCCGCAGCCGCAGCAATTATGCTCTTCGAGGTGGTACGTCAACGCATTGGCGATGCTGAGTAACGAGGCCGATGGCTACGGTTACGCATCCCGAGCTGGGGGTCATAGAGTGCATTAGGTCGCTGCGTTCGCGCTCGATACGATTGAGCCTCAAACGCGATATGACGCTACGCTTGAGCTACCCTCTCTTCTGCTCGCAACGCGAGGCTATAGCCTTTGCCGAGAGCCGCAGAGAGTGGATTGAACGAGCCAAAGAGCGCATAAAGAGTCGAAAGAGAGAGACGGCGAGATATACGCGCGAGATGGTCGCCAAGCTACGCAACGCAGCACGCAAGGATTTGAGCGAGCGTATAGCGCGGTTAGCTACGAAGTATGGCTTTAGCTACACCTCGCTACGCATAAGCTCGGCACGTACGCGCTGGGGGTCGTGCAGCAGTCGCAATGGCATATCGCTGTCGTTGTTTCTGATGACTCTTCCCGAGCATCTGCGCGACTTTGTCATCCTCCACGAGCTGTGTCACACACGCCACCACAACCACTCCGAGGCGTTTCACGCGCTGTTAGACAGGTGCGCAGGTGGTCGTGAGAGGGAGCTTAACCGCGAGCTACGCAAGTGGACGATACCCGAGATTGAATAAACTAACTAACAAAGAATAACTATGAGACGATTTTTTATTTTACTACTCGCGCTAACAGCTACTGCAACAGCTTTTGCGCAGCAGGACAAGGGTGGCATCACCGAGGATATGATGAAGCAGATTCGTACGGGCTACACTGCATCGTCAGCAGACAAGGCAGCACGCAACGCCCTCACAACAACGCCTATCAACACATTGGCGACAAATGGCGAGAATCTCGCAATGATTGACACCCACTTCTCGCACCGTGTACGCACCAAGGGCGTTACCGACCAGCACCAGTCGGGTCGTTGCTGGCTCTTCACGGGTCTCAATGTGCTTCGTGCAAAGATGATTGACGACCTCGAACTTCCAGGCTTGGAGTTCTCGCAGAACTACCTGTTCTTCTACGACCAGCTCGAGAAGTGTAACCTCTTCCTCCAGGCTGTAATCGACACTCGTCACCTCGCAATGGAGGATCGTCAGGTGGAGTGGTTGTTCAAGAACCCACTCAACGATGGTGGTCAGTTCACTGGCGTGTCGAACCTCGTTATGAAATATGGTGTGGTGCCATCGGAGGTTATGCCCGAGAACTATCAGAGTAACAATACGGGCAAGATGGGCGATTTGCTCAAGCTCAAGCTCCGCGAGTTTGGTCTTAAGCTCCGCGAGCAGAAGGATCGTCGCTCGACAGTAGCCCTCAAGACCGAGATGCTCACCGAGATCTACACTATCCTTGCACGCTGCTTGGGTGTTCCTCCTACAGAGTTCGACTGGACACGCAAGGATAAGGAGGGTAAGCCTGTGGAGACTAAGAGCTACACTCCACAGTCGTTCTACAAGGAGTACTTCGGCGATATCGACTTGGAGAAGGACTTTGTGATGGTTATGAACGACCCTACACGCGAGTATCATAAGGTATACGAGATTGAGTACGACCGCCACGTATACGACGGCGACAACTGGGTATATCTCAACCTCCCTATCGAGGAGGTCAAGGCATTGGCTATCGCTTCGCTCAAGGACAACACCGCGATGTACTTCTCGTGCGACGTTGGCAAGTTCCTCGACAGCAAGCGCGGTATGCTCGACGTGAACAACTACGACTACGAGTCGTTGATGGGCGTGGAGTTTCCGATGAACAAGGAGCAGCGCGTACGCACCTTCGCAAGCGGCTCGTCACACGCTATGACACTCATCGCTGTAGACCTCGACGCGGAGGGCAACGCCAAGAAGTGGATGGTGGAGAACAGCTGGGGTCCAACATCGGGCTGGCAGGGCAACCTCATTATGACCGATGAGTGGTTTGAGGAGTATATGTTCCGCGTGGTTGTGAACAAGAAGTATATCCCAGAGGCTACGCTTAAGCTCCTCGAGCAGAAGGCTGTAATGCTTCCTTCGTGGGATCCTATGTTCGCTCCCGAAATGTAGCACAATATGGCGCAGGAGATAGAACGTAAGTTTTTGGTAGCGGGCGAGTTCTTAGAGCTTGCCCGTAGCTCTATGCGTATGGTGCAGGGCTACATAGCTACGGGCCACAGCACCGTAAGAGTACGCATCAGCAACAATGGCGCGTGGCTCACAATCAAGGGGCCATCCTCAAAGAGCGGACTCTCGCGCTATGAGTGGGAGCACAAGATAGATCTCAACGAAGCGCTCGAGCTTTTGCAGCTATGTGTAAGCGCCATAATCGAGAAGGAGCGTTACTATGTCGACTACGAAGGCCACACATTCGAGATTGATGTCTTCGAAGGCCGAAACAAGGGCCTTATACTCGCCGAGGTGGAGCTCAATAGTATCGACGAGGAGTTTGTACGACCTCCGTGGCTCGGTGCCGAGGTTACGGGCATACGCCGATACTACAACTCCAACCTCCGCAACTACCCCTACAGCGAGTGGAGCGAGGAGGAGCGCACAGGTAAAGCGTAGAAAAAGATAGCGTGGTGTTGGAGCACCACGCTATTGTTTTGTTGTTGCTACATTAATTAAAAACTAACACGAAGACCGACAGAGAAGGTGTGCGCTTCGGATGAATAGGTGCCACCGAACTGCTTGAGCTCATCCGTAAAGATGTGGACATACTCTGCAAATCCTGCTCTGCTGCCATCGAACGGCGCAGAATAGCCGTACGAGAGATCTAAATGGAGGAGCTTTATGAAACGAAACGAGAGACCAGCTGTGATGCCGAACGTCGACATCGAGGGCATCTCGGGGCTTAAATGGCCATCACGCACAGGGCTCTGGTCGCACGCGACACCGACACGCGCAGCAAGCCAGCCTACGGGGCTAACCTGAACACCGAGGCGACCTGTGAAGGTGTTGCGATAAGACTTATCGGCTGTCGTAGCCTCTGTAAGCTCTATCTGACCATTGGGCGTGTTCAGATATATGCTCATCTGGTCGTATGCCGACCAAAGGTTGTACTGCACATCGGCTGCGATATCGAGGATGTTGAGCAGACTAACATTAAAGCCAGCCGAGATAACGCCTGGAGTGACAAGCTCGGTAGAGATGGTCGACTGCGACAAGAGCTCGCTACTAAGGCCCACAGCTTGAGCCAATAGCTCGGGGGCATACTTCTGCGTAGCCTCGTTATCGGCAAACAACAACGCCGCAGAGCCATCCTCGACCCTCATCTTGAGGCGGTGGCGATAGCTCATACCTACGGAGAAGGTCTGATTCGGAGTCCAGAAGATACCAGCATTGAAGCCATAAGCGGTCTTGGTGCTGCCACTCAGCTGAAGCGATGCGAGGCTACCGCCATTAACCGCGAGGCCGACGTTATCGAGCAGGTCACTGAACTCGCTGTTGGTAAAGCCACCAACTGGAAGCATCGAGTGCGAGAAGGAGAAATCGCCCCAAGCAATCATCAAACCTGCACCTATGGCAACCTGCTCACCAACGCGTAGGGCAAGCGTAGGCTGAAGGTTGTACTGATTTATCGAGGCATTCTGACACAGACTTGCACCCTCCCAGTCGTTACCCCAGTTGATAGATGAGGTGTGGGGCGTGTTGAAGGCCAAGCCCAGCGCAAACCACTTCATAGGACGCACCGAAGCATAGGCATAGAATGGTATCGACATTGGATTGTCCGTAGATGCGTTGTAGCTATCGTCGGCAAACTTCACCTTCGACACAATGCCCGAGAAGCCAGCCGACACGTCGAGTATCGACTTCTGCATAACGAGTGCACCTGGGTTGAACCACGTAGACTCAGCACCGAGAATCATACCCGTACCGACGTGCGCCATACCGCTCTGTCGTGCCGATAGATTGTTTATCTGAAAGCCCTCGGCCATAGCCTGAAACGATAGCGCAAAAGCTGCTATTAGGAGTGTTAACTTTTTCATTGTTGCTCTATTGTTAAATAGGTTTATATCTACAAAAAAGGGTTAAGCGTATATCACCTCGTCGACCATAATATCGTGAGGGTCAGAGGGAAGCTCCTCGAAAATCTGACACTCGAATGCTACACCCACCTTGTAGGCACGAAAGCCCTCGAGCGACATATACCTATCGTAGAAGCCACCACCACGACCCATACGCACACCTGCGGTGGTAAAGGCTCGGGCTGGCACAATAATCATATCGATATCGGAGGGCGTAACCTCCTCATCGCCCATCGGCTCATCGATGCCGCAATAGCCCGACTGAAGCGATGATGGAGTGTAGTCGTAGTAGCGCATAACCTCGCCCTCGACACGTGGCAGAACTACCCTACGCCCTGCGGCATACCAGCGCTCGATAACCTCGGAGGTAGGCACCTCGTCGGGGAGTGCTGCGTAGAGCGCTATGCAACGTGCCGAAGCAAAGGCCTCGAGACGCTCTACCCTATCGAAGACGTCGCGTGAGGCGTTGCTCTTCTGCTCGGCGCTAAGCTGCTTAACACGACTGCGCACCTCGCGGCGCAGCTCCTGCTTGATTGTTTTGTTATCTATATTCTGCATTGTTCATAGTTTTTTGAAGCGACAAGTTACGAAGTTTCCGCGAATTTTGCAAACTCTCTTCACAGACGGAACAAAAAAACAAAGTGTAACGGCTACTAAATTAGATAAATATGGAGATATGGGATAAAAAAGAGAGTTTTTGGTATTGTTATTTCATAAACAATTCTTATATTTGCAGTAATAATCGCGGCTGTGAGCGAAGCATAGTTGTTCACAGAGGATAAAACAGAAGACTTAACTATTTACAAATCATACTTAAATTTTTTACACTATGAGCTGTTTTTTAACTAATTCATCAGTGGGAAAGAAGCTTGTGATGAGTGTTACAGGATGCTTCCTCGTGCTCTTCATTCTTTTCCATATGTCAATGAACCTTACGGTACTCTTCAGCCGTGAGGCGTACAACTTGGTTTGCGAGTTCCTCGGTGCTAACTGGTATGCACTCGCAGCTACTGTAGTGTTGGCTGGTGGTGTCGCTGTACACTTCATCTATGCCTTCATCCTCACTCTCGACAACTACCGCGCACGTGGTAAGCAGCGTTATGCTGTGACCGTGCAGGAGAAGGGCGTATCTTGGGCTTCGAAGAATATGCTCGTGTTGGGTATCATCGTAGTTCTCGGTCTTGCCCTCCACCTCGTACACTTCTGGTCGAAGATGCAGCTTGTTGAGGTTCTTCACTCACAGTTCGCTATGGGCGTAGACGCTAACGGCGCAGAGCTCACATTCCACCCTGCAAACGGTGCTTTGCTTATGGCCTTCACATTCTCGAAGTGGTACAACGTAGTTCTCTACCTTGTATGGTTTGCCGCTTTGTGGTTCCACCTTACACACGGTGTTTGGTCTATGTTCCAGAGTGCAGGCTTCGCTAACGACACTTGGTACCCACGTCTTAAGTGCGTTGCTAATGTCGTTGCAACACTCATCTTCCTCGGCTTCGCTGTTGTAGCAGTTGTTTGCTTCTTCAAGAGCAGCGACTTCATCGCCGAGATGGTTAACTGGACTCCAGGTTTGTAATCACACATTAACTCGACAAACAATAAAAACTAAATATTATGGCTTATAAATTAGATGCAAAAACACCGGCAGGTGAGTTGGCCCAGAAGTGGAGCAATCACAAGGCGGCTATTAAGGTCGTGAGTCCGGCTAATAAGCGTAAGTTGGATATCATCGTTGTAGGTACTGGTCTTGGCGGTGCTTCTGCAGCTGCTTCTCTCGGTGAGTTGGGCTACAACGTAAAGATTTTCTGCATCTCGGATTCACCTCGTCGTGCTCACTCTATCGCAGCACAGGGTGGTATCAACGCAGCAAAGAACTATCAGAACGATAACGACTCTATCTATCGTCTCTTCTACGATACTATCAAGGGTGGTGACTACCGTGCACGCGAGGCTAACGTATATCGTCTTGCCGAGGTGTCTAACCTCATCATCGACCAGTGCGTAGCACAGGGTGTACCTTTCGCACGTGAGTACGGCGGTCTGTTGGCTAACCGTTCATTCGGTGGTGCACAGGTATCGCGTACCTTCTATGCTCGTGGTCAGACCGGTCAGCAGCTCTTGCTCGGTGCTTATGCAGCATTGAACAAGGAGATCGCAGCAGGTTCTGTAAAGAGCTATCCCCGTCACGAGATGTTGGACATCGTAGTTGAGGATGGCGAGGCTAAGGGTATCATCGCTCGTAACTTGGTAACAGGTGAGATCGAGCGTCACGGTGCTCACGCAGTAGTTATCGCTACTGGTGGTTACGGTAACGTATTCTTCCTCTCTACCAACGCTATGGGTTCTAACGGTTCGGCTGCATTCCAGTGCTACCGCAAGGGTGCTGGTTTCGCTAACCCCTGTTTTACTCAGATTCACCCCACTTGTATTCCTATCCACGGTACACAGCAGTCTAAGTTGACTCTTATGTCAGAGTCATTGCGTAACGACGGTCGTATCTGGGTTCCCAAGAAGAAGGAGGATGTTGAGGCTATCCGCAAGGGTACAAAGATGCCTTCGCAGATTGCTGAGGAGGATCGCGACTACTACTTGGAGCGTCGCTACCCCGCCTTCGGTAACTTGGTTCCCCGTGACGTTGCATCACGCGCTGCTAAGGAGCGTTGCGACGCAGGCTTCGGTGTGAACGAGACAGGACTCGCCGTATTCCTCGATTTCAAGACCGCTATCGAGCGTTTGGGTAAGGAGATCATCAAGCAGCGTTATGGTAACCTCTTCGATATGTATGAGGAGATTACAGACGTTAACCCCTACGAGCAGCCTATGCAGATCTACCCCGCTGTTCACTACACAATGGGTGGTATCTGGGTTGACTACAACTTGATGACAACTATCCCCGGTTTGTACGCTATCGGTGAGGCTAACTTCTCTGATCACGGTGCTAACCGCCTTGGTGCATCGGCACTTATGCAGGGTTTGGCTGACGGTTACTTCGTACTTCCCTACACTATCGGTGACTACCTCTCAAAGAAGATTCAGGCACCTAAGGTATCTACCGACACTCCCGCATTTGCTGAGGCAGAGAAGGCTGTTAAGGATAAGATCGCTAAGTTGTTCGCAATTAAGGGTAACCAGTCGGTTGACGATATTCACAAGCGTCTTGGTAACATTATGTGGGACAACGTAGGTATGGCTCGTACCGAGGAGTCTTTGAAGAAGGCTATCACTGAGATTCAGGCACTTCGCAAGGAGTTCTGGTCAGATCTTAAGTTGGTTGGTACCGAGGATTCGTTCAACGTAGAGTTGGAGAAGGCATTGCGCTTGGTTGATTACCTTGAGCTTGGTGAGTTGATGGCTCGCGACGCCTTGAACCGTGAGGAGTCTTGCGGTGGTCACTTCCGCTCAGAGCACCAGACCGAGGATGGCGAGGCTTTGCGTCACGACGACAAGTTCGCTTACGCTTCAGTTTGGGAGTACAAGGGTATGGACGTAGAGCCCGAGATGACCAAGGAGGTTCTCGACTATGAGTTCGTACACCGTGCACAGCGTAACTACAAGGACTAATTTTTTGACGTTGAACTTTAATATAAATTAAGAATATGAATTTCAAATTAAAGATATGGCGTCAAAAGGACGCTAAATCAAAGGGCGAGTTCAAGACCTACGAGGTTAAGAACATCTCAGCCGACACATCATTCCTCGAGATGCTCGACATCTTGAACAACGACCTTGTTCACGCAGGCGAGGAGCCCGTTGCATTCGACCACGACTGCCGCGAGGGTATCTGCGGTATGTGCTCATTGCACATCAATGGCCACGCTCACGGTCCTTCACAGGCCGTTACAACTTGCCAGATGTATATGCGTAAGTTCAAGGATGGTTCTACCATCACTATCGAGCCTTGGCGTTCGGCTGCATTCCCCGTTATCAAGGACCTCGTAGTAAACCGTGGTGCTTATGATGAGATTTTGCAGGCTGGTGGTTTCGTATCAGTACGTACAAACTCAGTACCCGATGGTAACGCAATTCCTATTCCTAAGGCTGATGCTGACGAGTCTATGGACGCTGCATCTTGCGTAGGTTGTGGTGCTTGCGCTGCTACTTGTAAAAACGGTTCGGCTATGTTGTTCGTTGCTGCTCGCGTATCGTCACTCGCTAAGTTGCCCCAGGGCCGCGTAGAGGGTGCTCGTCGTGCTAAGGCAATGGTTGCTAAGATGGATGAACTCGGTTTCGGTAACTGTACCAACACCGGTGCTTGCCAGGCACAGTGCCCCAAGCAGGTATCTATCGCACACATCGCTCGTCTTAACCGCGAGTTCTTGGCTGCGAAGTTGCAGGACTAATACTTAAATAAGTATAGTTATATGAAAAACGCACTCCTTCTGGGGTGCGTTTTTTTAGAGTGGTAAAGCCGTATTTTCACCAGGAAATACGGCTTTTCAAGGTTTCCGTAGGCGATTCACCCCTCGATTTGGTCGATTCACCCTGCAAGAGTGTCATTTGACCGACTGGGTGAATTGTACTTAGCAAAAAGGTGCTAATTTTGTCTATGAAGAGAAACAAATAAATAAACATATAATATGAAACGATTTTTCTTATTAACACTGGCACTTTTAATCAGCGTCTCGGCCTTTGCACAGAGCTCAAAGATTACAGCCACTATTATCGATGCGGCCAACAAATCGGCCGTAATCGGTGCTGTATTTGAGTTGGCACCTGCCGACGATGCCGACAACGAGAGCAAAAAGAAGTATTACACCTCGGGAGGCGAGGGCGACATATCGATATCGGGTGTTGCCTATGGCAAGTATAAGGTGAAGATTACCTATATTGGTTACGCCGACAAGGAGATGGATATAGAGGTAAAGGGCGCCAACACCAAGTTGGGCGACATTGCCCTTGAGGAGGGTAATACCCGCATTGAGACCGTTGTTAAGACCGTGCAGGCTATCCGTGCTTCACAGTCGGGTGACACCATCTCATATAATGCTGACGCCTACAAGGTCGCTTCGGATGCCGACGTTGAGGGTCTGTTGAAGAAGATGCCGGGTATTCAGGTATCTGACGGTCAGGTGACAGCACAGGGCGAGGCCATTCAGAAGATCTTTGTCGATGGCAAAGAGTTCTTCGGTGACGACGTGGCAACTGCTATCAGCACTCTGCCCGCACAGAGCATCCAGTCGATTGAGGTCTTCAACAAGCTCAGCGACCAGGCCGAGTTCTCGGGTCGTGACGATGGCGACAGCTACAAGGCGTTGAACCTTATCACCCGTGCAGGTATGCGTCAGGGCGTATTCGGTAAGGTATATGGTGGCTATGGCTATCAGCCCGAGACCGACCGCGTGACCGACCACAACAAATATATGATAGGTGGTAATGTGAATATCTTCAACGGCGAGAGCCGCACCACCGTAACAGGTCTTTTGAACAACATCAACCAGCAGAACTTCTCGTTCCAGGATATTCTGGGCGTCGCTGGTGGCGGTATGGGTGGCCGCGGTGGCGGTATGGGCGGAGGCTTTATGCGTGGCCGTCAGGGCGGTATTGCCAACGTAGGTTCGCTCGGTTTGAACTACTCTAACAACTGGAAGAACAACAAGATCAAGTTGCAGGCAAGCTACTTCTACAACCGCACCCGCTCGAAGAACCTCAACGACCAGATCACCTGGTATGAGGCACCGCTGGAGAACCTGGGTACGAAGGAGCAGTCAGCCTTCTCTGACAACAAGAACTACAACCACCGTTTCAATGCTCGTTTCGACTGGCGCATCGCCGACAATCAGTCGATAATGACTCGTACCAACTTCAGTTTCCAGGGTCATACTCCCTTCAGTGAGACCAATGGTTACCAGGATGGTTTGGACTTCTACAACATCATTATGAGTGGCAGCAATGGTGAGAACAAGGGTTACAACTTCTCGCAGTCGTTGCAGTACAACCTGCGCCTTAACGACAAGGGTCGTATGCTCTCGGTGAACGGAGATTTCAGCTACCGCGACAACAACAACGACTCGCGTAGCTTCTCAACCGAGAAAACTGATCCTATCGTTGATGGTGATGGTAATATCACTGGCTACAATCCCTACCTGCGCTACTTGGAGAATCTCTCGGGCTCAAGCAACCTGGGTGTATCGGCCGAGGTGGAGTACACCGAGCCTATATCAAAGTATTCGCAGTTCTCTTTGGAGTATGAGTTTGAGCTCACCAATCAGGATAGCGATCGCGACACCTATAACTTTGGTAACGACGGCACATACACCGACGGAGTTCTTGATCCCCGACTCTCGAATGTGTATACAAGCGACTATATGATTCACGCCGTTGGTCCGAGCTTCAACTGGAGCAAGAACCGCAACAACATTGTGGTGGAGTTGAACTATCAGCACTCGACTCTCGACGGCTATATCAAGTCATCACAGGAGCAGAAGATTACGCGCTCGTACAACGACTTCACATACTTCGTGCGTGGTATGTTCTACTTCAACCAGCAGCACTCGATCAATGTGATGGCACGTGCCAATACCAACAATCCCGGCATCCAGCAGTTGAACAGCATCCTTGACATCTCGGATATGCAGTATATGTCAACCGGTAACGAGCACTTGGATCCTGCCTACTCGCATATGTTTATGTTGAACTACAACTTCACCAACCTCGAGAAGGGTCGTACCTTGATGCTTATGGCTATGTTCAACACCTCGAACAACTACATCGGTCAGAGCCTCTATACCGGAGCCAATGCCGCTCAGAAGTTGCAGGAGTTGTACGGCACAGCAGCAGATGGATACAAGCCCACGCAGTTCTCTACATACGAGAACGTAGGCGGTCAGAAGTCGATTACGGGTATGCTTCACTACGGCTTCCCCATCAACTTCCTCAAGTCTAACGTAAACTTTACCTTCGGCGTAAACTACTCGGAGACACCCTCATTGGTGAACGGAGAGCGTAACATCGCCAGCAATATGGGTTACAACGGTGGTGTAACACTGGGAAGTAACATTTCGGAGAATGTGGACTTCACCATCGGTTGGAACGGAGGTTACAACCTCGCCGACAACTCATTGGCAGCACGTGGCAACAAGAACGAGTACTTCAACCACGCGGCTTCAGGTAACTTGAAGGCTGTGTTCTGGAAAGGCTTCACCTTCACCGCATCGGCAAGCTATGTGCAGAACATTGGCTACACAAACGACTATAACGACTCATACGCACTGGTTAATGCCTACGTAGGTAAGAAGTTATTCAAGAACCAGCTTGGTGAGCTCTTGTTCGGTGTGAACGATATCTTCAATCAGAACACCTCGTTTGGCCGTTCTACAGGTTCTGGTTTCACCCAGAATACTTGGAATAGTGTGATTGGTCGCTACTTCACCGTTCAGTTCACATACAACATCCGCGCCTTCGGCAAGAAGGGCTCACAGAACATCAACGACTACCAGATGGGCGGCGGTCGTCGCGGCCCTGGCGGTATGGGAGGTCCTGGAGGTCCTGGAGGTCGTCCCGCAGGTGGTCCCCCGATGGGAGGTCGTCCTCCCGGAGGCTTCGGTGGAGGTATGCGTTAAGACCCCTTTGTGATTATAATTAAATATTAATTGCGGCAAGGCTGTGCGAGAAATCGTGCAGCCTTGTGTTTTGACCCTGCCCGTGAGCGCTCAACCCCTGCTCTGGATATATAAACCAACGATTAGCGAGGTTATACGGCACAAAAAAAAGAGAAGTCCTCTCGAACTTCTCTTCTTGTACCCAGAGCCGGGGTCGAACCGGCACAGGGGTGAACCTACTGGTGTTTGAGACCAGCGCGTCTACCGATTCCGCCATCTGGGCATCAATCCTTGAATTGAACGGTGCAAATGTAGACATATTTTTCTTATTAGCAAAAAAAAAGGCAAAAAAAAATCCATTTCATACCAAAATTTCCTTTGTCGGTGCGGTTATATGGATAAAAAACTATAATTTCGCCTTTGGAAAACTATTAACTAACAATACAATGAAGAGCAAACTCATTCTTTTAGCAACTTTATTGCTTATGACAACCCTTTCGGCTACGGCACAGAATGCCGACCGCAAATTACTCTCAATCGAGGATGTGGTACTCAACCGCGACCTCACACCCAAGACCTACACAGCCCGCTGGGTAGGCGACAGCGACTCATATGCGACTGTAGAGCAGCAGGAGCTCGTGGCCTACGATGCTCGCACAGGCAAGAAGCGCACACTGATTACCATCGACAAGGTGAACGAGTTGCTCGACACCAACTTCAAGACATTCCCTGCCTACTCGTTCGACAATGCAGAGTCGCTGGTGGTAACTGCTCACAACCGCCGCAATACAATCAACCTGAAGTCGCTCACCGTAACTTCACAGACCACAATCCCCACAGGTGGCGAGAACCTCACACGCCAGAGTGGCAATGGTGGACTCTACGCCTACACCAAGGAGAATAACCTCTACCTTTGGGACGGTACACGCGAAGTGGCTGTGACATCATACGAGGACAAGAACATCGTATGCGGACAGAGCGTTAGCCGTAACGAGTTCGGCATCTCGGGCGGTATCTTCTTCTCGCCCGATGCAAAGAAGTTGGCATTTTACAAGAAAGATGAGTCACGCGTGACTGATTTCCCCCTGCTCGACATCACCACACGCACTGGTACGCTCAAGAGCATCAAGTACCCGATGAACGGTATGCCTTCGGAGCACGTATCGCTGGGTGTTTACGACATCGCATCGGGCAATACCATCTATCTCAATGTAACCGATTTCGACCAGGAGCGCTACCTGACCAACATCACCTGGTCGCCCGACTCTGAGCGTATCTACATCCAGGTATTGGACCGTGCGCAGAAGAATGTGCATCTGAACTCATACTCGGCCACAACGGGCGAGCAGCTCAAGCAGATTCTCACCGAGCACAACGACCGCTGGGTTGAGCCCCAGTATCCTTTGGTATTCCTCGAGAGCGATCCCACACGCTTTATCTACTCGACCGACAACCGCGACGGTTACTGGAACCTCTACCTCTGCAACGACGAGGGTAAGGTGGAGCGTCTGACCAAGACCGATGCCAGCGTTAAGTATCTCTCGCAGGATGCAAAGTATGTATATTATACATCGGCCGAGGTATCGCCCATCGACAACCACCTCTTCCGCGTGGAGATTGCAACAGGCAAGCAGACTCGCCTGACCAAGGCCGAGGGCTGGCACACTGCATCGATGAGCAAGAGCGGCAAATACTTTATCGATAGCTACTCATCGCTCAATGTACCCCGCGTAGTGGAGTTGGGTCGCACCGACCTTAAGCCCGCCCGCGAGTTGTTCCGTGCCGAGGATCCCACCGTAGGCTACAACTATGCTCCCATCACTATTGGTACGGTGAAGAGCGCCGATGGCAAGTACGACAACTACTACCGTCTGATTAAGCCCCTTGACTTCGACCCCACAAAGAAATATCCCGTAATCCTCTATGTATATGGAGGTCCTCACTCGCAGATGGTGCAGAACACCTACCAGGCGCAGTTGCGTCGCTGGGAGATGTATATGGCTCAGCGCGGCTACGTGGTATTTGTAATGGATAACCGAGGCACATCAAACCGTGGTGCCGAGTTCGAGAAGGCCATCCACCGCCAGTGCGGTCAGGCCGAGATGGCCGACCAGATGGCCGGTATGGAGTGGCTTATGTCGCACGAGTGGGTCGACAAGGATCGCATCGGTGTACACGGCTGGAGCTATGGTGGCTTTATGACTATCTCGCTGATTACAAACTATCCCGAGGTATTCAAGGTAGGCGTAGCGGGTGGTCCCGTAATCGACTGGAAGTGGTACGAGGTGATGTATGGCGAGCGCTATATGGACAACGTACACAACAATGCCGAGGGCTTCGAGAAGACCAGCCTTTTGAACAAGGCCAAAGACCTTAAGGGCAAGCTCCTCATTTGTCAGGGTGCTGTTGACCCCGTGGTTGTATGGGAGCACTCGCTGAGCTTCGTGCAGGAGTGCGTAAAGAACAACATTCACACCATCGACTATATGCCCTATCCCGTAGCCGAGCATAACGTTTATGGTCGCGATGCGCTGCATCTTTACAACAAGATTACCGACTATTTCGAGGATTTCCTACGATAAAAATCTATCTGAAACAGCAACGCACGGCTTTCATAATAAAAGGTGAAGCCGTGCGTTTTTATGTAAAAAATAACAATCCAAGTTGCTTAAATGGAATTTTGTTCGTATCTTTCGGATTGAAAATGCACATAAATAATTAATTAACAATTTTAAAATAAGGATTATTATGAATTTAATGTTTATCGGCGGTCTTGGTACCAGCGAGATTTTGCTTATCGTAGTTGCATTGTTGCTTTTGTTTGGTGGTAAGAAATTGCCCGAGTTGATGCGTGGTGCTGGTCGTGGTATTCGCGAGTTCAAGGACGCTGTAAATACTGCTACTGCTCCCGAGGAGGACAAGAAGCCTGAGTCAAAGCCCGAGTCAAAGAAAGAGGAGTAACACATTTAAAGTGACGGGTATAGGGTAATGAGTAACGAGCAGATTCACGACGAAGCGGAAATGACGTTTGGCGAACACCTCGATGAGGTTCGCAAAATTCTTGTGCGCGTATCGATTATCTTTACGCTACTCTTCATTGTGCTATTCATAATGAAGGGTATTGTGCTGGATATTGTTTTCGCCCCCATTCGCGAGACCTTCCCAACCAACAGGCTCTTCATCTGGCTGTCAGAGATTATGGGTGCCGAGGCGTTGAGAATTCACCCCGAGAATGTGGACTTGTTTAACAACAAGATGGCCGGACAGTTCCTCTTGCACATCAAGAGTTCACTTGTCGGCGCATTTGTCATTGCATTCCCCTACTTGATTTACGAGTTGTGGTTATTCGTAAAGCCCGCACTACCACCCCATCAGCGTAAGCAGAGTATTCGTTATGTAATCGAGACTCCCATCTGGTTTGTCACCGGTTTGTTGTTCGGTTACTACATTATCTCGCCTCTTGCTATCAACTTCCTTGGTAACTATCAGGTTAGTGAGCAGATTAGCAACATCATCGACGTTAGCTCATTTATGAGTACCGTTATCAGCGTTTCGTTCGCTGCAGCCATTGCTTTCCAGCTCCCGCTCCTGATTCGTCTGTTGGCATCGATGGGCGTCGTCACCTCGAGTGGTATGCGTCAGTATCGCCGTGTGGCTGCTGCCGCATTGCTTATCTTCGCAGCGGTTATCACCCCGCCCGATGTTGTGAGCCAGATACTTATCTTCGTCCCTTGCTACGCACTCTACGAGTATGGTATCGGCATTGCCGAGCGTATCGAGAAGCGTCGCGCACAGGAAGAGGCAGCATATCAGGCACAACTCGCCAAAGAGAAGGCAGAGGCAGAGGCAGAGGCTAAAGCCAAAGCCGAGCGTGAGGCAGCCGAGAAGGAGGCCGCAGAGAAGGCAGCTCAGGAGCAGGACAACAAGTCTAACGATAACGAAACACCCGCAGAGCCCAGCGCAGAGGATGCAGAGTCAGACTCAGCAACCGACAACGCTGCAGAAGCAGAGGCGACCGAGCCCGAGCAGAGCGCAGAGCAGAGCGCAGAGCCAACCGAGGAGAGTGAGGCACCTGCAGAAAAGTCAGCTCCCAAGAGTGGCGAGCAGACCGACGAGGCCCCCGACAACCCCAACCCGGGTGACTACTCTGTGATGGAAGAGCACGAAGTGACATTTGGCGTAAGCGAGAGTTCAGAGGATGAGCTCGAGATTATGCGTCGCTTTATGAAGAAAGACGAGTAACGACTCTTCACACCTCGCAATTGTGGATAGACTCGGATTTTTCAAGCACGGTTTGTCGTCACTGCTTGAGGTTGCTCAATCGGTGATCGGCCTTAAGCACGCAGCAGACTCGTTCACCGAGGCCGTAGATGAAGCGTTGAGCAACATACAGACCGACATTGGCCTGCATCTACCATCGCTCGATGCTGATATGTACGAGGACCCACAGGGTACCATCTACGATATTGCCCAGATGGGTTACACCCTGCTTGAGGTGGGTGTTTATGCCGCAGGTAAGATACACAACCTGCCCATAGCACGCATCAGAGAGTTGGCCGACGGAGCGAAGCTCAAAATCGTAAGTGCACACATAAATAAGTTGTACGAACGAGTAGCAGAAAAGCCCGAACTAACCGACACTGATGAGGCCGTCACGCAGGGCGGCAACAACATTGAGGCGCAGAGCGAGGAGCCCAAGCCCGACCCCAACGTAGAGTGGTGGCGCAAGGCTCTGGATGATGTGGAGGCAATGGGTTGCAAATACGTAGTTATGTCGCGACTGCCCGACTACCCTACCGACGAGGTGATAACCGACTATGTTGGTTACTTCAACCTCATAGGAGAGTTGGCCGCAGAGCGAGGTATACAGTTCTGCTTCCACCCCCGCAAGGTGGATATGCAGATGGGCGAGGATGGGAAGCAATCACCATTCGCCCGTATTGCAGCAGAGTGTGATGCCGAGAAGGTGAAATTTCAGATTGACACCTACGAGGCAACCGATGCCGGAGTCGATATCGAGGAGTTGCTTAAACAATATGCTAAGCGCGTGCCGTTGTTGCACATACACGATTACATAATCGTGGGCGAGAGTGGCAAAATCGACTTTGAGAAGATTATTGCCGAGGGAATACGCACAGGAGTAAAGGATATACTGCTCGAGGTGAGCAAATACTCTCTACCTCCGAAGGTGTGTATCGAGCGCAGCTTGCTCAACGCAAAGAATCTCCCCAGCATCCGCTATTAAGGGGCTAAGGCTGGCATAGAGCGAGGAGCAGCAAAGGGCTAAGGCAAGTATCGTATCGAGACCACTCGACCAACAACGCTAAGGGCTGGTAAAAAGGCAAGTAGTGTGATGACTCAAAGTGTGGCGACACACAAAGATTAAGAATAAAGCAAAAGCTTAAAATAAAACCTTTATTAACCTTAAAAACTAATAAGAATGTCAAAGAAGATCTCAAGAGCTGACTTTTTGAAGACCTCAGGTGCAGGTCTGGCAGCAATGACCGTTGTTCCCAACAACGTAATGGGAGCGGCTTTCGGACACAAGGCTCCATCTGACAAGTTGAATATCGCAGGTGTCGGCGTCGGCGGACGTGGTGCAAGCGTACTGAGCGACTTGGCAGAGGAGAACATTATCGCATTGTGCGATACAGATTGGAACTATGCTAAGGGACAGTTTGAGAAGTATAACAAGGCTCAGCGTTTCTGGGACTGGCGTGAGATGTACGACAAGATTGGCAATCAGATCGATGCCGTTATGTGTGCTACTCCCGACCATACCCACGCAATTGTAACAGCTGCCGCTATGGAGATGGGCAAGCACGTTTACACTGAGAAGCCTCTTGCTCACTCAGTATATGAGTCTCGCTTGCTTACTAAGCTTGCAGCTAAGACTGGTGTTGCTACCCAGATGGGTAACCAGGGTTCTTCAGCTGAGGGCGTAGAGCAGGTATGTAACTGGATCTGGAATGGTGAGATCGGCGAGGTTACTCGCGTAGATGCTTTCACCGACCGTCCTATCTGGCCCCAGGGCTTGATGGTTCCCACTGAGGTTGATCCTATCCCCGAGACTTTGAACTGGGATCTCTTCCTCGGCCCGGCTAAGTATCGTCCTTATAACAAGCTCTATCAGCCTTGGAACTGGCGTGGTTGGTGGGACTTCGGTACAGGTGCATTGGGTGATATGGCTTGCCACATCCTCCACCCTGTATTCAAGGCCTTGAACTTGCAGTATCCTACTAAGGTTGAGGGTTCTTCTACTACACTCTTGACCGACTGCGCACCTAACGCACAGATGGTTAAGTTGGTTTACCCCGAGCGTGGTAGCATCCACAACATCAAGTTGCCCGAGGTAACTGTTACTTGGTATGACGGTGGTTTGATTCCTCCTCGTCCCGAGGGATTGGAGCCCGGCAAGAACCTCAACGATGGTGGTGGCGGTGCAATCTTCTACGGTACGAAGGATGTCCTCGTATGCGGTTGCTACGGTCGTAACCCCTACTTGCTCTCTGGTCGTAAGCCCTCTACTCCCAAGCGTGCGCGCCACGTCGAGCTCTCACACGGTAAGGATTGGGTTCGCGCTTGTAAGGAGAACAAGGCTACACGCGTGAAGACTAACTCTGACTTCTCAGAGGCTGGTCCTTTCAACGAGATGGTTGTTATGGGTGTATTGGCAGTACGCCTGCAGAGCCTGCACAAGACTTTGGAGTGGGACGGTGCAAATATGCGCTTCACCAATATCAAGCCCGATGAGACTATCCGCATCATAACCGAGGATAGCTTCTCAGTTAAGGATGGTCACCCCACATTCACAACTAAGTACACCGATCCTATCAACGCACAGGAGTTCGTAGCTGAGATGATCAAGCACAACTACCGCGAGGGTTGGAAGCTTACTGATATGCCTAAATAGGTTTAACTAAAAAATAAAGATTACACAATGAAGAAAATTTTGATGATGGCCGCTATGGTATCTATGCTCGCAAGTTGCGGTGGCAACGGTGCAAAGAAGGCTGAGGCTCCCGCTGAGGACAATGCTAACACTGTTGTATTGTTCGACGGTACAAGCACTGAGGGCTGGCGCGGCTATGGTATGGAGACTCTTCCTGCTCGCTGGACTATCGAGGACGGTTGCTTGAAGATCAACGGTTCAGGCGGTGGCGAGGCTCATGTGGCTGACGGTGGCGATATTATCTTCGCTGCACAGAAGTTCAAGAACTTCGAGTTGGAGTTGGAGTGGAAGGTTGCTAAGGGTTCAAACTCTGGTATCTTCATCTTGGCTCAGGAGGTTAAGAAGGAGGATGGCACTTACGAGCCTATCTACATCTCTTCACCTGAGTGCCAGGTATTGGATAACGAGAATCACCCCGATGCACGTTTGGGTAAGGATGGCAACCGTATGTCATCTTCACTCTACGATATGATTCCCGCTAAGCCCCAGAACTCAAAGCCTCACGGTGAGTGGAACAAGGTTAAGATTCTTTGCTACAAGGGTACTGTTGTTCACTATCAGAATGACGAGGCTGTTGTAGAGTACCACTTGTGGACTCCCCAGTGGACTGAGATGCTTCAGGCATCTAAGTTCTCAGAGGAGAAGTGGCCCGTAGCGTTCAACTTGTTGAACAACTGCGGTGGCGAGAACCACGAGGGTTACATCGGTTTGCAGGATCACGGCGACGACGTTTGGTTCCGCAACATCAAGGTTACTATTCTCGACTAATTCGTAGATTATAACCGATAACTGCAAGGGCTACCCCACGGGGTGGCCCTTGTTTTATTCAAAAAACAATTATTCGTCAAAAGTAAGCCACAATATCACAACTTGCATATATATGCCATACATGCAAATATTTATACTATTTTCAAACATATACTTGCTTATATATTTACGGTTTATTATCTTTACTTACGTGAAAGTTATATTAATAGTAATACATTAAATGCAATGTATTATGAGAAAGTTATTATTACTATTGAGCAACTCAATAGTAATATTTGTTTCTCAAACACGGCTTCTTATCAGACAAGAACAGGCGACAACGTAAAAGAATATGAAATTGCCGCAACAACAAGCTGCAAAAGATAGTATGATATTAGACATTTGTAGCGATTTTTCTTCCAATGGCTGTTATTAATGCCACTATATCAGGTCTATATTGTATGGGAATCGCATAAAAGATAATCAATATGAATTTAGCCATATTAATCATTCTCGCTGCTGTCAATTTTATTATAACAGCACAATGGATTATACGACGACGAGGTGAGAGTAACTACCCATTATGGATATATATCCTAACAGCACTATTCTGCTGGTTTCCAATAATTATGTTTCCTACTATTATTGCCATCGAACGACAAAAAGCCACTCAATTAGAGGCTAAAGAAATCAAACGTAAAGAGTTATATATCGCAATAGGAGCATTACTATTGTCTATAATAATTAATGGTGTCGCTCACTCAGTACTCAATGGAATGCATTCTATTGACGAAGTTATCTCCGAGAGCGGTCTACTACTAATAATCATTGCTTTAAATAGAAGCATTAAATAAACAAAAAAGCGCGAGCCTTGTAGGTTCGCGCTTTACTATTGATAAGTTCCTAAATTTCTACATTGCGAACGAAAGTGTTACACCCAAACGGGCAGGTTTGCCGTAGTTGAAGAAGTTGTTGTTCATCGACTTGAAGTAGAAGGTATAGTAGTCGGTATTTGTCAGGTTACGTCCCCACAACGAGAGCGAGAAATCACCCTTGCGAAGCTCTACCGAGGCGTTAAGCAATGAATAAAAATCCTGCTTCAAGGTGTTTGCCTCGTTCCAATATATATCGCCAGCGCCCTGCCAAGAAGCCGAGAGAACGATCTCGTCGAGCAGGCTACCACCAATCCACATATTATATGATGCACCAAGCGAAACGGTATGCTTCGGCGCATAGGGAAGGTAGTTGCCCGAGTAGTCGTTCACACCATCGTTGAACTCCTCGAACTCGGCGTGAGTATAGCCATAGTTAGCCATAAGGCGCAGGTGGCTCAGATTAGTCAACTTAAAGACATCCCACGATGCAGACACTTCAACACCACGGCTACGCGACTTACCCGCGTTTGACATCATACGACCTGTCGTCAAGCCCTCGGGGAAGACTGTAAGCTGCTGGTCGCGACACTCAATCCAGAACGCTGCAAAGTCGACATTCACACGCTTATCGGCAAACTGCAGATGGCCACCCAACTCATAATTCCAGCTATACTCGGGGTCGTAGGTCGTTACCGAAGCCTCGTCATAAGATGACGACTCCCCACCTGTCGAAGGACGGCCCATAGCGTTGTTCATCAATGCTGACTTAACCTTATTCTGCAAGATATCCGAGAAAATTTGCGTATTAAATCCTCCAGCCTTATAACCTCGTGTAACGGTAGCATACAAATCGCCAATGCCTGTTGTGTAATTAACGGCAAATTTAGGCAATAGCTCGAAGTAATCCATCTTCTCCTCGCCCTTGAACGGAACCTCAACGGTGCGGAAATCGGAAATCAACGGGGGCATCTTGTAACCTATGGCAGAGTAGTTGTCATAGTTCATCTTCGATGCCTCATAATCCAAGCGCAAACCAGCAGTAAAGCGCCAGCGCTCGCCTGCCTTCAAGGAAGACTCGTGATAGAGAGCAAGACCATAGGTCGGAAGGTCGAAGTTACTTGCGATAACAAACTCGTCACGATCGAACTGCAGCATATTCTTAAGCATATCGGGCATATTGCCAAGAACAAGATCCTTGATACCATTCTCCAGAATAGTTACAGGGGCGCTCATATCAATCTTCTTGTAAAAACCATATGCACCAACAAGCCACTGGTAGCGGCGCGACTTATCGTTCGAGCGCAGTACAATATCCTCGGTGAAGGCGTGCTCGTGCTGCTCCTGCTCAAGAGTAAAGAGCGAAGCAGGCGTAAGGTCGTTATCCATACGCATACGGTCGTGCATAAACTGATATGATGTTGTGGCCGAGAAGTTTACCTTCTCGCCAGCGTGCGAGATAACCAAGCCATCGCTAAAGGTGTAGCGCATATAACCGCTGGGGTCGTTGTAATTGACATCACCTACAACATCGCGCTCCACATCATACAAGGCATAGGCATAACCACCCTCGTTATTGTAGCTAAACGAAGCCGAGTTATCAATCTCCCAGCCACTGCCCAAATCGCCCACAATGCGCAGACGGCCACCACTGCTCTCGCCCCAATCGACGTTGCTACCATCGTAGGCATTATCGAAGAAGCCATCGGTACGATTATAGTATCCACCCACCGATATGCCGAGCTTACCACCGAGCGTACGGCCATAGTATGAGGCCTTGGCACGCAGTGTGTTGCCCGAGCTATACTCGGCCTGGGCGCGTACACCCTGATAGTTCATTGGCGAAAGGGTGTAGACATTCATCTGGCCACCCATAGTGTTACGGCCATAGAGTGTACTCTGCGGGCCGCGCAGAAGTTCTACACGAGCGACGTCCAACATATCGAAATCGTAGGTATTCTTGTTAAGGTAGGGCACGCCATCTACGGTAAGACCGATGATAGGCTGGTCGATACGCGCACCGAAGCCACGAACATAGATCGACGAGGTCATCTTCGAGCCATAGTCGGGCTGATAGAAGTTGGGCACGATGGCCGACAGATCCTTTATAGAGAGTACGCGCTCGCTTTTGAGCAACTCGCCGCCAATTACGCTTGACGATATAGGCTGCGACTTAAGTCCATAGTGCTGCTTAGGCTGACGCACCGCCACGCCCACCTCGTCGATTGAGAGATGGCGCAGAACCAGGCTGTCGGGCTCATTGACAGATGAGTTCTGAGCCGAGGCCGCAACAAACGAAAATGTAGCCGCTAGGGCTACTATAACGGAAAATATTCTCTTCATAATGCAGATTTTCAAATTACGGCACAAAGGTATAATATGCAACAAGACACATCAACTATAATAAATTATAGTTTTGTTTTTTCGCAGAATATACTATCTTTGCAATATGAGCATTAAACCCACGATAGTTGTCATTCATCCCAATTCGCTATGCTGTATGGCGATGCGCACCATCTTGGTCGACATAGCCCCGTTTATGGGAATGTGGGGCGATGTGGAGATTGCCACATTCAACTCGATGGAGCAGATGGAGCAGGAGTGCCCCGAGCTGGTGCTTCACTACTTCGTGGCCGAGCAGGTTCTGGTGGATAATATGCCCTACTTCGCACCACAGTTGCGTCGATGCATAGCACTGACCGAGAGCGACGAGTCGGCTCTGCCCGAGGCCTGCCGCAGGGTGGATATACGCCGTCCCGAGCAGGAATTGCTCAAGGCGTTTCTGATGATGCAGAGTAATGCTCACCTCACACACGGTGTTGAGCCTCAAATCAAGCAGGAGGATAGCGAACTACTTTCGCAGCGCGAGAAGGATGTACTAGCGCTAATCGTCAAGGGGTATATCAACAAGGAGATAGCTGATATGCTCAACATATCGACACCGACGGTAATTTTCCACCGCCGCAACTTGAGCGAGAAGATTGGCTCGAAGTCGATAGGACGTCAGACCATCTACGCCGTAATGAACGGCATAGTAGATCCCAGAGAATTGTAATAACTAAAAACGAATAGCTATGAAAAAACTCTTTTTAGCAATTATCAGTATGATGACAATGATGTCTTGCGCTCAGCAGGAGCAGCCCGCACAGGAGAGTGCTGGTGCGGAGAATCAGGTAATTGAGACTATTCTTGCACGCCGTAGCGTACGCGCATACAAGGATCAGGCCGTACCCAAGGAGTTGTTGGACAAGGTATTGGAGTGTGGTGTAAATGCCGCCAACGCTATGAATGCCCAGCAGTGGGAGATACGCGTAGTTAATTCGCAGGAGCTTCTCAACAGCACTACTGCAGCTGCTAAGGAGGCCGCAAAGGGTACGCCCAGCGAGGCGCAGTACAACGACCCCTCGTTCAAGAATATCTTCCGCAATGCACCTGCGGTTATCTTCATCGCCCACAAGCCTGGTACGTTCACTCAGGTTGACTGCGGTTTGATGGCAGGTAACATTATGCTCGCAGCTAAGTCTTTGGGCCTTGGCACAGTATGTATGGGTGGTCCCATTGCATCGTTCGTAAATCAGCCCGCAGGCGCTGAGTTCCGCCAGAAGTTGAACTTCAGCGAGGGTTACGAGCCTCTGATTTGCATCGGCATCGGTTATCCCAACGAGGAGCCCGCTGCAAAGCCTCGCAATATGGATGTGATTAAATATGTAGAGTAATTTTTAGCATAAATATTTGCCAAGAATTTTGCATTCTCACCAAATTACGATATATTTGTAGTCGTATTCGCTGAGCGCATACAGCAATAAATGATGCAGTAATAAATTAAGGAATAATTATGATGGCACACTTCTTTTTTAAGCGATTTTACTATTACCGTGCGAACGGTCAGGATGTCGTATGCTAAAAATGAAGATGTTTCATTGTTAAGTTTATAAATCCTGATCGTGCGATGGCGTGGTCAGGATTTCTTGGTAATAATGCGAATATGCAAAAGATTGCAATTCAAGGATATACCGGTAGCTTTCACCATATTGCAGCCAATCTCTATTTCGGTCGCGATATAGAGATCCTGCCGTGCGATACGTTCCGCGCCGTGGCTGCAGCCGTAAAGCAGGGTGATGCCGATATGGGGCTTATGGCCATTGAGAACTCCATTGCTGGCTCAATCATCCCCAACTACTGCATCCTGCAGGACGAGAACCTGCAAGTGGCAGGAGAGGTATATCTGCCCATCAAGCAGAATTTGATGGTGTTGCCCGACGTTGAGTTGGAGGATATTCGCGAGGTAGAGTCGCACTCGATGGCGCTATTGCAGTGCATTGATTATTTGGACGAGCACAACTGGAAACTCATCGAGAGCGAGGATACTGCACTGAGCGCCAAGCATATTGCCCAAAATGGCCTACGCCATACGGCAACCATCGCCAGCGAGCTTGCCGCCGAGATGTACGGGTTGAAAATTATAGCCCCCGAGATTAATACCATCAAGAGTAACTACACTCGTTTTATGGTACTCAAGCGCTACGACCACAACATCGATGAGCAGGCCAACAAAGCTTCGCTCTACTTCAAGACCGACCACAAGGAGGGTTCGCTTCTGAAGGCGTTGAGTTGTTTGGAGGGTATCAACCTGTCGAAGTTGCAGTCGTATCCCATCCCGAGCGAGCCGTGGCACTACCTGTTCCACATCGACTTGGAGTTTGCTTGCCTGGACGACTACATACGCAACCTGACACACCTGCAGGCCGTCACACGCGAAATTCACGTTTACGGCGTTTATAAAAGTGGAAAATAAGTAGAAATAAGATAAATTAAAGAGTTTAAAACCAAAAAACTAACAAAACTATGGCAAAGGTAGAGATCACTCCCTCGCACCGTATGGATAGCATTAAGGAGTATTACTTTTCAAAGAAAAACCGCGAGATCGCTGAGTTGCGCAAGGCAGGTCGCGACATCATCTCACTCGGCATCGGCAGCCCCGATATGCCCCCCGCTCAGGCTGTTATCGACCGCTTGGCAAAGGAGGCTCAGCGTCCCGATGTACACGCTTACCAGCCCTACAACGGTAGCGAGTTGTTGCGCAAGGCCTATGCTGACTGGTATGAGAAGTGGTATAATGTAACTCTCGACCCCAAGACCGAGGTGTTGCCCTTGCTTGGCTCTAAGGAGGGTATTATGCACATCTGTATGGCTTTCCTCGATGAGGGCGATCAGGTGTTGGTTCCCAACCCCGGCTACCCCACTTACCGTGCTGCAGTAACCCTTTCTGGCGGAGAGGTCGTGGAGTATCGCTTGAACGCAGCAAACGGCTTCTACCCCGACTTCGAGGAGATCGAGAAGCAGGACTTGAGCCGCGTTAAGTTGATGTTCGTGAACTACCCCAATATGCCTACGGGTACCCACCCCACAGTTGAGTTGTTCGAGAAGTTGGTTGCCTTCGCAGGCAAGCACAACATTCTGTTGGTACACGACAACCCCTACAGCTTCGTTCGTAACAACCTCCAGCTCTCAATCCTTAACATCGAGGGCGCAAAGGATGTTGCTATCGAGATGAACTCTACAAGTAAGGGCCACTCTATGGCCGGCTGGCGTGTAGGAGTTGTTGCAGGTCGTGCCGACATTATCAGCGACATCTTGCGCTTCAAATCAAATATGGACTCTGGTATGTTCTACCCCGTACAGGCTGCTGCAGCTGAGGCTTTGGCTCTTGGCAACGAGTGGTTTGACGAGCTCAACGCTACATACTACGAGCGCGAGAAGAACGGCTACGCCCTGTTGGATGCACTTGGTTGCGACTATGTTAAGGGTCAGGCAGGTCTGTTCGTATGGGCCGCAATGCCTGCTGATTTCGACGGCGACTGCTTCGCTTTCTCTGACAAGGTGCTTAACGAGTGCGACGTATTCGTAACACCCGGTGGTATCTTCGGCTCTGAGGGTACGAAGTATATCCGTATCTCGCTCTGTATGCCTGCCGAGCGTCTGGCTGAGGCTGCCGAGCGTGTGAAGGCTCGTTTCAACAAATAGAAGTAAAGAATGAAAGCTACCATCATAGGTCTGGGTTTGATAGGCGGCTCGTTCGCCTTGAGCCTCAAGGATAAGGGTTTCTGCGACGAGGTGTGGGGTATCACCCGCTCGGAGCGAAGCGCACAGAAAGCATTGACGATGGGACTCGTCGAGCGTATCGTAACGCTCGATGAGGCTCTCGCCGAAAGCGACCTCATAGTGCTTGCCACACCCGTAGATACCATTCCCCTGATGGCTACAAAGATTCTGAACCGCATACGTCCGCACCAGATATTGATGGATATGGGCTCCACAAAGCAGGAGTTGTGCGAGGCTACGATGATGCACCCCAACCGAGGTCGTCTGGTAGCTACACACCCGATGTGGGGTACCGAGAATAGCGGTCCCGAGGCGGCCGAGCGAGGCGCCTTCAAGGGCCGCACAGTGGTTATCTGTGAGCGCGAGCGATCGGATGCCGATGCGGTGGGTAAGGTAGAGGAGATTTATCGTGCGCTGGAGATGCCCATTCGCTATATGTCGGCCGAGGAGCAGGATATGCACTGCGCCTACGTGTCGCACATTTCACACATTACATCGTTCGCTCTGGCACTTACCGTGCTAGAGAAGGAGCGCGAAGAGGAGCATATCTTCGACCTTGCGGGCGGTGGTTTCGAGAGTACGGTGCGTCTGGCAAAGAGTCTTCCGCAGACGTGGGCACCGATATTCCTGGAGAACAAGTACAATATATTGGACGTATTGCGCGAGCATATCCACCAGTTGCAGATTATGCGCCGTATGATCGAGCGCGACGATCGCGAGGGACTGATGGAGGCTATGCTCCGAGCCAATAAGATTCGAGAGATTTTGAAGTAGTGTATGTGATTGCGTCTTGCGCACTGGAGCTTACACGAGATAAAAGTTTAGGTAAAATGGGAAGATTTATCCTTGGGGAGAAGCGTCCCCTCATCATATCGGGTCCCTGCAGCGCCGAGACCCACGAGCAGACCATCGAGACTGCAATGCAACTCGCACGCTCGGGTAAAGTAGATGTTATACGCGCTGGTGTGTGGAAACCCCGCACCAATCCCGGCACATTCGAGGGTATTGGCGAGCCCGCCCTGGAGTGGTTGCAGGAGATTAAGGCGCAGACAGGCCTACCCGTAGCTGTAGAGGTGGCAAACAAGGCACACGTAAAGCTGGCTCTGAAATATGGTGTCGACATTCTTTGGATTGGCGCCCGCACTACCGTATCGCCTTTCGCCATTCAGGAGATTGCCGAGGCCCTGCACGACAACAAGGAGATAACCATTCTGGTGAAGAACCCTATGACTCCCGACATCGGTCTGTGGGCTGGTGCAGTGAATCGCTTTATCAACGAGGGTATTCCGCAGGAGAACATTGGTCTTATCCACCGTGGATACGCCTACTTTGGCGACAGCAAATACCGCAACCCGCCTATGTGGCACACCATCTTTGAGATGCGTAGTCGCTTCCCCGAGATGATGATGATTTGCGACCCGTCGCACATCTGCGGTTGCCGACCGTTGTTGCAGGGCATTGCACAGCAGGCTGCCGACCTCTGCTTCGACGGTATGATGATTGAGAGTCACATCGCACCCGACAAGGCGTGGAGTGACTCGGCACAGCAGGTAACACCGCAGGATTGCATCACGATGCTCGACAATATTATGTGGCGTGCCAAGTCGGCCGACGACCCTGAGTTCCACGACGAGCTAAACGTATGCCGCCAGCAGATTGACCAGATTGATGCCGAGATTTTCGACCTTCTGAACCGCCGTATGCACACCAGCGACAAGATTGGCGCCATCAAGAAGGCAAACAATGTAGCTATTTTGCAGAGCAACCGCTGGGAGGATATCTGTCGCCGTATGCTCACCATCACACGTCGTATGGGGCTGAGCGAGGAGTTTGTCCGCACGGTGCTGGAGGCCATTCACGTTGAGAGCATCAACCGCCAGAATGAGATTATGAATAAATAAACTTAGACTAATCGAAATAAGACCGATTCCACTTTGGGATCGGTCTTTTGTTTATTTTAGGGCATAAATATCGCTATTGACGAAAAAAAAGTTAAATTTGTATTCGAGAAACTATGGATAAATTTTTCACATACAACGACATTCGTCTTCACTACGAAGACTGCGGTGAGGGCCACCCCATCCTGCTACTCCACGGCTGGGGTTGTAACACCACGACTTTCAACGCTATACGCCCATTTCTTGAGGCGCGTTTTCGTGTGCTCACAGTCGATTTTGCAGGCTTTGGCAAGAGCGATGAGCCTCATCAGGTGTGGGGCGTAGAGGAGTACACCCGCTCGGTGGAAGCACTCGCCAAGCACGAGGGTGTGGAGAATCCTATACTTATTGGCCATTCGTTTGGCGGTCGTGTATCGATAGTGTATGCCTCACGACAGAAGGTGCAGAAGATAATGTTGGTTGATGCGGCTGGCGTAAAGCCCAAGCGTTCGCTCACATATTACCGCAAGGTATACACCTTCAAACTCCTGAAAAAGTTGTTGCCCATCGTAGTAGGCAAGACTCGTGCCGAGAAGATTATCGAGCAGCGTCGTGCCAAGGCGGGCTCGTCGGATTACAGTCAGGCCTCGCCAATGATGCGTGCCATACTATCGAAGGTCGTGAACGAGGATTTATGCCACTTGATGCCCAAGATTGCGGCACCAACGCTCCTTTTCTGGGGCGAGAACGACACCGCAACGCCTCTGTCGGATGCAAAGAAGATGGAGAAGTTGATTCCCGATGCTGGTCTAGTAACGGTGGCGGGTGCTGGGCACTACGCATTTTTGGAGAATACGCCATTGTTTCTGCGTGTGGCAGAGAGTTTTTTAAGTAAAGAGATGAAAAAGTAGGATATGCTTTGGATTAATATTATATTTTGGGTGGCGTACGCTATGCTGTGGGCGGCTGTGGTGCGATACGATGTGCATATGTTCCAGCACAACTCATACCGAGAGGATCGCTATGCACGCTGGTTCGGCTCAGGACATAAGTTCGGCCGTGCAGCCGTGATTGCAGCACTCACCAATATGGGACTCTTCTCTAATCCCATTATATGGGGTTTATCGGTCATTACAATGGCGGTGATTGCGTGGCGAGAGTTCCGCACCGTGTATAAGAAACCTATCGTTTACACGATGCGTGTGAAGCGTCTGTTCCTGACAGCAGCTCTGCTGACTGCGGCGGCAGTGGGTGTAGCGCTGATATTTATCCCCAAGTATACCCATATGGTAGCGTTAGCGCTGTTGATAATGCCGGTTGTAATGCTTGCGGCAAACCTCGCAAACAAGCCTCTGGAGGCGGCAATCTCACGCTGGTACTACAACGATGCAAAGCGCATCCTGCGCTCGATGCCCGACCTGAAGATTATCGGCGTTACGGGCAGTTTTGGAAAGACCTCGACAAAACATTACCTCTACCGCATACTCTCGGAGCGATATAATGTGCTGATGACACCCGGTAACTTCAACACTACGCTGGGTGTAATACGCACCGTGCGCGAGCAATTGAAACCCCACCACCAGATTTTCATCGTGGAGATGGGAGCCAAGCAAGTGGGCGACATCAAGGAGATTTGCGACTTGGTACACCCCACCATAGGTGTGGTTACGGCTGTTGGCGAGATGCATCTCGAGACCTTCGGCTCGCTGGAGAATGTACGTCGCACCAAGTTTGAGCTAATAGACGCCCTGCCCGCAGATGGTTTGGCGATTGTGAATATGGAGTCCGAAGCCATAGCTACAGCCGAGCGCCCCAGCCACTGCCGAGTGATTGGTTACGGAGTAAATCGCCCGAAGGCAGAGTGGAGTGCCGAGAATATCGACTACTCGCCTACGCAGACCAGCTTCGAGGTCAAGGCCGAGGGATACGCAGAGCAGGTCTACACCACCCATCTGGCTGGCCGAGGTAACATACTCAATCTCTTGGCGGCTATCGCTGTGGCGGATTATTTTCACATTCCGCAGGCACTGCAGAAGCGAGCCATACGCCAGATTGAGCAGATTGAGCACCGCCTGAGCATCAAACGCACGGCGGGAGGCATTACTATCATCGACGACGCCTACAACTCAAACCCTGCAGGAGCGAAGATGGCGCTCGAGGTGTTGCGCGACTTCCAACGCGTGGAGGGCGCACGTCGCATAGTGGTAACGCCAGGATTTGTGGAGATGGGACAGAGCCAATACCGCAACAACAAGCAATTGGGCGCAGACATAGCCTCAGCAGCCGATATAGCCATAGTGGTAAATCGCGTAAACCGCGATGCTATTGCAGAGGGATTGCGTGAGAGCGGCTTTAATGAAGATAACATCATCCTCGCCGACTCGTTTGCCGAGGCCTCGGCATATCTGGCCAAATCGATGCGTATGGGCGACATAGTGCTATACGAGAACGACCTGCCCGACTCATTTAAGTAGAAAACGACTAATACAAACAATAATGAAGACAAAAATCAATGTAGGTGTAATCTTTGGCGGCCGCTCGGTCGAGAACGAGATTTCAGTACTGACAGCCATTCAGGCAATGGAGGCTATCAACACAAGCAAGTACGACATCACACCCATATACATCAGCAAGGAGGGCCTCTGGTATACAGGTGACGCTCTGCGCGATAGTAGGAACTACAAGAATATGGAACAGCTCTACTCATCGTGCGAACAGGTCTATCTGCGTCCTATCTATGGCGACAACAAGCTCTACAAAGTGCGTAAGCCTATGTTTGGCAGCGACGTGGTTACTACACTCGATGTTATCCTGCCTGCATTGCACGGCACCAACTGCGAGGATGGTTCGTTCCAGGGCACCATTGAGATGACAGGAATCCCCTACGCAGGTTGCAACGTGCTGGCCTCGGCCAATGGTATGGATAAGATTACGATGAAGATGGTTCTCGCGGCGTGTGGTATTCCCGTAATTGACTATGCGTGGTTCTCCGACAAGGAGTGGTTCGACCGCGAGCAGCAGACTATCGAGCGCATCGAGAAGCAACTCGCCTACCCCGTGATTGTAAAGCCTGCCGATTCGGGTTCAAGCGTGGGTATCTCGGCTGTACACAACCGCGAGGAGCTGAAGGCAGCCATAGAGAATGCCATCACCTATTCGAAGCGTATCATCGTCGAGCATCTGGTTGAGCAACTCAAGGAGATTAACTGCTCGGTGCTTGGCAACTACTACGAGTGCGAGGCATCGGTATGCGAGGCTCCGATTCGCAGTGGCGAGATTCTCAGCTACCAGGACAAGTACCTCGGTGGTGGTGCAAAAGGCGGTGCCAAGGGTGGCGTCAAGGAGTCGCGAGGTATGCACTCTACAGTGCGCGAGATTCCCGCACAGTTGCCCGAGGAGCAGACTAACTTCATTCGCACGACAGCCGTAGAGACCTTCAAGGCGCTTAACTGCGATGGCGTGGCACGCATCGATTTTATGATTGATGAGAAGGATAATAAAATTTATGTTAACGAAATAAATACTATTCCGGGATCTTTATCGTTTTATTTATGGGAGGCCACCGGTATCTCGTTCGGCCAGCTTACCGAGCGCCTACTCGAGATAGCCTTCTCTCGCAAGCGCGACTCATCGTTCAAGACGACAAGTTACAAGGAGAACATCTTCAACTACTCGATGGGCGGAGGAGCGAAAGGCGCAAAGGGCGCAAAACGATAAAACAAGTGCAACAGAAGTTTAACCCGTAAAACCTAAAGTTATGAAACGATTGATCTTAGCAATTACGATGGCTTTTACGCTCACATCGTGCGGTATTGGTTACTATAGCTATAGCACCCCTACTCCCATAAAAGGCTCAATCAACATCTCGTTACAACCATCGTGGGGTCCAGCGGGTTATGACTTTGCTATGTATTACTACTTCCCCGAGTTCAACTTCTACTACGATGTTGAGCGTGCCGTGTTCCACTACTTGAACTATGGCCGTTGGGTATCAGCAAAGGTGTTGCCTCGCGGCCACCACTTCCCTACTGACTTGCATCGCTACTACAAGGTTGTCATCAACCACCACAACCCGTGGAACTACAACCGTCAGCACAAGCAGCAGTACAAACACTACAAGGGTGTTTACACTCAGCGCAACCTGCGCGACATACGATTTGAGAAAGAGACTCCTCGTCGCATTCAGCCACCGCACTACTCTACACCTTCGCGCAACAACAACACTTTGCACACACCCCAGAGCACTCCCCATAGAGGCCAAGGTGGTGTAGGTCAGGGCTCATCTGGCAGCAGACCTCAGCAAGGCAACGTAGGCCGACCCAGCGGCACACCTTCTCGCAACAACGCGACGGTGCGTCCTGGCAGTGGTAGCACTTCGCAGGGCAATGTACGTCCTGGTGGCTCTACAAGTGGCAATGTACGTCCCAGTGGCTCAACAAGCGGCAATGTTCGTCCCGGCAGCAGCTCTTCGAAGGGCAATGTAAAGCCCAGCGGCAGTAGCACTCCTTCAAGGGGAGCAGTGAAGCAGGGCGGCACTTCTTCATCGAAGGGCACTTCATCGAGCAACCGTTCATCAGGCTCAAAATCTTCGGGAGCACGCTCGTCGGGCTCTCGCGGACGATAATAAATGATTAAACATAGGATAGTATGAAACGTATAATTATGCTCCTTGCTTTGGCTTGCATAGCCGCGCAGGCATCGGCTGGCGTAATCCCCAAGTTCAAGCTGGGTGTCAAGGCTGGTCTTGACTATCAGAGCAACAAACTCAGCAGCGCAAGCGATCTTCGATTTGAGGCAAGCACAGGTTGGTTTGCAGGTGTGCAGGGTGACCTATCGTGGAAAAACTTCGGCATACACCCCGAGATACTCTACTCGCGCAATACGTTCGACATAGCAGGCGATATGGGAAATATAAAACTCAACAAGTTGGATATCCCCGTTCTGTTACAATATCGTTTCTGGAACATTTTTGCCCTGCAGGCAGGTCCTACGTTCTGCGTGATGACCAACACAAGTGGTAGGATGGCGAGTGTAGACTGGGAATTGCAGCGACCCACAATGGGCTATGCCCTAGGAGCTGAGGCTCGTATCTGGAAACTCAACATATCGGCTCGCTACAACGGCTCATTCAACCGCAGCGAGGTGCTAGGCTTCACAACAGGAAAGAATAAGATTGACACATTCCAGCTGGGCGTAGGAGTATATTTCTAACCGCCAACTTATATAACAATCAAAGGCTGTCCTTTACGGACAGCCTTTTCTATTACGCATAATGTATTACATTAGAAGTTGTACACCGCCATATACGCCAATGCAGCAAGTGCTGCACCTGTGAGCGGGCCAAGAATAGGTACCCAGCTGTAGCCCCAGCCGCTTGAGCCCTTACCCTTGATGGGCAGGATAGCGTGAGCGATACGGGGACCAAGGTCACGCGCAGGATTCAAGGCATAACCTGTAGTACCACCGAGTGACATACCTACGGCAACGATCAACATAGCTGTGGGGAAGCTCGCCAAGCCACCCATACCTACCTCGGGGGTATTCTCGGTATTACCGATAGCCAAAATGACAAATATCAGGAGCATAGTAGCCACCAACTCGCAGAAGAAGTTGCGACCCTTATTCTCGATGGCGGGAATGGTACAGAAGATACCGAGCTTGGTAGCAGGATCGTCGGTGATATCGAAGTGATCCTTATAGTAGATATACACCAGCGTTGCACCGCAGAATGCACCGAGCATCTGTGCTACGACATAACCTGCAACGTGAGCCCAGGGGAATGTGCCTGCTACGGCAAAACCGAGTGTCACGGCAGGGCTGAGGTGTGCACCAGAGTAAGGACCTGCAATCAGCACACCGGTCATAACGGCAAGACCCCAAGCCAAAGTGATTACGATCAGGCCTGCGTTATTACCCTTTGTTCCCCTCAAGGAGTGGTTGGCAACGACTCCGTCACCCATCAGAATGAGCACCAGCGTACCGATGAACTCAAACAGACATTGTGTAAAAAAAGGTGTCTCCATATAGTTTTAATTTAGATTAGTTACTCTTCAATGTGCGACGAACCGCATCGTGCCATCCCTCGACGGCCTTCTCGACTGACTCTCTATCGTCGGTAGGCTCAAACACACGCTCGGCCTGCCACTGCTCACGAATCTCGTCAAGGCTCGACCAATAACCTACGGCCAGACCTGCCAGATAGGCCGCACCAAGAGCCGTAGTCTCGGTAACCTCGGGACGTATTACGCGAGTAGCGAGGATATCCGACTGGAACTGCATCAACAGGTTGTTGCGTGCAGCACCACCATCTACCTTCAGCTCGCACAACTCGATACCAGCGTCGCGCTGCATAGCGTCAACAATATCGAGTGTCTGGTAAGCAATACCCTCCAACGCCGCACGTGCAATGTGCGCTGCCGTAGTGCCTCGGCTGATGCCGCTGATGCTACCACGTGCATATTGATCCCAATAGGGAGCTGCCAAACCCGTAAGCGCAGGCACGAAGTATACTCCGCCAGTATCGGGTACCGACTCGGCCAGAGCCTCAACCTCGCTCGATGAGGAGATTACACCCAGACCGTCGCGCAACCACTGCACAACCGATCCGCCTACAAAGATACTACCCTCGAGAGCGTAGTTCACCTTGTCGCCAATCTTCCACGCAACGGTAGTAAGGAGGTTATTCTTCGAATCGATAGGCTTCTCGCCACTATTCATCAAAAGGAAACAGCCCGTGCCGTAGGTATTCTTCACCGCACCCGGCTCGATGCACATCTGACCAAAGAGTGCCGCCTGCTGGTCGCCCGCAATACCTGCGATGGGGATATTATCGGCAAATACAGTAGCATTGGTATGGCCATACACCTCACTCGACGAACACACCTTGGGCATCATCGAGAGCGGAATATCGAATAAACGAAGCAACTCCTCGTCCCACTGTAGAGTGTGGATGTTAAAGAGCATTGTACGCGATGCGTTACTTACATCGGTTACGTGTACCTCACCCTTTGTTAGACGCCAGATGAGCCAAGTATCAACCGTACCGAACATCAACTTACCCTGCTCGGCACGCTCGCGTGCACCCTCAACATTATCCAAGATCCACTTAACCTTGGTAGCACTGAAATAGGCGTCAATAATAAGACCCGTGCGTGAGCGGATAAACTCAGTGTGGCCTGCCGCCTTGAGGCTATCGCAATACTCAGATGTGCGGCGATCCTGCCATACGATGGCGTTGTAGATAGGCTCCTCGGTCTCACGGTCCCACACGATGGTGGTCTCACGCTGGTTGGTGATACCAATTGCAGCTACGTCAGAAGGCATAACACCCATCGATGTGAGAGCCTCGGTCATAACCGATGCCTGCGACGACCATATCTCCTGCGGGTCGTGCTCAACCCATCCTGAGCGGGGGAAGTGCTGTGTGAACTCGCGCTGAGCCATCGAACAAATCTGACCATTATGGTCGAAGACTATCGCTCTTGAGCTACTTGTGCCCTGGTCGAGCGAAAGAATATATTTTTCCATAGTTTAGTAATTATAGGTTACGTTGAAATGACGTAATACTCTCCAAAGATATTATACGGCGGACTACATTTTTACAAATATAGCGATTTTATAGCTAAAAAACAATAAAAAAAAAGACCGCCAATAGATTTTGGCAGTCCTTACTATTTTCCAAAATTGTGAAACAGGAGATGTTTTCACAACATCGCTACGGCATTACTCGGCCAGGATAAGCCTCCAAAGCCTTACCCAGGATAAAGAGCGCACGGCGCAAATCCTCCTTCTTAAGGACATAGGCAATACGCACCTCGTTGCGACCCTTCGTAGGATCCATATAGAATCCAGAGGCGGGAGCCATCATCACAGTCTCGCCCTCGTACTCAAACTCCGAGAGGCACCAAGCACAGAACTTGTCGCTATCGTCGATAGGCAGACGAGCAACCGTATAGAACGCACCCATAGGGATGGGCGAATAGACTCCAGGAATCTTGTTCAGACCATCGATAAGGCAATTACGACGCTCGATATACTCCTCGTAGGTGCGAATCATATATTTGCGAGGCACATCTAGTGATGCCTCAGCTACAATCTGACCGATGAGCGGGGGACTCAAGCGAGCCTGACAGAACTTCATCACAGCCTTACGCAACTCGTGGTTCTTGGTAATAAGCGCACCGATGCGGATACCGCACTCCGAGTAACGCTTCGATACCGAGTCAATAAGCACTACATTCTGCTCGATACCCTCTAGGTGGCAAGCCGAAATATAGGGCGAACCTGTATAGATAAACTCACGATAAACCTCGTCCGAGAAGAGGAATAGATCGTACTTCTTGACCAAGTCGCGGATACGATTCATCTCCTTACGCGTATAGAGATAGCCCGTAGGGTTGTTGGGATTACAAATCAGTATACCGCGTGTGCGCTCGTTGATAAGCTCCTCGAACTGCTCCACCTTGGGCAGTGAGAAACCCTCCTCAATAGAGGTCGAAACGGTGCGGATGATAGCTCCGGCCGAAATAGCGAAGGCCATATAGTTGGCATAGGCAGGCTCGGGCACAATAATCTCGTCGCCAGGATTAAGGCACGACATAAAGGCAAAGAGCACAGCCTCGGAGCCACCCGTGGTGATGATAATATCGTCGGGCGAGAGTTTGATCTGGTACTGGTCGTAGTAACCCACCAACTTCTCGCGTAGCGACAAGAAGCCATCGCTGGGGCTATACTCCAGCAACTTGCGGTCGATAGTCTTCAAAGCATCCAAACCCTCCTGCGGAGTGGGCAGATCGGGCTGGCCGATATTGAGATGATATACCTTCACGCCACGGCGTTTTGCTGCGTCGGCCAAAGGTACCAGCTTGCGGATAGGCGATGCCGGCATACGGATCGCGCGTTCTGAGATATTTGGCATAGTAGTCTATTTGTTTCTTAACTGTTAAAACTAATTAGCATCGAGCATCCTCTGTACCACGATTGCGGCAGTAGAACGATGAGCGATATGTTTATGTATAAATTTCTGTATTCTCTCATACAACGTGGGGCGCTCCCGACGAATCCACTCCACAAGGTAGTAAAGGCCCGAGGTTGCCAATATACCAAGCAGTATAGTGGCCAACATCTGCGTCTCGGGCGAGACGCCAAGCACGTTACACATATGCCATCCTATGACGATGAGTGCATTCAACACCACAATGTTGACAGCCGTTAGGACGTGAGAGCAACCCAACGCAATGAACATATGATGCAGATGTGTCTTGTCGGGGCTGAAGGGTGAGCGACGCTGAACCATACGAGCCGTCATAACTCGCAGGGTATCAAACACGGGGACAGCCAGCACGGCAAGCGTAAAGCTGATTGTAGAGCCTGTCACCACGTCGTATCCCGACTGTATTACACGCATAACAAAGAGCGCACAAATAAATCCAAGCACAAGCGAGCCTCCATCACCCAAGAACATCTTGTAGCGACGACCGAACACATTATGGAACATAAATGGCATCAACGCTCCAAATACCGTCGCAGCAAAAACAGCATACGACACATCGCCCATACGCAGGAAGCAGATGGCAAACATCATCGACGCAAACATACCGTAGCCCGAACAGAGCCCATCGACACCATCGATAAGGTTAATGGCATTGATGATTCCAACACACGATACCAGCGTGAGAAGAAATGCCACAGCGTGAGGCAAACGCGACATTCCCCACAAGCCGTGGAAATCGTCGATATATATTCCACCGAGGAACATCATCAGGCAGACGGTAAATATCTGCATACCAAATCGCAAGCGTGGCGAAAGGTTCAATATATCGTCACCCACACCCGTATAGAGCATTATCAACATTGCGATAATCAACTCGAAAGGGAAGCTCATATTAGGAATATAATACCCAGCAATACTCAGGCTCAACATCACTCCAAAGAAGACTCCCACGCCACCCAACACGGGTATAGGCTCCTTGTTGAGTTTACGGGCATTGGGGTTATCGACAATGTTCTTCAGGAGGGCGATCTTCACCAATTGGGGGTGGATTACCGCAACTGCTATCACGGCAACCACTATTGGCAATAAAAGTATGTAACCCAAACCTGTCATTACAGTTTCTTGTCTTGTTAAATTGCAACTATATTATGCCTAAATGTCTGCTTTCGCAGGCGACTCCTTAATCCAGCTTCGCATTCGCTCTGAGCCTACGATCTCGGCCACGGCGGGCAGAAGCAATATGCATCCCATACCCACAACCGCTCCCAGAAACGTGAAGGCGAAAATAATCATCGCACGTTGGGGCTTGCTCTTCTTATAGGGCACGGTTACAGGCTTGATGACAGTAAACACAGGCATCGTCTCCTTAACACTTATCTTTGCCTGCTCAAGTTGCTGGGCAAGCGAAGTGTAGATATTTTGTGCAAGCGCATACTCGGCATCCAGAAGCTCCATCTCAGTGCGGGCCGTATGGCGCACGATGTTCATATTGGCATCGCGAAGTTTGGCACGACGCATCTGCACATCCTCGAACGAACGCTTGGCCTCATCGAAACGCTCCTGCACAAAGTCGAGATTCGACTGCACCTTCTCAATCTTAAACTCGGTGATGTAACGCTCCAGTAGCTCGAATGTAGCTTGTGCCATTTGTGCAGCAGCCAAGGCCTCGGGCATACTGGCCGTAATGGTTACATAGCCCCTCTTATCGTCGATGGTAATACCTACGCTCTCATCCAGTTGGCGCATAGCCTCATACTCGGCCTTTGAGATTGTTTCAATCTCTGGCTTGCCACCAATCATAGTTCCATAGTCTGGCTCTGATTTTTCACCACGAATAGCCTCGAGTATAGTGGAAGGCAGGCCTACTGTGTATTTGAATATGTAGGAGCCAATGCCAGAGTTGTACTCCTTGGCAGTGTAGTAGTCAAAGAACGATACGGGATGCGAAATCTCGTTAAAGTTGAGCGGAGTCTGCATCAACTCCTTGCGAAAAGTTGTGCTGCTCAATATATTAGCATATACGCTGGGCGACAGAGTCTCTGCGCTCTGTGCCTGACCAAGGTTGATCCCTGCCAACGCAGCCAGCGAACTCACACCCGACGAAGATAATGAGGCCGACGTCTGTGGCACTACTTCACACGAGGCCCTATACACCCTCTCACTGAATAAAGCCACCAGCAAACCCAACACCGCAAACAGAGCGGCGGTCTTCACCACAAACCAGCGGTTAACCCACATACGTTGCATCAACTCAACCAAGTCAATCTCCGACCCTTGACGCGGGGCTATGTTCTGTTTTTGCATCTGCTCCATAGCCACTATCTTGCAAGGTTTATAGCAGAGATGACCACTGCACTCATCGAGGCGGTAGAGGATAACATCTGTACAATCTGCGCCCAGTTGATAGGCTCCTTAGCCATCTTACTCGGTATAATTACGATGCTACCCGGTTGCACCTTGGCCGAGAGACCCGAATCCACCATTCCGTTCATATAGATGACAAATGCACGACTCTTGCGGGCTCTGTTGTCGAACCCACCAGCCGATTTGACGTAGTAGCGCAAGTTCTTGCCATCTTTATAGGACACCGAGTTGGGATACAACACAGCACCCATTACACGCACCGTGCCATTATACTCGGGCACCATAATCACATCGCCATTGCGCAACACCACATCGGAGTTGGAGCCGGGGTTTGCCAACGCATCGGCGAGGTTGATTCCCACCGTGTAGAGATCCGACATCTCGATACCAGCCATCGACAACGAGTCACGTTCGTTGCCAGCCTGCTTCTCTATCATACTCGACAGGGCACTATTCTGCAGACGCTCCTCGTCGGTCATCTTGCGCAGAAGGTAAGCACCCTCGACAAAGGCTCCAGGGTTGGTGCCACCAGCGGCAACGACAACCTCCGAAAGGCGCATATTGCGGTGCGAGAGCGGATAGTCACCCTCGAATGCCACTTCACCCTGCACCTTCACGCTGCTCTGCATAATATAAACAGGCGAACGGCGAACGAAGACCTGATCGAAGGGCTGCAACTCGAAACCAGAGCCATCGACAGCAAGGTTTTCGTTAATATCTACGGTAAAAGTCTCAAACAATAAATCACTCACCTGCATACTCTTCGTATCCTTCAGGCGGCGCGTGATGGTGATATTTGCCGTAGAAGCCGACTCCAGCAGGCCTCCCGAAGCGATGACTAGATCCTCGACGGTCATCTTCTCGGCAAAGGGATAGGTATCGGGGCGAGCAACCGAACCAAAGATGGTAACGGTGTAATCCTCCTGCATATCCGAAACCGAAGTAATAAAGAGCATATCGTTAGCTCGCAATGCTATGTCAGCCACACGACCCGACATCAGGCCAGCCAGATCAATCGACTTGGCCTCCATAGTCCAATCCTCCTTCTCACGATAGAGTACGGCACGTGCCATAAAAGCGTCGGCACGCAAACCATCGGCACGAGCGATAAGTTGCTTTACGGTCTTCATATCATCGTCCAAGGCGTAATAACCCTCACGATATACGGCACCCAGCACCTTCACGCGATTCTCGTGGCGGTCGATGCTTCCCGCAATAGTTATCTGGTCACCATCCTCCAACTGGAACGAGCCCAAATCGGAGCCACCAATGGTGAATGACTTATACTGTCCGCCCTTACGACGGGTTACATTTACCATACTGCGATTGGCGTCGCTTGTAAAGTCGCCTGCATATGCCACAACATCGGCAATGGTCTCACCCGAACGCAACTCGTAAAACATCGGACGTTTCACCTTACCCGACACCTCGACAAGATTGGCATAGGGCGCAACGATGACAAGATCACCATCACGCAGGGCGATATCGCTATTGCTCTTTCCATTGAGGATATAATCGTAAACGTCAACATCGGAGAAGAGTTTGCCCCCACGATAAACCTTTACGCTGCGCAGTGAACCAATCTCATTCACGCCTCCTGCCACGTAGAGTGCGTGGAAGAGTGTTGCAAGCGAAGGCAGAGTATAACTTCCGGCTACACCAACCTCTCCCATCACATTGACCTGTATGCTGCGGATACCACTCAACGAGAGTTTCATCTGCACCGAGCCATCGTACAGCCCCTGGTAGATTGCGCCCAAAGCGCTACGCATACGAGCAGTAGCCTCATCGATGGTAAGACCTGCGACAGCCACAGGACCAACGTTGGGAATATACACCTGACCCTCGGGCGTTACGGTTGTCTGGTGTGTTAACTGCGAGTTGCCCCACACATCCAAAATCACCTCGTCACCCGAACCCAGGATGTACGAATCTGCAGATGCAATATTCAGATTAGGCTCAAAAGTCATCTGGCTATTGCGGAACATATCCTGACCAAATATACGAGTTAAGCGAGCATTGTCGCCTGCCAGCATATCTCGCAACTCGGGCATTAGTTGCAGCAGCGAATCACGCCGATTCTGCTCGGCCGCAATATCTTTACTTCCTTGACGTGGATCGAAATCGCGCGAGTCTTGAGTTAAAAACTTATATCGAGAATCGTTGGTATTGAATCTAAATACGCCATCGGCATCCAACGTATACTGAATACCCGGCACATAACGGCCATTGACATAGTAGCCGTTTTGTTGTGGAGTGACATCTAAAGTCGGCTGCTGGGGATTTGTCGCAGATGAAGATTGCACACTACCCTGACGCGTACGACGCACATCGGTCGCGCTCTGCTCACCGTTTGCCTGCGTCTGCGTCAGCGCTGAGTTGCGATACGCCTCAAGTAGCTCCACCTGCGTCTGCGCCGAAGCAAAACCCACAAAAGTGAGAAGCGACAAGAGTAGTATCGTGATCTGTTTCATCTTACGATTATTAATTTTCGTTTTATTTTGTCATTCTTTCAGGCCGAAAAACACTCTACATTTTCCACCTGCCAACCACCGCTGTCATCAAAGCGAAGGGCGAGTGTCAGTATTACGCAAATGTAGTAAAAAATTGACCAATGACCAAACTTAGCAATGCGCCTTTAGCACATTTACCTTTTTTTGCTTTTAATAGCGCTTTTTGCGTGATAATCTGCGCCTTTCGCCCGCTTGGGCTTGGGTTTCTTGCGTACCGACCAACCAAAATGGCCTATCACTTCGCCCAACTGAAAATACTCGCCGTGCGAATAGACGATAGGCTCGGCTCGCTCCAACTCCAGGCGACCACTCTCGGGGTTTATATACTTCTCGTCGACCAGCACATTGACCACATCGGCCAAGAACATATCGTGCGAGCCGAGCTCGATAACCTGCTTGACCTTGCACTCAATCGAAATGGGCGATTCGCCCACCACAGGAGCCTGCACAACGGCAGCGGGCTCGAGCGTAAGCCCCATCTCCGCGAACTTATCGTAATCCCTACCCGAGCGCACGCCACACCAGTCGGTTGCGCGAGCAAGCGAGGATGTGGTAAGGTTGATTACGAACTCACCTGTGCGCTTGATTATATCGTAAGAATGGCGCTCGGGACGCACCGAGATATAGCACATAGGCGGATTGGTGCATACCGTACCCGTCCACGCCACCGTGAAGAGATTATGCTCGCCCTCGACACTGCCACAGCTCACCAGCACGGCCGGCAAGGGGTATATCATTGTTCCGGGTTTCCAACTCTGTTTCATAATATTGGAGTAATTATGGCTCAAAGATAGCGTTTATTTACAGAACATCAAAACGGGGTTAGCCAACAAAAACCTTCAGCACTCCATTCCCGATTTAGAATTATATAATAAAGGGAGTAAAACCGCCTGTCCGAGCGAAAGTTTGCATTTTTTTGTGTGCCGATTTGCAAAGTGCGCCAAAAAATGTTATATTTGTGATACATCAAACATTCTGAATGGCACAGCGCGACAAATATCCTCGCCTCCCTAATATATCCGTAGGGGGGGGGGTATCTCTTTGATTTACAGAGGGATAGTCGCCGTGTTGTAAATCCCGAAAACATATCTCTTCATCCGAAGCCTGCATCAGTAGATGCGGGCACAAAGTGTTTTGTGTCGCAAGATTAAATCCATAAACTTAAAATTATATCACTATGAAGAAGTACTTACTTTCAGCATTTGCCATCGTGGCCCTGCTATGCGTGGCTTGTGGTGGCGGTGGCGACGACGCCCCTACTACCGTGCCCGTGTCGGGCATTAAGCTCGATAAGAGTTCGCTCAGCCTTGAGATTGGCGAGAAGGCTACCGTGACGGCTACCATTGCGCCCGCTGACGCAACAAATAAGTCGATTACGTGGAGCTCGGCAAACAGCTCTATAGCAACCGTTAACAATGGCGTTGTAGAGGGTGTTGCCACAGGCGAGACAACCATCACGGCCAAGACCAACGATGGTGGCTACTCTGCAACTATTCCCGTAAAGGTTCTTCCCAAAACTGTTAAAGTTACAGAGATAAAGTTGGTAGGTGTACCTGCTGAAACCGAAAAAGGTCGTAGTACCACTTTTTCGGCAGTAATTACCCCTGCCGATGCAACCGATATGAGCGTAACTTTCACAAGCAGCAACCCCGAGGTGGCAACAGTCGAGTTCACCAAAGCGGAGTCGAACTACTCATTGGCACTGCTTAAAGCAGTTGGCAATGGCAAGGCGACAATCACAGCCACAGCAAACGATGGTAGCGGAGTAAAGGCAACGGCAGAAGTTGAAGTTGTAGGTGTTGAGCCAACAGCCTTAACCATTAATGGCAAAACCGAGGCTGAGATTTACACTTGGCACGGAAATACAGTGGAATTGGATATAGCCACCACACCTGCTGGTGCCGACCTGACACGACTGAATTGGCAATTCACTGACCCGTATTCAGAATTCGATGTTTTGCAATATAGCGTAACAAGCGACAAGGTTACAATCGATATGAATTATCCCAAAAATAACGACAACTTAACAGGAGGTTACATAAAGGTTTGGTCTTCTGATTACAGCACTCTATTAGCCTCAGTAGATGTCTATTGCCAAACTCTCGGATGGTTATTCAAGAAGAAGTCAAATGGAGATACCAATTATTTATGGCCATTTACAGATGTAAGCGCGACTCTACAATATACCTATAACTGGAATCTCTCCGCCACAAATGAGCCTATTTGTTTTAATGCATTCTACTATACAAATGGATACACATCAAATGCCGATCCAGAACTATACTACGAAGATATGTACATCCCTAATTCGGCATACACACTTACATCGAGTGCACCCGATAAGTTGAAAGTTACAAGAGAGGCCGATGGCAAGGGTTGGAAATTGGAGCGTCTGGACACTACCTCACTTGTGGCAGTAACCCTCACTTATACTTGCGGAAGACACACACAGACCTACACAATCAATCTGATTCCGTAGGCGCCGTTTGGCTTCGGCAACAAAACAGCAAAAAACAACCTCTCTTTGGGTAGAGAGGTTGTTTTTTTGTTGCTTGTTACACTGTCCTGGTATTTATGTTTTAGGCTTGTGAAGCCCGCGAAACCGCAGTTTACCGAGCGTAAATGAGGATTTCGATGGCGAGCACAAGAGAGAAAACACCCCATTAGACAATTCTAACAAAATGGGGTTGTGAGCTCTGCCCACAACCCCGACTCAAATACTTACGTCCTATATTATTTAACCTAACCTAATCTTGCATTAAACGATACCCTGAGCAAGCATTGCCTCAGCAACGGTCATAAAGCCTGCGATATTGGCGCCCTTAACATAGTTTACATAACCATCGGGCTCGGTACCATACTGCACACACACGGCGTGAATCTTCTTCATAATCTCCTGCAACTTGGCATCAACCTCCTCGCCGCTCCACTTCAGACGCATAGAGTTCTGTGTCATCTCAAGACCTGAGGTAGCAACACCACCTGCGTTAGAGGCCTTACCAGGAGAGTAGAGAATCTTAGCATTCTGGAAGATCTCGATAGCCTCGGGAGTAGAGGGCATATTTGCACCCTCGACAACGCACATACAGCCGTTAGCAACCAATGCCGCAGCCTGCTCGCCGTTAAGCTCGTTCTGTGTAGCGCAAGGCATAGCGATATCGCACTTTACACCCCAAGGACGCTCGCCCTCGAAATACTGAGCCGAAGGATACTTCACTGCATACTCACGGATGCGGCCACGAAGCATATTCTTAAGCTCGAAGATATACTGCAACTTATCCTCGTCGATACCATCGGGATCGTAGATATAACCACTTGAGTCAGACATAGTAACCACCTTTGCTCCAAGCGAGAGAGCCTTCTCGGCAGCATACTGAGCTACGTTACCCGAACCTGAGATGGCAACCACCTTGCCGGCATATGAGTCGCCCTTTGTAGCGAGCATAGCCTGACCAAAGTAGCAAGCACCGTAACCTGTTGCCTCGGGACGCTTGATAGAACCACCGAAGGTGATACCCTTACCAGTGAATGTACCTGTGAACTCGTTCTGCAAACGCTTGTACTGACCAAACATATAGCCTACCTCGCGACCACCTACGCCGATGTCACCGGCGGGCACGTCGGTGTCGGGACCGATGTGACGATACAACTCTGTTACGAAGCTCTGGCAGAAGCGCATAATCTCCATATCAGACTTACCCTTGGGGTTGAAATCAGATCCACCCTTACCGCCACCCATAGGCAGAGTAGTAAGGCTGTTCTTGAAGGTCTGCTCGAAGGCAAGGAACTTCAAGATGCTGAGGTTTACGCTTGCGTGGAAACGGATACCGCCCTTGTAGGGACCAATAGCGCTATTCATCTGCACACGATAGCCCTTGTTGATCATCACCTCACCCTTGTCCGATACCCAGGGTACACGGAACATAATTACACGCTCGGGCTCGGCGATACGCTCCAAAACCTTCATCTTGATAAGCTGAGGATTCTCCAATATATAAGGAGCCACACTCTCAACCACCTCGCGAACCGCCTGGTGGAATTCGGGCTCATTAGGATTCTTTGCTACGATGTCGGCCATAAACTGATCGACATACTCTTTAACTGAAATATTCATAGTATAGGTAGTTTTGTTAATTAATTCTGTTGCAAATTTAGTAAAATTTATTAATAATACAACTTTTTTACCCATAAAAATCACACTTTTATGCATACATATGTCATAAACACCCCGCACTGCATATTTCAAACGCATATTTATCGTATTGCAATTTGTAGCAAAACATATCATAATGTATGGATTTTTCGGATAAAAAGAGTATCTTTGTATATATTTATTGCAAATAAGCCTAATCTACTTAACATTTATAATTATGAAGAGATTCCTTTCTTTTATTGCCCTTTTTATGATGCTTGCAGCCATTTCAACCGCACAAGCACAGCAAATTGCCTACTCGGTAGACAAGATCTGGGACAATGGTATGCACAACGCCTTTACTTCGATTGAGAAGTTCAAGGGTGAGTACTACGTAACATTTCGCGAAGGCGAGAGCCACATCTTCGACAAAAATGGAAATGCCGCGGGTAAGATTCGCATCCTGCACTCGAAGGATGGCGTTAAGTGGGAGGCTCTGCCTGCCATTGGCAAGGAGGGCTACGATCTGCGTGACCCGAAGTTTTCGATTACACCCGACGGCCGACTGATGGTTATCATCGGAGGCTCTATATATAAAAATAAGGAGTTGGTTGGCAGTCAGCCCCACGTTATGTTCAGCCACGACGGCCGCACCTTTAGTGAGCCTCAGCCCGTGAACGTAGATCCACGCTACCGCACCGAGCGTGACTGGTTGTGGCGTGTGACGTGGCACAATGGCGTAGGCTACTCGATAAGTTATGGTCGTAACGAGAATGGACAGACTCCGCTATATCTGTATTCGACAACCGACGGCATCAACTACAAGCATATTCAGTCATTCGAGTTGGATAACTTCCCCAACGAGGCTACAATTCGTTTTCTGCAAGATGGTCGTATGGCTATTATGGTACGCCGCGAGCAGGGCGACAGAGAGTGTATGTGGGGTGTGAGCAATGCTCCCTACACCGAGTGGGAGTGGAAGAAGATGGGTACATTCCTCGGCGGTCCCGACTTTATCGTTCTCGACGACGAGCACATCGTAGCAGGAGGTCGCACGTTCCTCACCTCAGTAGCCAAGACCTCACTCCTGCTGGGCAATAAGGATGGTCGATTCGAGCAGGTAGTGGTACTCCCCTCGGGCGGCGATACAAGCTATCCGGGATTTGTGGTTGTGGATGATGAGCTGTGGGTGTCGTACTACTCGATGCACAACTCAAAGAACGCATCAATCCACCTGGCAAAGATACCGTTATCTATATTTGGCAAATAACAACACAAAAAAATAGGCTGCAGCGATTTCGCTGGCAGCCTATTTTATTTACTTGACAGGAGGCCTAATTTACCTTTACGGTATGCTTGTGCAACAATTTGCCGGTTGCATCTAACACCTCCATTACGATCTGCTCCTTGTCGGCACGCACCTTCACGCGGTCGTTGTTCGAGTTGACAAGAATGGGGAACTCGTTATCAGCCTCGCCCTTCTCCAGGTAGCTGTAACGATGGTTATGACCGCTGAGCATTACGTCAACACCCGCCTCGTTGAGCAGGGGCAACAACAAACGCTTAAGCTCGTTATTACCATACCAACCTATACCTTTGGCAAAGGGGATATGGAGAAGAACAATCTTCACAGGAGCCGAACGGAACTCCTCACTCTGAATGGTCTGCTTGAGCCACGCAGCCATCGACTCACGATAGGCATCGTATGCAGCAGTGCCACCATACTCGATATCGCTATCGGGCTTATCCTCGCCACTATCGAGCACGATAAAAGCAGCGGGTCCCTCACGGAACATAAAGTAAGGCGTGTTGGTCGATGAAGGGAAGAGGTTGAGATACTCGCTGAAACCAGGGCCACGGGTCTCGTGGTTACCGCGTACGTATACCAACGGAATGTCGGTTGCGAAGGTCTCGGTTGCACGTGTCATAAAACCCTTCTCGATATCCTCGGTAGAGCCCATAAAGCTCACCATATCACCATTGAAGACCACAAAGTCGGGATTCTCCTTACGTATATCCTTTGTAAGGGCCAACATCATCGAGTCGCGACCGTGAATATCGTTAATCATAGTAAAAGTACAATCGGCCTTCGAGTAGTCCATCGTGCGAATAGCGTAGGGCTCACGCGAATAAACATTGCTGGCGCTGATATATCCGCTGGGGATGGGGTTGTGGCCACTATCGTCAACGCCCTGCTGATAGATGCGGTAGCGATAGGTTGTGCCAGGCTTAAGGCCTGTGATACGAACGTGGTGAACGTTCGACACTACGTGGCGACCCATAAAATCCTCGTCGAAACGAGGACGCTCCTCGGCATAGAACGATGTGCCATCGTCGGGTGCAATCTCCACCCAACCCATACAACGCACCGTAGAGGTCCACACCACGGTCATCTCGGTATCGGTAACTCCTACAACCCAAGGGCCACACTTTGTATCAGCCTTGGGAGGATCGGCAGCAAAAGCCACCGCCGCAGCCACGAGGGCCACAATACTCAAAAACAGTCTCTTCATATCATTGGTTGTTAGTTTATTCTACAACTTCTACCTGAGCAGGAGAGCTTAACTCCACACCACCCTCAAGCCATCCCTCTGGCAACATCGAGCGGTAAGTGCCTGCACCTAGCACCGCAAAGACAATCACAGCCAACACGGCGAGTGTGATTATTACTCCAATAAATTTCTTTATCATTGTCACTTCTTTATTTTAATAACCATCTCGGGGAGCACCTTGCTCACCATCTCAGACTCGGGCTCAGGCTCGGGCAGGGGCATCTGTTCGAGAATCTCCACCGAGCGCTTCAGAACATCGTCGATAGGATAGATGTTGTAGTAGAAACCATCATCCTCCAATGCCGTATGGCGACCGATGTATGCCCTGAGCTGCGCCTCCATAACGCGACGCGAGCGGTTGATTTCGCTCATAACGGGCTTCACGCCGTGAGCCGTTGCGTAGTTTACAAAGTCGCTGAATAGCGTCTTGTCGGCATCGAGCAGGGCCGTAAGCTGGGCCATAGTCTGCACCTCGTTGATAGCCTTGCGATGACGGTCGGCATAATCCAGCGTATAGCGGTAGAGTATGTTGCGACCTGTAACCTCGGCATAGTAGCGAGTCATATCGGTGGTATCGAGCGGAATGAACACATCGGGCATAATACCGCCACCGCCATAAACAACCTTACCCTTGGGTGTAACAAACTTCAGCGAATCGGCAAAATGGATGCTATCGGCCGAGAAAAACTCATTGTTATTGTAGCGACGCACGATGTCCATATCGTAGTCGTAGTCGTTGCCATTGGTATAAGGCTTCTGAATTGAGCGACCTGTCGGTGTGAAGTAGCGTGCCACGGTAAGGCGCAAAGCCGAGCCATCGGGATAGGGAATCTGACTCTGCACCAGACCCTTACCAAACGAACGACGACCTACAATTGTACCTCTATCGTTATCCTGCACGGCACCCGCCAAAATCTCCGACGACGAAGCACTGCCCTCGTCGATGAGCACCACCAGTGCCAAATCCGTAGCCGAGCCTGTGCCATCGCTAAACTCCTTCACCTGCTCGCGGTGACGATCCTCCGTATAGACTATAAGTTTACCAGCCGGCAGGAACTCGTTGGCAATCAAGATGGCCTGATCGAGGAATCCACCCGAATTATCGCGCAAATCGAATATGAGGCGTTTCATACCCTCGGCACGCAACTCAACCAGCGCCTTGAGCAACTCCAGATGCGAAGTGCGGGCAAATTGCGAAAGGCGTATAAATCCAATCTCGGGGGTAAGCATAAACGAGGCCTCGATGCTCTTGATGGGAATAGCGTCACGCACCACCATCACATCCACCAAATCAGATATACCCTGACGCTGGAGCGAGAGCTTAACCTCCGAACCTCGTTTGCCACGCAGACGCTTCACCACATCGTTCTGAGGCATCTTCACGCCTGCCACCAACGTATCGTTAATCTCAATGATTCTATCACCTGCCACGATACCAGCCTTGGCACTTGGGCCATTGGCAATGACATTGAGCACCACGATGGTATCCGAGGCCATATTGAACGAAATACCCACACCATCGAACTCACCCTCCAAAGGCTCGTTGAGCTGCTGCATCTCGCGAGCAGGCACATACACCGAGTGGGGGTCGAGTTCCTGCATCATAAGCGGAATGACCAACTCGGCAAGTGAGTCCATCGAGATGGAGTCGACGAAGCGATGCTCGATGAGCATACTTGTCTGCATAATCTTGTTGGTCATATTCATTCCGCTACGACTGATTATCGAGCGCAACTGAGTCTCGGCGCGATTGCGGCCCACAAACTGACCCAACAGAATACCCAACACCACACCTACGGCCAGCAGGAGCGGAAATATGATAGTGTGTTTTGAATTTTTATACATATACTCTTCTCTCAAACATCTTTAGCCACAATCAGCAATCAACATACCAATTGCGGACCACTCATTGATTGTTATTTGTTCTTGAAGGTATATGTCAGACCCAACGAGATGAACGACTTAATCATCATCTGGTCGCTCAACGCCTTATCGTAGTACAAGTCGAACATAATCTGTGTCTGGAAATATGTCGAAGCCTTGATGGTAATCGTATTACGCCAATCTACGGTGGGGTGCAACATCTCGTGGTGTGCAACTACCTTTGGCTCCAAGCCCTCGGGGCTGCCATCATCGACCCACTTGTTGTAAGCCTCCTCGTACTTCTCATACTCGCGAATCTTCGACAGCGTGCTCACATTGGTAATCCAACCATAGTAGCAGTAGACGTTACCGCTGTAACCCAACCAGCCGTTCTTGCCCCAAGTGCGAGCCATCTCAAGCTTGATTGATGAACCACCTGTGAAGAAGAGGTTCTTGTCGATATCGATACCAAACCAGTTTGTTGCGCCACGACCACGGAAGTTCTCCTCAACCTGCGAGTTCTTGGCAATGATAGCATTACCAGAGAGGGGGAATATAGAGATCTTGATGGGGAACTTGGCATTTGTGCTGGCGAAATCCATACCCACAGAGAAGTCCAAATAACCGGGAGCCATAAAGCCCGACTTAAGATGCTCGTCCAACTGCTCGGTAGCGCTCTTGTATGAGTTAGAGAACTGGCTACGGAACTTGGCAAGTGCAGTATATGACCAGTGGTCGTTCACTGCCCACTTGGGCTGTATCTGCGCCCAGAACTCATCGATATTCTTAAACCAGATACCCTCCGAATCGCTTGCCTCGGTTTTATAGTTCTGACGGCTGTAGCCATAACGTGCATTGATCTGCGTATTGTTCGAAAAACGCTCGTTTGTGTAGGTGTGCTTCAGGCCGAAAGTACCCAAAATCGACATCGTGTTGCTACCGCCCTTCGACGACTCCAACCACGCATCGTTGTATGAGGTCATAGAACCCTGCAACGAGAGCGACATCTCGATATAGTTACGCTCCTTACGTATGCGCTGACGCTCCAACTTTGCCTGTGCCTCGCTACTAAACTGGGTTGCGATGTTCATATTCTGCAAAGGATTCTGCAGTGTAACGTCACCTGTATTCTTGGCCTTGGTATTATCTTCAACTGCAAATTGCGCATAAAGGTTGCTCACCGACAGCGTAGCAACAAGTGTAAGTATTGCAAATAGTCTTCTCATATGGCTATATTTTTGATTTTATACTGAAATATTTATGCAAAGTTAAAACTTTTCATAAAAATAGTTACATTTGTGTAGCACTAATTAATCAACATTTTTACAATATGAAATTTTTTGGCGCACACGTCAGTGCTTCAGGCGGTGTAGACAACGCCCCGCACAACGCCGCAGCCATAGGCGCAACGGCATTCGCACTCTTTACCAAAAACCAGCGTCAGTGGGCTGCACCTGCTCTGACAACGGCACAGATAGACGCTTTTCGCGCGGCCTGCGAAAAATATCAATATACACCGGCACAAATTCTGCCACACGATAGTTACCTCATCAACCTCGGACACCCCGAGGCCGAAGGGTTGGAGAAGTCGCGCGCTTCGTTCATTCACGAGATGGAGCGTTGCCAAATGTTGGGCCTCGACCGCCTGAACTTCCACCCCGGAAGCCACCTAAAGAAGATTTCCGAGGAGGAGAGCCTTGCGCTTGTAGCCGAGTCAATCAACATCGCCCTCGACAAGACCGAAGGTGTTACGGCCGTTATTGAGAACACCGCCGGACAGGGCTCAAATCTTGGCTATGCCTTCTGGCATCTGGCATATATCATCGACCGCGTGGAGGATAAGTCGCGCGTGGGAGTATGTCTCGACACTTGTCACTCGTTTGCAGCGGGTTACGACCTCTCAACCGAGGAGGGTTGCGACAAGGTGTTTGCCGAGTTTGAACGCGAGGTGGGATTCAAGTATCTGCGCGGTATGCACCTCAACGATGCGATGAAGGTGTTGGGCAGTCGCGTTGACCGCCATATGCCTATGGGTGAGGGTTACTTGGGTATCACGCCATTCCGCTATATTGCGCGCGATGCTCGCTTTGATGATATTCCGTTGATTCTCGAAACGCCCGACGAGAGCCGCTGGGCCGAGGAGATTGCAATGCTGAAGAGTTTTGCCGAGGAGTAAGAAAAAGGGTGTCTAACTATTGAAGTTAGACACCTTTTATCATTGAATCCATTAGAAAGAGTCTTGTTAGACGATTTCTATTCGCCCTTGGCCTCCAAAATGGGCAATCCCGCCTCAGTTGGAATGTAGACAACCTTGTTGGCGGCAGCATTCTGCTGACGCACCCAAAGATACTGGATATATGTGGGAGTAAGCGAGCCATTCTCAATCTTGATAGCCTCGGCTGCACCGCGCGCACGCACCACCTCAGCCTCAGCGTTAAGTTTCTCCGCCTCGAGATTTGCCTTAGCCTCCTCAATCTTGATTTGGCGATTCTGCTCTGCCTGTGCCAATTCGGCACGACCCTTCATCTCCTGTTGCCACACCTTATAGCGAGGTATTCCAAACAAAAAGAATGCGATAATTGCAACTACTACAAATGTGATGGACAAAACTCCACCTGCTGTAATTTTGATTGTAGAATTTCCGTTACTCATAAGTCAAAGTTTTAGGTGGTTAATACTCATTTTACAACATATCCAGACACTCTCTGATGATTCTCACGCTGTCGCGGATTTCATCATCGGTGATTACCAGCGGTGCCGATATGCGGAATGCCGTATCGCAGAACAGGAACCAATCGCTCAAGATTCCTCGCTCGATAAAGAGATCCATAATGCGGTACAACTTCTCGCTCTCGCCCAACTCAATGGCAAGCAACAATCCTGCACGACGAATCTCCTTCACAGCAGGATGGTTCTTGAGCAGCTCCTCGTACAGAGCACCCTTACGCTCGACATCCTCTACAACCTTATTCTCCTGCAGGAATCGCATCGCAGCCAAGCCCGCCGCACAGCATACGGGATGACCACCAAAGGTTGTAATATGACCCAAAACGGGGTCGTGCGTTAGTGTAGACATTATCTCCTGACTCGACACAAACGCTCCGAGCGGCATACCGCCACCCAGGGCCTTGGCCAAGCAGACAATATCGGGCGTTACGCCATACTTCTGCATAGCAAACATCTCGCCCGTGCGACCCATACCTACCTGAATCTCATCGAAGATAAGCAACGCGCCCACCTCCGTGCAACGCTTGCGCAAAGCCTGCAGGTAACCATCTTTCGGAGGTCTTACTCCAGCCTCGCCCTGCACGGGTTCACACAATACGCAAGCCGTACGCTCGGTAATCTGCGCCAAATCCTCCACGCAGTTGAAACGTATAGCCTTGGTATCGGGCAACAGCGGACGGAAAGCATTCTTCCACTCCTCACCCTCGGGTGCTCCCATCATACTCATTGCTCCGTGCGTGGAGCCGTGATATGCCTGACGCATAGAGATCATCTCGGTACGGTGGGTATAACGTTTTGCCAATTTCAGCGCTCCCTCGACAGCCTCGGCGCCCGAATTAAGGAAATAGACCGTATCGAGTGGCTCGGGCAGGGTCTCGGCCAGCAGACGTGCAAACTCAACCTGCGGACGCTCGACCATCTCGCCATAGACCATAATATGCATATAATCAGCCGCCTGACGCTGCACAGCCTCTACTACGGCACGATTGCCGTGGCCGACATTATTTACCGATACACCCGACACCAAATCGTAGTACGGCTTACCCTCGGGCGTATAGAAAAATACTCCCTCGGCACGCGCCACCTCGATAAGTTGTGGTGCGGGCGAAGTTTGCGCCACGTGACGCAGGAACTGTGTTCTTAATATATCATTCATAACTTAACGTGCTTGCGTGAAACTTGGCTCTGCTGCCTGCTTACCACTGAATGCAAATTCTTATAGAGGAAATTGACGCTGGAGAATACGCTCCGCATCCTTGACCGACGACATTACCCAGCGAAATAATATCTTGCGCGTATCATCATCCTTAAGTTGCCAATCAATCGACGGCGTAAGGCGCATACGCTGCGAAAGCATATAAATCAAAATCGCAGCAGAAGCCGACACGTTAAGACTCTCGACCATACCGCACATCGGAATGCGCAGATACTCATCGGCCGCCTCGATAATCTCATCCGACACGCCTGCGTGCTCAGTACCGAACACCAAGCAGAAGGGACCCTTGGCCACATCGAAGGTCTCGGGGGTACAACTCTCGCGGTGAGGTGTAGTGGCAACCAAACGGTAGCCTGCACCCTTCAGCGTAGCAATAGCCTCGGCCGTAGAGTCGTGGCGGGTGATATCGACCCACTTATCGGTTCCGCGAACTATATTGACGTTGGGATTGAACTTGCAACGTGTCTCCACCGTATGCAAATCCTGCAAGCCAAAAGCCTCGCAGTGGCGCACCAGAGCCGATGCATTCTGCGGGTGAAAGGTATTCTCCGTAAGAATGGTCATATAGCGAGTACGCGATGAGAGCGTGCGACGCAACACCTCGCGACGCTCATCGGTAAGGAATGACTCCATATATGCCGTGCGCTCATCGTACCACTCGGCGCTATGAGGCTCGGCAATTAGTTTATTTACGATATTTGTCATCTTCATCCATTATTTTTAGGTAACTCTCATAGCGCGGATAGGCAATCTCGCCCCTCTGCACTGCCTCCACTACGGCACAATGTGGCTCGTGGGTATGAGAACAATTATAGAATCGGCACTCGGGCAAGTAGCGCATCATCTCGGGGAAGTAGTGCGCCAGCTCGGCATCCTCAATGTCAATCAGACCGAAGCCCTTAATGCCAGGAGTATCAATTATATATCCACCCTCCGACAGGGGATAAACAGTGGAGAATGTAGTGGTGTGCTTGCCCTTGTGATGGCTCTGCGAAATCTCGCCCGTGCGGATATCCAGACCAGGTTCAACGGCCGCCACAAGTGTAGATTTTCCTACGCCCGAATTGCCCGACAGGAGCGTAGTTTTTCCGCGCAACAGTTCGCGTACCTCGTCAACGCCTTCGCCCTCGGTGGCCGACACCTCGACAATGCGATAACCGGCACTCTCATATATTGCGTGGAACTCCTCTATAGCCTCGGGACGTGTACGCGCCAAGTCCATCTTGGCCAGCAGAATAACTACGGGCACCTTATAGGCCTCGCAGGTGACCAGAAAACGGTCGATAAACTCGGTTGCCGTCTCGGGCGAAAAGAGAGTTGTAACCAACAATGCCTGATCGACATTTGAGGCTATGATGTGAGACTCCTTCGAGAGATTTGACGCACGACGGATGATATAGTTGCGTCGTGGCTCGATGGCCGAGATTACATATCCGCCCTGCTCGTCGGCCTCGACACTCACCACATCGCCCACGACCACAGGATTGGTCGAGCGCACGCCCTTAAGACGCAACTTACCACGTATGCGACACTGTAAGCGCTCACCCTCGTGCAGCACCTCATACCAACTGCCCGTTGAACGGACCACCATACCTTTTATGCACTCTGCAGCCATACGCTAATTCAATAATTTATCGGCCAAATCCTCAAAATAAGGTGTCAGTTTAACTGTGATACCCTTCACGGGATCGAACCATCGCGACTGCTCTATAGTAGACTTCGACACCCAATCGTAGCTCTTGTTTACCGAGGCAAACCACGAGAAGAGCACGCTCACGATGAGCATAACCTTTGCCACCGAGAAGAGCATTCCCAGCAGCGTGTCGGCCATACCCAATCCTGCAAAGCGAAACACGGCACGCAACAAATAGGCTGCAATGGAGATAAGCAACAGGGCTCCCACGAAGATTACGATAAAGCCCGCCAAGCCCGGCATACCGACCTCGATGCCCGCCAGTCGCTCCAATTCGTTACCATATTGTGCTGCAAAATAGAGAGCTGCCACTACGGCTACAAGAGATAGCATCTGCAACAAGAACCCTCGTCGCCAGCCATTGAAGAGCGCCCAGGCCAGGGCCAGGTATACAATAATATCGAATACGTTCATAATTAACTTTGGGTTGTTTTGTGCTTTTTATACACCCATAAAAGGGAAATTTTGCACGAAGTTAGCATATTTTTTTGAGAATTGCTATATTTGCGAAGAGTAAAAATCGGATTGCACGGGGTGGCACACATCGTTACCACCATCTGGCAAAACAATCAAACACCGAAAACAGTATAATTTTTCAGCCTATGAAACGTATTTTATTGACACTGATATTTGCCATTGTCGCCTGTGTGAGTCAGGCACGCGAGATCTATTCTCTGAACGACGATTGGCAGTTTTTCTACAAACACGATATGAGCAGCGACAACGCTCGCGTAGTGTCACTCCCCCACACCTGGAATCTCGACGCCCTTGCAGGCCAGGGAACATATCTGCAGACTACGGCCAACTACTCGCGTAGCATCTTCGTGCCTTCGGAGTGGTCGGGCAAGCGTCTCTTCATCAAGTTCCACGGCGTGCAGACCATCGCCGACCTCTTCGTGAATGGTCACCACGTGGGCGAGCATCGTGGCGGCTGGACAGCCTTTACGTTCGAGATTACGAAGCATATCGAGTACGGCCAAAACAACTCGCTGGTGGTGGTTGTAAACAACGCCTACCAAAACGACGTGCTGCCCACATCGTCGGATGAGAACCTCTACGGTGGTATCTATCGCGACGTGGAGCTCATCGTGACCGAGCCTACCACAATCTCGCCCCTGCAGTATGGAACCGATGGCGTGTTCGTACACCAGAACAACATCACCGACAATAGCGTAAGTGCAACCGTATCGGTATGGGTTACTACCCTCTCGGACAAGGCGTGCGACCTTGCACTTAGCGTGCGTGCCCCGACGGGCGACGTGGTGCTCTCACGTTATATCAAAAGCCGTATCGAGGCAGGTAAGCCCATCGATATACCCATTACTCTGGAGGAGCCTCTGTTGTGGCATCCCAGCGACCCAAACCTTTATACTATTACAGTAGGCATTGGCAATCACGAGGAGGATGCCGTAAGCATTACTACCGGCTTCCGTCGCATCGAGACCTCGGCAAGCGAGGGACTAAAGATTAATGGCGAGCGCATAGCAGTAAGAGGTGTGGCTCTGCACCACGACCGTGCTGCCATCGGCAACGCCCTCCGCACACGCCACTACGACGAGGATCTGGAGCAGATTCGCGACATTGGCGCCAATGCCATCCGTTCGGTTACAGCTCCTCACTCGCAGTATCTGTATGACCGTTGCGACGAGAATGGCACGCTGGTATGGATCGACCTGCCGTTTAGTCGTGCGCCCTACCTGAGCGACGTGTTCTACTACGCTACACCCAACTTCCGCAACAATGGCTTGCAGCAGTTGCGCGAGATTGTGATGCAGAACTACAATCACCCCTCGGTTGTTATGTGGGGTATCTATTCACTCATATGGCTCAGAGGCGACAATGCCCTTGACTATGTACGCCAGCTTAACTCTACAGCCAAGTCGCTGGACCCCTCACGTCCTACCGTTGCGTGCAGCAATCAGGATGGCGACATCAACTTCGTAACCGACCTCATTGTATGGCAGCAGTCGTTGGGTTGGGAGCGTGGTGTGATTGACGACCTTACGCTTTGGAGCGAGAAGTTGCACTCGGAGTGGGGACATCTGTGCTCGGCAGTAGCCTATGGCGAGGGTGGATCTATCGACCAGCAGTCAGACCAGCCACTCCAGTCGGGTAATATCGACCAGCGCTGGATGCCCGAGCAGTGGCACACTTCGCTGCACGAGGGCTACGCCAAGATTCTGGAGCAGGACGATAAGTTCTGGGGAATTTGGATTAACAATATGTATGAGTTCGGAGCCATTCGCCACAACGAGGGTATCTCTCGTACGGGACTCATCACATTCGACCACAAGGATAAGAAGGATGCATACTACCTCTACCGCGCAATGTGGAACAAAACAAGCCCCACGCTGCACATCGCCGAGAAGCGTCGCAACATACGTCAGGATTCATTGCAGCGAGTGAAGGTATACTCGTCGGAGCGCGAGGTGCCGGTCTTGCTGGTGAACAAGGATACGGTAGCAATGGAGGAGGTGGCTCCCCACATCTTCCAGGCCGAGTCGATTCCTATGTCAAAGCGTACGCAGGTGGTGGTGAAGGCAGGCGAACATCAGGACCAGACAACCATTACAATTGGCAACGCATTAGCACAGAGTCGATAGCCTGCGGGCCTTCGCACAAAAGCAGATCCAGAGCCGATAGATTTTCGGCAAAAGGCATACGGTCGGAAAAGACCTGAAAGTAGGGCTGGGTTGAGAATACCGAGCCCTCGCTGTTTTTAGGGCGGAGGTCAAGGTCAGCCTGCGACGCCACTACATAGCTCTCCGAGGTGGGTAGCTCTCGTCCTGCACCCAACAGGCGCAGCAGAGTAGCCGTATATTCCATATTATAATCGACCAAGTAACGCCACTCGCGACGATAGAAGGGCTCCAACTCCGAAGCGTAGTGATCGAAGTATGGCGACGACTTATAGGCCGAGAGTATCGACACCCAATGCTGGTGCTGCCAACGCTTCGAGTAGTCGATCTTAACGTCACGCATAGGCTGACGCGGACGATTGGCATTCTCTACGTTTACCGTGAGCGACATCACACCATTGGCCGATAGAATCTGGCCACGATTACGCTGCGAGCGCTTCACATAGTTCTCGCCCAAATCGATTACACACTCCTCGCGCAGAAGGCGCGCTATGTACTCCACCGATGGGAGATATGCTGAAGGAAGTATTACCATTGCTAACTCTTTTTACACACTACAACCATCCATCCGTCGTTCTCGGCTACCGACTCAACCGCAAAGCCGCACTCCGCAGCCCCACGCTCGATATGCTCCACATCCTCTCTTAGGAAGCCACTCATCAATAACCATCCACCCGCATCCAATGCCTCGGCAAACGAGGACATCATATCGAGCAGAATGTTACGGTTGATGTTGGCCAGCACAAAGTCGAACTTCTCCCCACCAACCACATCCATCGAGCCGCAACGCACATCCATCTCCACGCCGCTCAGCGCTCCGCTGTCGCGACAACTATCACAAGCCCAATCGTCGATATCGACGGCAACCATCTCCCTAGCGCCACACTTCAGTGCGACGATGGCCAGCACTCCCGTTCCACAACCCATATCAAGGCCTCGCATTCCGGCAAAGTCCATCTGAGCTATGGTCTGCGACATAAGTGCCGTGGTAGCGTGGTGTCCCGTGCCGAACGACATACGCGGTGCGATAATCACATCTATAACTCCCTCGGGCGCAGGAGAGTGGTGCGCTGCACGAATGAGTATGGGGCATCGACCTTCCACACTCACCGGCTCGAAGCCACTCTCCCACTCCTGATTCCAGTTCTGCTGCTCGACCTCGGCCACCTGCCACGACGCATCGTACTCGGCAAGCAGTTGCGTTACAGAGTCACGGCATAGAGCATACTCCTCGTTGATGATATAGGCCGAGAGATGGTCCTCCTCCTGCATAAACGAGTCGAAGGGGTAGTCAGCAAGCAGAGCCGTGAAAATATCGGCCTGCTCGTCATCTTGAACTGAAATATTGAGTTGGGTATAGTTCATATTATGTAAAATTTTCCTACTTTTGCATTAAGTGCAACACACTACAAAGTTAGAAAGAATATGGCAGATAACGTAAAAAAATGGAATGAAATTTCGCGTTCCTACCGCAAACACCTACTCCTGGAGAAGCACCTTGCCCAAAACAGCATAGAATCATATATGAGCGACTTGGCCAAGTTTGCCCACTTCATATTGCGTATGTACGACCTGCCCCCCAAGGAGGTTGCAACAGAGCATATACAGAAGTATATGATACGCCTCTACGACGAGGGCCGCGAGAAGAGTTCGCAGGCACGAGCCTTGAGCAGCATTAAGAGTTTTTACAACTTCCTGCTTCTCGAGGGTAAGATTGATGCCTCGCCAGCCGAGCTTATCGAGACTCCCAAGAGTTCACGCCCTCTGCCCGACACCCTATCGACCGAGGAGATTGACCGCATCATAGGCTCCATAGACGACTCCACGACGAAGGGTCTGCGCGACCGCGCCATATTGGAGGTCTTATACTCTTGTGGGCTGCGCGTGAGCGAGTTATGCGACCTGCGTCTTAGCGATTTATTCTTTGGCGAGGGACATATACGCGTCATCGGCAAAGGCGACAAGCAGCGTCTGGTGCCCATCAGTGGCCTGGCACGCGACCGCATACAGCTCTATCAGGAGAAGCGCCGCGAGATGAAGAGCACCAGCGACATACTCTTCCTCAACAACCGAGGCAAGCGACTCACCCGCATAATGATTTTCACCATCATCAAGCAGGCGACCCAGCGTGCGGGTATCGACAAGAAGGTGAGCCCCCACACCTTCCGCCACTCCTTCGCCACACATCTGCTTGAGGGCGGTGCGGGCATACGTCAGGTGCAGGAGCTGCTCGGCCACGAGAGCATACTCACCACCGAGATATACACCCACCTCGACACCACGCATCTGCGCCAGACTCTGGAGGAGCATCTGGGATGGGAATAAAAAAAGGCCGCCAACTGTTTGGGTTAGCGGCCTATTTTGCGCCAGCGATTTGGAAATCACATAAAAATGTGATAACTTTACATCAAACAAAACATCACAAATGGCACCCTGTGCAAAATATCCTCACCTCCTGAATATACTTACAGGGGGGGGGGTATCCCCCTGATTATCAGGCGGATAGGTGTTGTATTATCTAATCTGAATCACATTTTATCAAATCTGAAGCCTGCATCCTTAAGATGCGGGCCATTGTTGTTTTTGCACTGCTCAAATTATTCATTAACACATAAAAACAATCACTATGAAAAAGTACTTACTATCAGCCTTTGCCATCGTGGCACTGCTCTTTGCGGCGTGCGGTGGTGATGATGGTGTCTCGACAACCGTCCCCGTGTCGGGAATAAAACTCGACAAGAGTTCGCTCAGCCTTGAGATTGGCCAGAAGGCCACCCTCACGGCTACAATTGCGCCATCGGATGCCACTAACAAATCGATTACGTGGAGCTCGGCAAACCAAAACATAGCAACGGTAAACAATGGCGTTGTGAGCGGTGTTGCTGCGGGCGAGACAACCATTACCGCCAAGGCCAACGACGGCGGCTATACTGCGACTGTTTCGGTGAAGGTTGTACCCAATGCAGTAAAAGTTTCGCAGATAAAGTTGGTAGGTGTGCCAACTGAAGCAAAAGAGGGGCGTATTATCACTATCTCGGCAGTGATTACGCCTACCGATGCAACCGATATGACCGTAACCTTTACAAGCAGCAATCCCGACGTTGTTAAGGTCGAGTTTACCAAGTCGGAGTCGAACTACTCATTGGCAACATTGACCGCCGTTAGCCCTGGTAAGGCTAAAATCACAGCCACAGCAAACGATGGC
>JAGBUB010000029.1 GCA_017631035.1 Alistipes sp.
AGGTTCGCGCTACACTCGGCGAGATCTCAGATGCTTGCGAAGTTGTTGTAGGTCGTTACAAGGCAGTTATTCGTTCAATCTCTGGAGTATATTCATCAGGTATGAAGCAGGATGCAGATTTCGAGCAGGCTAAGGCTATGTGCGCTGAGTTTGCTAAGAAGGAGGGTCGTCAGCCCCGTATTATGATTGCTAAGCTTGGTCAGGACGGTCACGACCGTGGTGCTAAGGTTGTAGCAACAGGTTATGCCGACGTTGGTTTCGACGTTGATATGGGTCCCTTGTTCCAGACTCCCGAGGAGGCTGCTAAGCAGGCTGTTGAGAACGACGTACACATCGTAGGTGTATCTTCACTCGCTGCTGGTCACCTCACATTGGTTCCCCAGATTATCGCCGAGTTGAAGAAGTTGGGTCGTGAGGATATCATCGTTGTAGTAGGTGGTGTTATCCCCGCACAGGATTACGAGGAGTTGTATCAGGATGGCGCTGCCGCTATCTTCGGCCCCGGTACTCCTATTGCCAAGTCTTCAATCAAGATGTTGGAGTTGTTGATGGAGGAGTAATCCCCCACCGCAATATAAAGCGAAAGCCGTCGGAAACCCCGACGGCTTTTTTTTATGCCTTATGGCGTAAGACTACCCTATTTAGTAAAGACTATTTCGACGTAAGCTTGGTGAGCACAAAACCTGTCAGGAAGATTGCCATCGTGCCAAAGACAATAGTAAGGTAGGTGTGCAGAGGGGCAAGGAAACTCATCCACGCTATGACGGCCAGACCAACAGCCACCGCCACCACACCATTCGCGCGTTTTACCTTATGGCATACAAGGCCCAGCAGGAACAGGCCGAGCATACCGCCACTAAATATCGATGCCAGCTTCCACCACGCATCGAGCACTCCGTCGATTTTCATCATCAGCATACCCACGCCAATGCCAATAATGCCCACAGCAGCCGATGCCAGATACAACACCGTCATCTGCTGGCGAGGCGAACTATCACCCTTGTGTAGTCGCTTGTAAAAGTCGGTCAAAAGGATTGTTGCAGAGGAGTTGATGCTTGTAGATATGGTACTCATACCCGCCGCAAAGAGCGAGGCAATAACAAGTCCCGTAATGCCCGTAGGCAGGCCGTGCACGATAAAATAGGGGAAGACCTTATCGCCCACTACACCCTCGGGCAGAAGGCCCGCGTGCGCCTGATAGTAAGAAAATAGCGCCGTACCTATATATACAAATACCAGCGACACGGGAATATAGAGAAGGCCACCAAACAGGGTCGATTTCACAGCCTCGCGGGTCGATTTGGCGGTCATATAACGCTGCACATAGTTCTGGTCGATACCGTAGTTCTGCATATTTGTCAGCAGACCATAGACAAACACCACCCAGAATGTAGGCTCGGTGAGCACGAGCGAGAAGCTACCCAGCGAGAACTTATCGTGCTCGGCGGCAATCTCGAACAACTGCTTGGGCCCCTCGGGCATACCAAATGTGAGGAGCAGAGCGCAGGTAATAGCACCCAGAATAAGTATTATGCCCTGTATTGCATCGGTCCACATCACGGCCGATATACCACCCAAGAGCGAATAGACAAGCGTCAGAAGACCCGTAGCGATGATTATTGTGCTTATATCCCACCCGAACATTGTATTGATGGGTATTGCAAGCAGCAAAAGAATCGAGCCCACACGCGCAAGCTGAGTGAGCAGATAGCATACAGCCACATAGGCGCGTGCCCAATAGCCAAATTTGAGTTCGATGTAGTGATATGCCGATACGCTGTCGAGGTTACGGTAGAGCGGAATAAATACCTTGGCCGCCACCCACATAGCCAGCGGAATCGAGAGGCTGAAGACCAACTGATTCCAATTACCTGCATACGATCCTCCGGGCAGGCCGAGGAACGAGATACTGCTGACAAATGTAGCGAAGATTGACATTCCCACCACCCACGAAGGCAACGACCCCTCGGCGGCAGTAAAGGCGGCTACGCCACGGCGACTCTTGAAAAAGAAGCTACAACCAAACAGAGCCACACCTCCTACAAAGAGGAAGAAAACTATATAATCTAAAAGGGTTAGTTCCATAATCTACTCATTTTAACACCCACCTAATCAATAGTCTCCACATAGAAACTCACGGGGCGAAAACCGTCGTTGCACGATAGCATAGCGGAGTGAGGATTACGCATCCAGCCATCGAAGAAGTTTCCGCCACCCTGAGAGAGTTCCTTCACAAAGGGCAACAACGTCTCCCACGCACTTTCGCACATACCCTCGGGCTTTATGCAGTTCTCCACTACGAAAGTCTGTCCAAGATGCATATCGCAGGCATTCTGGATAGGATTTTCGTACTGGGCCATCAAATCTTCGTAGCACGCTATATGCTTGACGGTAATCTTTACTCGTTTCATCATTGCAAACGGTTTGTTATACAAATATAGGAAATTTATTCCTTTTAATTCACTTCATCCGCTCACAACTCCCAAAACCAGAGCCATCACTATCGCTAAATTGTAAAAAGTTTAGGGTTTTGGCTATTTGTTGAAGGATAATTTCTAACTTTGAGGGAGCATATCGCCGTATGGCTGAGAATTTGGTTTGAAAAATATAAAGAATAAATAACTATGCGTAAGAATTTTGGATCGAAGAGCTGGCTTTATCCTATGCCCGTGCTTATCATTGCGGCATACGACGAGGCAGGCATACCCAACGCAATGAATGCTGCGTGGGGCGGAATGTTTACCGATGAGCATATAGGCATCTGTATCACGCAGGGGCACAAGACCACTAAAAACATCCTCGCAACCAAGGCCTTCACCGTCAGTATGGCCACTGCCGATCAGGTTGTAGCATGCGACTATGTGGGTATTGTGTCGGGAAATCTCGAGCGTGACAAGATGACAAAAGCAGGCTTCACGGTAGAGCGCTCGGAGGTGGTCAATGCCCCTATCATCAAGGAGCTGCCGATGACCTTGGAGTGTGAGATGGTATCGTACGACGAAGAGAGCTGTCATCTGGTAGGTCGCATCGTAAATGTGAGTGCCGACGAATCAATCCTCACCGATGGCAAGATTGACTACGCCAAGTTGCGCCCCATAACCTACGATCCCGTAAATCACCATTACATCGAGTTGGGAGCAAAGGTTGGCAATGCCTTTTCTGATGGCAAGAAACTTAAATAATAAAAGCAAATAACTAAAAACAACAATACTATGAAACGACTTTTAGGAAATGTCACCATCATCACAGGTGGCGGTAAGGGTATCGGCTTCGGTTTGGCCGAGGCATTCGCAGAGCAGGGCTCTAACCTTGTAATCACAGGACGCACCGAGTCACGTCTGGTAGCAGCGAAAGAGAAACTGGAGCAGATGTACGGCATCGAGGTGTTGCCCATCGTGGCCGATGGTGCCGACGAGGAGGCTATCAAGAACGTAGTGGCCAAGACCATCGAGAAGTTCGGTAAGATTAATACACTTGTAAACAACGCCCAGGTGTCGAAGTCGGGTACGCCCCTTGTGGAGCACACAAAGGAGGATTTCGATCTGGCTATCTACTCGGGCCTATACGCTGCATTCTTCTATATGCGCGAGTGCTTCCCCTATCTTAAGGAGAGTAAAGGCTCTGTAATCAACTTCGCGTCGGGTGCCGGCTTGTTCGGCAAATTGGGTCAGTCGTCGTACGCTGCAGCTAAGGAGGGTATTCGTGGTATGTCGCGCGTGGCGGCAGCCGAGTGGGGCCCCGATGGCGTTAGAGTAAATGTTATCTGCCCGCTTGCAATGACAGAGAGCCTTGCACAGTGGCGTGACAACTATCCCGAACTCTTCCAGAAGACTATTCAGGGTATTCCTCTGGGTCACTTTGCCGACCCCAAGCAGGACATCGGACGTGTGTGCGTATTCCTCGCTTCGGACGATGCAGCCTACGTAACAGGTGAGACAATCACCCTGCAGGGTGGTAGTGGCCTGCGCCCATAAAATGTTAATCCCAAACAAATAGAATAATGAGATTCCGAAAACTCCTATTTATAGCCGTGGCGCTCGGTCTTGTGGCCTGCTCTACTGCGCCACAGCTCACCTCATACGTCGATCCCAAGATAGGCACAGGCGATCACGGACACGTCTTCGTGGGTGCCAACGTTCCCTTTGGTATGGTGCAGGTGGGCCCCACTAGCATCCCGCAGGAGTGGGACTGGTGTTCGGGCTACCACGCCAGCGACTCTACGCTGATTGGCTTCTCGCACACACACCTCTCGGGTACGGGTATTGGCGATCTGTTCGACGTTACGATTATGCCCGTTGTGGGTGATGTTACCTTCGCTCGTGGCGATGGTTCCGACCCCGCCTCGGGTATGTGGTCTTATGCCGACCGCTCGAAGGAGGTGGCACGTGCAGGCTACTACTCGGTACCCGTGGTGCGCTACGGCGTGCTGGCCGAGATGAGTGCCACATCGCGTGTTGGGTACCACCGCTACACATTCCCTGCAAGCGACGAGGCAGCACTTGTCATCGACCTGCAAAACGGTGGCTGCTGGGATAGCGTTACCGAGAGCGGCTTCGATGTGGTGGGTAACAACCGCATCGAGGGCTACCGCTACTCATCGGGATGGGCAAACGACCAGAAGGTATATTTTGTGGCCGAGTTCTCGAAGCCCTTCGAGAGTGTCGACATTAAAAACACACACTATGGGCGTGTAAACTTCACAACCGATGAGGGCGAACAAATTATGCTCAAGGTGGCTATCTCGCCCGTGAGTGTCGAGGGTGCTCGTGCCAATATGGCCGCAGAGATGCCCTCGTGGCCCAACATCGAGAAGGTTGCCGCCGAGGCTGAGAAGGCTTGGGAGGCAGAACTTGCAAAGATGCAGATCAAGAGCAACGACGAGAGTATGAAGCGTATATTCTACACCGCACTCTACCACACTATGGTGGCTCCCTCTGTGTTCTGCGACGTGGATGGCAAGTATCGTGGTGCCGATGGCCAGATACACCCCAACCCTGGACACACTACCTACACTACCTACTCGTTGTGGGACACCTATCGTGCGGCAATGCCTCTGTACTCGATTATGCACCCCGAGAAGATGAACGGCATAATAAACTCAATGCTCAACATCTTCGACGAGCAGGGCCGTCTGCCAGTATGGCATTTGTGGGGCAACGAAACCGACTGTATGGTGGGTAATCCTGGCGTTATATCGGTTGCCGACGCTGTAGTCAAGGGCGACACAGGAATCGATGCCGAGCGTGCCTACAAAGCTATCTACGCAACCTCAATGAACGAGGGACGTGGCAATGGACTTCGTATGGAGTATGGCTTTATCCCCTACGACAAGACAGAGAATAAGTCTGTAGCCTTCGATATGGAGTATGCCATTGCCGATGCGGCGGCAGCGGCAGCAGCACGCGCCGTAGGCAAGGCAGAAGATGCCCGCTACTTCGAGGAGCGCAGTCACTCATATCGCCACTACTTCGACTCTTCGACAGGCTTCATCCGTCCCCGCAACAGCAAGGGCGAGTGGCGCACGCCGTTCGATCCATTCTTCTCAGATCACGATGTTGACGACTACTGCGAGGGTAACGCTTGGCAGTACACTTGGCTCGTGCCACACGATGTCGAGGGACTTGCCGCGTGCTATGGCGGTCGTGAGGCTATGATAGTAAAGTTGGATTCGCTCTTTACTGTCAGCTCTCAGATCACGGGCGAAAATGCCTCGTCGGATATATCGGGTCTGATTGGCCAGTATGCCCACGGCAACGAGCCCAGCCACCACACGCTCTACATCTACTCAATGTTGGGTCAGCCCTGGAAGTGTGCCGACAAGGTGCGCGAGGTGCTCTCGACACTCTACTTCGACGGCGAGGCAGGCCTCTCGGGCAACGAGGATGTAGGACAGATGTCGGCTTGGTACATAATGTCGGCACTGGGATTCTATCAGGCAGAGCCTGCTGGGGCACGCTACTGGTTTGGCTCCCCCATCGTTGATGAGGCTACGCTCGAGGTTGCCGGTGGCAAGATGCATATCGTAGCAGAGAATAACTCCGAGCAAAACCGATACATTCAGCGTGTATGGCTCAACGGCAAGGAGTACCGACAGCCGTGGATATCGTACACCGACCTTACGGCAGGTGGCGAGCTGCGCTTCGAGATGGGCGATAAACCTACGCTATGGTATTAAATACGATAAATGAAAAACTCCGTGACAAAATCACGGAGTTTTTCTTTGTATATCATATATTTTTCAACCACTGCACCAATGGAAAATATATTTTTGTTAAATTTGTAGAAACGAAAAACTATCCACAATGAAAAGAAGCGACTTTTTACGACTTTGCGGTGGAGTCTTCCTCGCATCACAACTCCCCGATAAACTATACGCACAACTCTCAGAGCCCATCACGGAGCCCGCGTCACTCAAGGAGGTTCGCAAACTAACCATCAACGTAGGAGCCTCATCTCCCATCAGGGTGCTGCACTTGAGCGACACACACCTCACACGCGTCGATGCCCGCGACAATGAGCGCAAGCACACCCTTTCGGCTAAGCGCAAGAGTGCCTTCCCCGATGCTGAGCGCTATTTCGACGCAGCTATACGTTATGCACGCGAGCGTGACCTTATGCTGCTGCATACGGGTGACTTGCAGGACTTCGTAAGCGAGGCTAACCTCGACTACATATCTACGAAGCTGGCCGTGGGTAACTGGTTTACGGCGGCAGGTAATCACGAGTTCTCGCAATATGTGGGCGAAGCGAAGGAGGATGCTGCATACAAGGCGCAGAGCTACGACAAAGTACAGAAGGTCTTCCCCAACGATTTGACCGTAGCCTCACGCATCATCAACGGAGTGAACTTTGTCTCAATCGACAACGTCTATTACTACGTCACCGCCGAACAACACAAGGCCGTGGAGCGGGAGTTCGCCAAGGGTCTACCCGTAGTGCTTATGTGCCACATACCCTTCTACACACCCAAGCACTGCCTCGATACGCTCACTCGCCAGAAGGGTCGTACGAGTTATATGGTCTGCACACCACCCAAGGTTATCGAGGATTTCCGTCGTGACCCTAACAGCGCTGCCGTGGAGCCCTACCGCAGCCGTGCCGTATCGCACGATGTGGACCAGCCGTCGCTGGCGTTCTACAACTGGCTCAAAGAGCAGCCACAGCTGAAGGCTATCCTGTGCGGTCATATGCACGAATTCTTCGAGGAGCAGTTCTCCCCCACCGCCAAGCAATACACCGTCGGAGCCAACTACTTCGGCTATGCACAAGAGATTGAATTTATATAAGCCCTACGACAAATGAAAAACATCCTACATATCACACTACTCCTCGCCTCGTTGCTCATTGGGGCTTGCACTCAGCCCATAGCCAATGCCGAGATAGAGCAGGAGGCCACATCGCCTAGAATCAAGGATATTGACCGCAAGGCCGATAAGATGCGTCGTCGCGTACTCAACTCCAAGAGCAAGGTTAAACCTACGGGAACGATATATTATGTTGCGGCCGATGGCGACGATCAGAACGACGGTCTATCGCCTCGCACCCCAATTCGCACGCTGGAGAAGATGAACTCGCTCGATTTGCAACCCTCCGATGGCGTGATGTTTCGCCGTGGCGATGTGTGGCGTGGCCGCATATATACCAAGGCGGGCGTCACCTATTCGGCATACGGACGTGGCGAGAAACCACGCATCTATGGTTCTCCCTACGATGCTGCAAAGGTTGGCGAGTGGGTTGAGACCACAACACCAAACGTATATATGTTCTCCGAAGAGCTACCCGATGATGTGGGTACGCTGGTCTTTAATTCGGGCGAGCAGGTGGCACGCAAAATAACACAGCGCATCCATCCCGACGGCTCAACTACAAACCTCCTTACGGGCGAGCCGTTCAATAGCGGCCTGGACCTGGACACAGACCTGGACTTCTTCCTCGATTATCAGGAGTCTAAGCGCCTATACCTCTGCTCGGTGGAGGGCAACCCTAAGGAGCGATTCTCATCCATTGAGCTTCTCACCCACGGCACCGTGGTGCAGACTACCGACAACGTGCACGTTGACAACCTGTGCGTGATGTATGGAGGCTCACACGGCATTGGTGGCAGCACCACCGAGGGGCTGACCGTCACAAACTGCGTCATCGGCTGGATAGGAGGCTCCATCCTCTCGCCAGCACCCAAGACAGGTGGTCGTCCCTCGCGCTATGGCAATGGAGTGGAGATCTACGGCGGATGTGGTAAGTTTGTGGTGGACAATTGCTACATCTACCAGATCTACGACGCCGGCATCACCAACCAGAATCAGGAGAGCATAAGCGATGCCTCGCGCTCGATGCACAACGTATCATTTACCAACAACCTCATCGAACACTGCGAGATGTCGATCGAGTACTACCTCGGCGCACAATATAAACCCACCGAGGGGTATATGCGAAACGTACTCTACGAGGGCAACATAATGCGCTTTGCGGGTATGGGCTGGGGCAGTCAGCGTGGCTCGAGCTGGGGCGCACACCTTAAGTCGTGGTGGATGCACTATAACCAGGCCTACAACTTCGTTATCCGCAACAACATCTTCGACCGCAGTCGTGCCAATCTGATTAATGTCGTGGCCGACAAGGCTGAGTGGCTACCCACAATGGAGAGTAACACCTATGTCCACTATCTCGATGCCGAGGGCGGCCGCATAGGCCAGCCGTGGGACGACTACCCCTTCAACGCAGAGTTCCCCACCGCAGTTGAGAAGGCTCTGGGCGAAAAGGATATCCAGATTACCTACATTAGCAAGTAGAAGAAAAATAGATCACACAAAAAAGTCCCGCACCTAAGTCGGGACTTTTTCTTTGAGCGGTAAGCCTAACTCCACAAGGGACTCGAATGCCGAGCAACGCAAAATAAAACTGAAGCCGAGGGCATACCAACTGAGCTACTACCGCATTTATGGCAAAATAAAATTACAGAAAATATGGTAATCCCATTCCTGCAAAAAGAAATTTAAATAAAATCTCGGTGCGTTAACGAAACATTACTCCATCTTGCACAATACGAAAGGAGAGTATTCGAAAATACTCTCCTTAATCGTTATTAATATTTTTGCGATTCTTACTTTGCAATCTGTGCGATAGCCTCCAAGTTCTTGGGATTGTCAATCTTCTTACCCTCGGGAGTGTATACATACTCGATACGGTCGGCATAGTACTCCTCAACCTTACCGCGAACAATCTTCATTGTGCTATTCACCAAACCATTCTGCTCGGTAAAGGCCTCGCCTACGATAGCCAATGCACCGGGCAACCAGCGGTCGGGGAACTCATCGGCATACTGACCACCTGTGCGGTACTTATCAACCTCCGCTCCGATAGCCTTAGCTGCGGCACGCAATGACTCCTCATCGCTCTTGCCACCCAGCAACTGACGCATTGCATCACGCGAGGGAACAACGATAGCCGAAGTGTAGGGGCTCTGGTTGTTGTAGATTACGATCTGGTCAATCAGAGGTGACTTATCCACGATAGCCTCCTCCATACCCTCGGGGCTGTACTTCTCGCCATCGGCCGAGATCAAAAGACTCTTGAAGCGTCCCAAAACGTAGAGGAAACCATCCTCACCCATATAGCCCATATCGCCTGTGTAGAGCCAGCCATCCTTAACGGTCTCGGCAGTGGCTGAAGGATTCTTCCAGTAGCCAGCCATAACGTTCTCGCCCTTGATAACGATCTCACCCTTAACACCTACGGGCATCTCGCGACCCTCGTCGTCGAGAATCTTAAGCTCCAAAGGCTGGATAACCTTACCCGAAGAGCCGAAGCGGTGACGGCCTGCGCCCAGCGAGTTAGCCGAGATGATGGGAGTAGCCTCCGATAGGCCATAACCCTGCAACATAGGCATACCAACGGCGTAGAAGAAGCGCTGAAGCTCAGAGTCCAAAAGCGCACCACCACCTACAAAGAACTTGATGTTGCCACCAAATCCCTGGCGTACCTTCTCAAAGAGAATCTTATCGAACAGAGCAACAAGCGGCTTCAAAATAAAACGCCAGCCCTTGCCCTTATTAAGACCATCCTGATTATACTCGTAGGCAACCTTCAGTGCAAACTTAAAGAGCTTCTCAACCTTGGGGCCCTGCTTCTTGATTGATGTCTCGATCGACTTGCGGAAGTTCTTGGCCAAGGCAGGCACTGACAGCAGTACGTGAGGCTTCACCTCCTTGATGTTGATGGGTACATTCTTAAGTGTCTCCATAGGTGTGCGACCTACCTGAGTGGTTGCTACCGAAGCACCACAAGCCACCATAATATAGAAACCTGCTACGTGAGCAAAGCAGTGGTCCAGAGGCAGGATGATGAACATCGTATAATCCTCGGGGATAGAGATACGTGTAAGAGCCTGCTCGACGTTAGCCGTATAGTTGCGGTGAGTAAGAATTACACCCTTAGGATCAGCCGTTGTACCCGATGTGTAGGTAATGGTAGCGTAGTCGTCGTTCTGCACAGCCTGACCTACGGCCAGGAACTCCTCCTTGTGCTCCTTCAAATACTGCTCACCCTTGGCTGAAAGCTCCGAGAGGAAGATCTCGCCATCCTGCAACTCGGCATCGCAATCGTATACGATAACGTGCTCGATAAGGGGCAACTGCTCGCGAATCTTGCGGAACTTAGGCAACTGGTTGCGTGAGAGGAAGATTGTCACTACATCGGCGTGACGCAAGCGGAACAAGAGGTCGTTAGCCTCCTCCAACTTAATTGAGAGGGGTACGCTGATAGCACCTGCATACAACAAACCCAGCTCCGAGAGAATCCAGTTGTTGCAACCCTCGGCCAAAATCGATACAGTCTGCTTGGGCTTAATACCAATCGAAGCCAAACCTGCACCAATCTTCAGAGCCTCCTCCTTACAATCACTGTAGGTTGTGGGCTTAAACTCGCCATCGTGTTTCTCAAGCAGGAATGTGCGACTGCCGTACTTGGCAACCGACTGCTCGAAAAGGTCAATAATAGTCTTTTTCATTTTATTTTGTTCTAAGGTTCTTTCACTTATGTACTTTCGCTTAATCCATCTTAAGCACTGCGAGGAAGGCCGACTGGGGCACCTGCACCTGACCTACCTGACGCATACGCTTCTTACCAGCCTTCTGCTTCTCCAGCAGCTTACGCTTACGCGAGATATCACCTCCGTAACACTTCGCCGTAACATCCTTACGCACGGCCTTCACGGTCTCGCGGGCAATAATCTTCGCACCGATAGCCGCCTGAATGGCAATATCGAACTGCTGGCGAGGGATAAGTTCCTTTAGCTTCTCACACATCTTGCGGCCGAAATCGTATGAGTGGTCGGCATAGATGAGCGATGACAAGGCATCGACAGGCTCACCGTTAAGAAGAATATCCAACTTAGCGAGCTTCGAGGGCTTATAACCCGTACGATGGTAGTCGAACGAGGCGTAGCCCTTTGAGATACTCTTGAGCTTATCGTAGAAATCGAACACAATCTCCGACAGAGGCATATCAAAGTTCACCTCCACACGGTCGGTGGTGATAAAGTTCTGATTCTTCATCACACCACGCTTGTCGATGCAGAGCTTGATAACCGAGCCGAGGAAGTCGGCCTTGGTGATAATCTGTGCATTGATATATGGCTCCTCGATGGTCGAAATCTTGGTCACCTCCGGCAGACCCGATGGGTTGTGTACCTCGAGTTCCTCACCCGAAGTGGTGGTTATACGGTACGACACGTTGGGTACGGTGGTGATAACATCCATATCGAACTCACGATACAGACGCTCCTGAATAATCTCCATATGGAGAAGA